>JAZQPR010000066.1:0-51644 GCA_045628605.1 Oscillospiraceae bacterium
TACCTGTATTTTTATTACTTTCAGGACTCCTGGATTACTTATTGCTTTATTTCCTGATTTATCTGTTACTACACATCTGTATTCATATCCGTTAAAATTTGCTGCAACAGGTGTAACACTCATCTTAGCAGTCTTATTTCCAGATGCTCCTGAATTCACAAATCCTTTTCCATCTTTTCTGTCTACCTGCCACTGATAGCTTAATTCTGAACTTCCTGTGGCTTTTACTTCAAACGTTGCAGTTCCTCCTACTATTGCTTCTGCATTAGAAGGCTGTGATGAAATTATCACCTCATTTGCGGCTGCTGATACATATGAACAATTTGCTATTTCAAAAAAAGAATTGCTAATTTCTGAATAACTACAAATCATTAAAAATGCAGTCAAACCAGATAAAATACGCTGAATTGATTTCTTCATTTTTTTACCTCCATTAATAAAAAAATACAAAATATTATAATTACCTTTAAATTATTATAACAAAAAAAAATAAAAAATAAAATAAATTACAAATTTGTAATTTTAATAAATCTATTAAAACAATCATTCTAAAGATAAAATAGTGGATATTTCATAAACTGGCACCTTAACAAAATCTTTCAATTTTCTTTTGATTAAATATGACTTATCAATACTACATACTACAACAGCATCACATTTAGGATATTCAATTGTATTTTCAGGCAAACGTGGAACAACTGTTTTTTGACCTGGTCGTACGTTTTCAACTATATATGAAATTTTTAAACCTAATTGATTTTGCATTGTTACCAAAAATAATGTTGCCTCAGAATCACCTGGTCCATATATAATTAAATTATGTATATTTTTAGATTCAAACCAATTACGAAGTCTACTTACTGCATCATCTTTAGAAATAAATGTTCTAAATAATTTTGCACAACTTCTATATACATTTCTTTGTCTCTTGATTTCTACAGAATTTGCAAAAAACTGAGCTGAACTTAATTCAAAATTTTTTATATACTCAGGTTCTCTCTTTTTTATTAAATTATATGCACTCCTTATAAACTCGGCGTCATGACCATTATTGTTTACTTGAGAACACATCCAATCCATATACTCATTACGATGTTTTTTATAGTACGGAATATCATACGCTTTAGAAAACTCATCCAATAAACCTAAAGCGTCTAATGACACTAAATTTCTTCTGCATTTCATACAATTCATACAATTATAATACTCAGTTAAACAAGACTGCAAATTTTCTCTTGCCTGCGGTAAAGTAGCAACAACTCTCAATTTATCGATTCTATCATATTGTCCTCCGCCACTGATAAATTTAACTCCATTTTTTCTACTCAAAACATTTAGTAACAATAAATCATAAAATGTACAATCTGTATTTTTTGTTTTAACAACATTAAATCCATGATACCCAACACCATTTGATGATACATAATATGTTGAAAAAAGCTTTCCGAGTGAAAGAACAAAAAATACTATCAAATATGTAACAAAAAAATCTGTTCTGTATGTCAACAATCGACTCAAATTACAATTAGCTTTTATTAAAGGTAAACCTAATTTCGTAGACACTTCTTCTTCTCTTTCTAAAAGTTTTTGTGCACAATAATTCCAGTTGTTATTTTGATAATATCCGCCCAAAGCTCCATTATTTACAGTCAATAAATGAGTTAATCGTAAATCATCTGCTTCAATATTGTAAAACTCAGCTATAGTGCAAAATGAATCCAAACCTAAAGAAATCCCTGTTCCCACTGCTCCGGCATTTTCTAATTTTTCATTTGTAACTTCAGAAAATATGGTAGGAATATAATATGAATCATCATATTTCTTTAAAGTAAAAAATAACTGTTTTTCTATCATAAATTTCAAATCCGCACTTATAGGTATTCTACAAGTAATATCATGACCATGATCCATTGCATATAATAAAATACCAACAACTATTGCATCAGCACGGTCTGTCACAAGATATTTTTCATATTCTGCATCAACTTCCATAAATAAAGGAAAAATGTTTGAGTTAAAATCTTTCTCAATTAATATATCAGTAGAAAGAACTGCTTTGTTTCCATTAATTTTTTTATTAATTTGATTAATATAAATCATAATAACACCTCTAACGCCCTTTTTTATTAACGTAATCCTCAACTGTGTAGATATAATTAAAGATTACCTCATGTTTAGTCAAAATACAACCTGCACATGACTTAAGTAAATCATTAAATCACTTATACATATTAAACATAAAACTATAACAACGGTCACCTAAAAATGATTGTATTTGACTTATCATATACCACGTCCTCCAACAGCGACAATAATTTTTTTTACTGTTGGTACAGCATTTATTTTCAAACTTCTGAATATTTAAAATATTCTTCTTAACTATTTTTGTCGGATTACCAGCTATAGTGCAATTATTTGGATATTGTCCTTTTACGACCGGCTTACACACGTTAGTTGTTTTTATACCTGAACAATTAATTAATGCATCCAGATTTTAGTCATCAAACATTTTATAACATTCAAGAAAAAATGAATCTATATTTTCAGTATCTGTAACGTCGAAATTTATGGCTTTTATTCTATTTGATTTAATATTAGAAAGAGCATTATTTAACTTTTCACTATTTCTTCCACAAATTACGACCTTACAACCTTCATCTATTAATCTTTTTACTATTTCAAAACCTATTCCACTAACTCCTGCTGTAACAACAACATTTTTAACTCTTGGAACAACTTACATTATTTTATACCTCCGTAAGTAATATATATTTTTCTTCAACATATTGTTCGATTGAATCTGTTGCAACCATTTCCCGACTCCACACAACATTACACTTCACTAACTTAGCAGGATTACCTGCAATAGTACAATTATTAGGATATTTTCCCTTAACTACACTTCTTGCACCAATAATACTTCCGTTACCTATTGAAGTTCCATGCATAATAAAAGCACCTTTTGCAACCCAAACATGCTCACCTATAATTATTTTATTTTTATAATCAGGAAGGTCATCATAATTAGAATTCATATTTTTACCAGTTTTAATATCGAAAATAGTATGCCCATCTCCGGCCCATAAATCAATATCATGAGAAAACATACAATCGCGTCCTATTATTATTTTTTTTCCGGAATTTGCATGAATTTCTAAATTTGTCTCAAATGTACATTTCTCATTAATCATTATTGATGAAGTTCTAACATGATTATAAATTCTAATCAATCCATTAGTGATTCTGCAATTCCTTTTTATAGTCAATTCAGAGTTTCCAATTAATCCGATTGTCTGAATTGCTAAGTCTCTTAAAATAATAGAGCTTTCCTCTATTTTTATTTTAGAATCTGAACACAAATCAAAAATTATATTTTCTACTCCTCGAACTGATTTTCCAATCGTTATATGACTATTCATTCCTTTAAATATTACTTTTTTTATAATTCCTGAAGATCCTTCTATAGTATTTCCATATTCATCAAAATAACTGCCTAAGGAGAGGTCATAGTTTTCTATAATTTTCGGTTTTGGAACTTTAAATACAAAATCTTTAAACTCATTATAACCATAATTATTTAATTTCATATAAATATCTTTATCATATTTTCTATCCAGTGAAACTAAATAAAACTCATCAGATTTTCCTTTTATTATTTCAAAATCCAGTATTTTTCCTTCTTTAACAGCCTCTTTTCTTTGAGTTAAACCAAAAGCAACTGTTAAGCCAAAATATCTGCTTAAAATCTGCTCAAATAAATTATTTCTGATCCATGTTACTATCTTTCGACCATTAGCATATTTAGCTGCAGTTTTAGCAAGATAATAATACTTCTGTTCCTCATATGTCATCTTGGAAAAAATTTCTTTAAACATATATTCATAAAGATTATTATTATAGCAGCCTAACGTTAAACTTTGGAATGATAGTTTATCAAAATATTGAAAAAATAAATTTCGATTCTTGTTCAGTTTATATGGTTTTTCTATAATACGATTTCCTTTAATTGCAACATTTAAAGGTTCTTCTTTATACTTAGCCATCCTATCTTTTATTAAATCAAAGAAAATTTTTCCTTTTTCATTATTAATAAGAACAGCAGACGTCCCCATATTATCAAACATTTCTGGATCTGCTTTGGATATACCCCAAAAATCTCCAATAGAAAGATCTGCCTGTCTTGGAAGTCTGTTTGCTTTACATACTTCACACGTTGTGTTTTTTGAAATAGAATTTAGATAAGCAATAAAATATAAATCACTTTCATGAGGTTTTTGATATTTGGAACCATCTGAAAAATAAGCGTTTATTCCTGCGTGCCATCCCCATGGCTGCTTTTCTTTAAACTCGAGTCTTTTTAATTCTTTATAGTTTAAAACATCTCTATGATACTTTTCAAATACTTTTGAAGAAGTAATGCCATGACATAATAAATCAATTGAAATCAATTTATCATACTCTTTACCTAAATATGAATGTAATCCAGCAACCTGACATGGCATTCCGGTGAATAAAACATCCTTGCCGGAATCAAGCAGTTTTTTTATTTCTATATAAGTATTACCTATATGACTCTGCATATACTTTGAACCTCGTAATTTATATAAATCTTCTGATTTATCAATAATTATATGTTCAACAGAAAAATCCTCACGATAAGCTGCACCACAAACATATCCTCCTTTACTTATGATATACTCTGCTGCAACGCTAAACATTCCACCAGATGAACTATTTTTCCTGATATCTTCATCAGCCATCATAGCGTAACATTTCGGTTCTTTATTATTTACATAAAAAGGATTTAAATCAATACATTTTTTTACACATAGACCACAATTTATACATAAATCTTTATTTACAACAGGAGTTAAAAAACCTTCACTATTTTCTATAATTCTAATTGCGGATTTAGGACATACGCTTGAACAAACTGAACATCCTGTACAATTAACTTTATAAGCTTCTATAGAATTATTGCGAATATTATGTGAACCGCTTTTGGTATCCAAAATAAAGTCATTATGGTTTATCTTATTATCACTTTTTTTTGAACTAATAAGAATATTTTTCAACCAATTATAACATCTTTCACGTTCTTTATTAAGAATATTATTTACTGAAGTATAATCCCAAATAGAATCTAATCCAAATTCATGAAATTTCGAAACAAATTCTGATGGCTTATTTATCAGACGATTCAAAAGTCCCAAAGTGCTTAATAAAAATTGGAACCTACTACCTCCCCTTTCATTATTCTTTAAAGAGATAAATTTTTTATTAAACAGAATTGAAAAGCATGTCCCATGAAAAGAATCTGTTAATACATATTCTGATTTTTTTAATAAATAAAGCCATTCTTTTACTGTTACACTAGATTTGAAAACAATATTTTCAGAATCAACATTCATTCTATCTTTATCGAACTGCAAATCATTTATCTGATTAAATACCACAATTATTTTCTTTCCGGTTTCTTCAGAAATAGCACAAATAGATTTTCCTAGTTCTTCGTTCGGATCAAGAATATATGCAAATATGAATTCTTCTTCTATCTTAAAATCTTTTGATGCTTCTTCAATAAGTGTTTCATATTCATTTAAAGGACAAAGAAAAACAGGATCAAGAACTAATTCCGCTTTAACATTAAAATCATTTTCACATATTCTTTTTGAGAAATCATCTCTTACTGAAACAGCATCAAATCTCTGTAAGTTTTTCTTTGTAATAATTTTTTCTTCTTCAGGTCCAATATAAACATCCAGTCCAAAAGAAGTTGCATAAGAAACTTTGATTTTATCATCATCAACAAAATCCAAAAAATAAGATTGTCTATATGGCTTACTAAGGTAATAATTCCACATCTGATCAGAACCCAATAAAAATTTATCAAAGTATTCGTTTAATTTATTCATTCCGTTTAAATGTATAAGTGGTGTTACATCATACTTTTCTTTCGCAAACCTTAATGGATGTGATCTGTCGAGTGAATCAATATCCAAATCTCTTCCTAAAGGATTTCTTATCATTGCAAATGTCAATCCCATTGATTCAACAACTTTCGATAAAGCATAGTATGTTATAATACTTCCATAATTATTTCCATACCACAGACCAAAAATTCCAACATCATATTTTTTCATAACCAATACCTCGAAATGTAAACATAGTATTTCTATTTTATTTACAGAACAACATAGAATTATATTGTTATTTAATTTTAATATCAAAATCTTCTATCAAAAGATATCTTTCATCACCGCAAAGCTGCATAGCTCCAACCATAAATGAATCATAGTTACCTTCTGAAATAAAATCTATATTCAAATCAATCAAAGTGCCTTCATTTTTAGTTGTTATTCTATGTGTATGAATAATTTGTATTTTTGATGTGTTTTTTTTCATAACATGAAAATTAAAAATCGGCGATGATGTTTTTATTTTAAATCTTATTGAAAAATTATACGATTTGTCTTTTTCAATATTATATTTTAAAGGTAATACAGCATAATTGCCACCTTCATTTTTTGAATGTTTGGTTATCAATACCGTATTTTCAAGAATGAAATGCTTTTCCCATATTTGTGGATTAAACTCAAAAGCTAGCCCTGCACTGCAAATTGAAGAGATGTTTCTTTGTTTCATTTCAGTAAACGCTGTATCTAACCAATTATAAGCATAAGACTTTAATTCTTCAATATTCTTCCAAACAACTGAATAATCGATAAAACTTCCCTCTAATTCAAAGTATTTATCAGAAAACTCATCGCCATTTTCAATCATGTGACTGAGCAATCCAAATTCATTTAATATAAATGGAAATCTAGAACCGCCTCTTGCATCATTCTTTAAAACAACAAAATTCTTATTAAAAATAATTGAAAAACATGTTCCGTGAAACGAGTCTGTAAGCACAAACTTTGAGTTTTTTAATAAGTAAAGCCATTCTCTAACATCGGGTAAAATAATATACTCAACAAGTTTAGAACTAATATTTAAGGATTTTTTCTGCAGTTCCTTATCTCCGGCAAAATCAAAAACAACTATCAATCTGCAATTTACAGTTTCAGCAATTATTTCTAATTCGTGTCCTATTATTTCATTAGGATTAAGAACATATGCAAAAATATAACCCTCATCAACTTTAAAATCAACTTCTGCAATTAATTCCTCATACTTTTCCACCGGACACAAGAAAACAGGATCAAGTAATAAATCTGCTGATATATTAAATTCTTCTTTGCATATTCTCTGAGAAAAATCATCACGTACAGATATTTTATTGAATCTATGTAAATTTTTCTCAGTTATCTCTTTTTCGTCAGGAGGTCCAACATATTCGCTTAAACCAAATGAAGTTGCATATGCAATCTTTAATTTATCATCAAAAGCAAAATCCAAAAAATAAGACTGCCTGTAAGGATTGCTAAGATAATAATTCCACATCTGATCAGAGCCAATTAAAAACGAATCAAAAAAATCATTTAACTGATACATTTCAGAAATCGATAGCAAAGGAGTAATATTATACCGGTCTTTAGCAAAAACCAACGGGTGTGACCGATGAAGTTCATCAATGTTTATTTCAGTTTCCAGTGGATTCCTAATCATAGCATAACTAAGATTTAGAGATTCTATTACTTTTGAAAGTGCAAAATAGGTAATTATACTTCCATAATTATGACCATACCATAATCCAAATATACCAACATCGTAATGTTTCAATTTATCACCTTCTAATTTGAACTATCATTTCATTCTAAGATATTCTCTCCAGAACCCCTGCGACTGAAGCTCCTTCGCAGCCTCTCTGTACTGAGCCTCAATATTTTCCTTGTTTTCCTTATAGAACTTCATAACTCTGTTATATCTGTCCATAAGTTCCTCAAAACGTTCCTTATCACGCTTTCTCATACACACTGTATGATCAAACGGATTAACCGCAAGAATCTGTTCAGCAAGATACTGCTTAGCCGGATCATCAAACCAGTCATAAGCAATAACAGCAGTATGTCCCTTCTTCAGCACCTCATCAGGAAGTGTCTGTCCGTTATAAGTTGCTTCATAAAGAAGTCTCTGTTCTTCTGTAAGCTGATTTTCTTCTCTCCAGTAAACTCTGTCGAAATCAATAGGTCCGTCATATACAAGATCAGCTTCCTGCATCTTTTCATTCTTAGCAGCATGAGATTTCATAATCTTTTCACCCTGAGGTGTATTCATAAAGTCAGGACCCATTGCAAACTCCTCAATTGAATCAAGAAGAAGCTCGCAGTTGTTATATGCAAGTCTGCAAAGATTTGATTTGAAAAAACCATCTATTCGTTCAATAAAATCAATATCCTCACATATTCCGCTCATTGCCTGAATTATTAAGCTGTTTCTGTGAACCATATACAATTCAAGATTGGCATTGAATTTATTTGCAAAACCTTTATGCCATATACATATTCCGTTCAAAGTTAGAAACTCTGCTTTGTTTGCAACAGAAAATTCAACATCATCCCCTCTGATAAACAGAGGAACCGGCATATGTTTATCCTGAATTTTCTTTACCGGAATACAGCAGTACCACCATCCTGCATAAGAATTTTTATGGAATTCAATATCTTCTCCGTTTTTAAAAACTGAATCCCATAGATTCATATCCATTATCGGCTTATTTGGTCCATATGAACCATCTTCATGAACATATCCCACATCTTCATGCTGAATATTTGTTCTTTCAAAATAAAGCATTGCACCACTGACAAATCTCTCATCATACTCAGGTTTCACAAGAGCAAGAAGAGAATAGAGTCTTACAAATGATTCAGGCAATACCATTACATCATCATCCATCAAAAGAACATGTGTTGCCTTAAAATGAGCATAATCCAACGACTCAAGCATGCCTCTTGTAAAACCGCCTGCACCTCCGACATTGTCGTTTGGATAAACTTTAATATGCTCACTGTCATATTTTTCAGGATCAAGAGTTCTTCCGTTATCTACTATCTTCAAATGAAAATGTCTGGCAGCCGGTTCTCCGCTATAAAATAATTCTCTTTCAAGAACATCTATGTTTCTTGTAATATAATCCTCTTTTTTAAATGTAGTAGTAGCGATCGATATATTTACATCATTGATATACTCATCACTTATATCTGTATACCATCCGCCTTCTTCAATATAAAAATTCGGATCTAATTTCATACCTGTTTCATTATAATAATTAATCATTTCATCATTTGGCTGCAATACATCAAACTGAAAACCAAGAACCTGTCCTTTTGTATCAACAGGAACAGGGATTTTAACATCTGTCATTTCCTTTATCCGGAATATTTTGGTTTCCATCATTTCTTTACATATGTTACTTCCCTCACGATAATGCCCAAACATAGTAATTTTAAATGAACCTTGACATCTTAACTGTAAGTATACATTTTTAACGTTTGTATACTTAATCCACTTTTCATATGAGAAAGAATTAAAATAAGTAAATAACTCTGCAAACTTTCCCGGTCTGAGATAAAACGCGGACTTTATATTATCATAATGAAACTTTGAATTATTGCTGCATCTGTACATCATAGCAGTATTTTCTTCTAGATTTTTATTACTTCCAAGTATTAAATTCTGAATTTTAAACTTAACGATCTTCATTTACAAACTCCTTATATCACTCTATTTTAAAGCATACTTTTAAACCATTCCAATGATTCATTTTTGAACTTTTCAAGTTTTTCATTAACATTTCTGTATTTTACAGGCTTTCTGAACAAATACTCTTTTGTTTTATAATCATCATCTGTAAAGACAAGTCTGTCAGAGAGTCCAAGCATCTCCAGAATAGTAACATACATATATACATTTTGATTATTTCTATCAATAATAACAACAAAATCTTTTTCGAAAAGAATGGCAAAGCACATACCATAATAATCATCAGTAATTACAAAATTACTGTTTATTATATAATAAAGCCAGTCTTCAACCAATATATGAAAAGCAGGTTCAAGACCAATGGCTGCTTTTGACTCCGGATATCTGTTGATATCAATGAAATTTCTCAGAGGTGAAAGATATTTTTCCATAAGAATTCTATCGCCTCTTAAAATAAAATCCTTCTTTCTGTTATTACCATCCTTAACATAAGTAAAGATAAAGCTGTCTTCACTTTCTATTTTTTTGGCAACAGATTTTTCAGAACATTCAATAAACTTTTCTTTATCACAAAGAAATACAGGATCTATGACAATCTCCGGCTGATCATAATACATTTCAGCAAATTTCATCGATTCTTCTATACTTTTAACAGAAATACCTTTAAATTTATTTATCTGAATCAAATAATCATTTCTCTTATCAATATCAACATTATGTCCTAACACAGAGGTACCATATGATATTTTAGTACAAGTAGTATTCTTGATTTCAGATAAATAATAATACTTATCCGTTTGCCTGCCTACTATATCAATATTCCAAAGAACATCCGAACCTACAATATGAGTATCGATTTTTTGAAGGAAATCTTTATCAGCTATATCAGAAAAAACTTCAAGAATATCACAATTCTTATATATGAACTTTCCGGCAATATTTTCTTTATCAGCATAATGGTCTCCCCATAAAGCAGGATGTTTTTCAAGGAGATAAGGTTTTTTACCTAATTTATTTACTAAATTATAAAGAGCATACGCTGTTAAAATACTTCCATAATCAAGTCCAAACCAAAGAGTATACAAACCTGCTGCATTATCAGTTTTTCGCTCTTTTTTAAGAGCAGTATTTTTTTTAGCATCTTCTTTATTTGATTTATCTGCAGGTTTATCAGCAACCAAAACTTTTGTCGACACTTCCGGTTCTGAAGGTTTATTTTCTTTAGAAATACTATTATTTTTTGAGAGATCTATTTTTTCCATTTTTCCACCTCATAAGTTAACTTTAATATATTTAAATATATTTCTTAATTCTATTATTTTAAATTAAGATATCCGTTCCAGAAGTCCAGCGTTTTAAGTTTGCCTGATTCCTTTGAAAACCGTACTATACCGGAATCATAATTCTTTACAAGACACTTTGTAAGTTTTTTCAATCTGTTAATTAAACGCTTGCACTCAACTGTATCTCTTCTGGTAACAAATCCTTTTCTGCTTGCATAGTCATAATTTAAAACTGTGTTTACCCTATATATTGAAGACATACATGCCCCTACAGTAGGAACAATATTATATGCTCTTTTTGGAGGCAGGAAAGTACCATTTACTGTGTAATGATTAATTGCTCTGCTTTTTTTATCAGTAACCGGACAATCTCTCAATGACTGCTCATACAATGGATAATTAAAACTGCATTGTTCATTCATATCTTCAATATACTGCATTTTATATCCTTTTTTCATAACAGACTGATGCAAAGCTTCACCATCCTGCTTTCTAAGCCAGTCAACCCCTTTGAAAAAGTCTTCTACGCCATCCATAAGAAGTTCAGCGTTTTTATATCTGTAAAGACGAAGCTCATCCATAACCTGCGATCTCAAAATGGAGATGAATTCCTTTTTAGGAAGAACCATATTATGCAAAGCATTGTCGATCAGACGATTTCTTAATATATAATAATACAAGAATGATGAGTATTTATTTTCAAATGGTTCATGCCATACACATATACCATTCATCAAAATCAAATGCTTCATATTTCTAAGTCCGTATTCAACATCATCGCCTCTGATAAAAATCGGCAGCGGTAAGTTTTCATCAGTCACAACATCTACCGGGAAGGCACAATACCACCAGGCATTAAACTGTGGATTTTCTTCAAATTCATTAAAAAGACATGCATCAAGTGTTCTAAAATCAAGCCCATGCTTTAAAGATATCAGTTTTCCACCGTTCCATACCGCACCGGATTCTGTCTGAAAATATCTGTTATCCAGTCTCAGCATAGCTCCGCCAATAAAAGCATCTTTATATTCATCCTTAACGCAGGTAAACATAGCATATGTTCTGTACAGCGATTCAGGTTCTATTACAATATCATCATCCATAACTAAAATATGTGTAATATTCTTTTCTTTTTTAACTTTTTTTATTTCAATCATTCCACGGGTAAAACCACCTGCACCGCCGACATTTTTGTTCTGAAAAATATGTATTTTATCACCGGAAAGCTTTTCAGAATTAAGTGTATGGGCATTGTCTGAAATAAATACTTCAAGTTTATCATTCAAAGCTGAATCTTTATTATTTAAAAATCTTTCATTTAAAAGAGCAAGGTTTCCTTCAACAAATTTTTCTCTTTTATAAGTACAAATATCTATAGCAATTTTTACATTGTTAAGATCTTTTTTACTAATCTCTGCATTATAATTAGCTCCATAAAAAAAAGATTCCGCATCCAATCCTAACAGCTGAAAACAATACATTCCATTTGAAGATGACGTATCAAACGGAAAAGAAAAACTCTGAATCTGATCATCTTCAGAAACACAAATATGTTCTCCTGTAAACTCTGTAAGAATTCTATCACCGATTTTTTCTTTTCTCAACATTGTAATACGAACTTTTCCTTTGATGAATAAAGTAATAAATACTTTTTTTACCTTTGTATACTTAAACCATTTTTCTGCAGAAAATCCATTGAAATAGGTATCAAAAGATATTTCCCCATTAGGATGTATCTCAATTTTGTCATTACACCAGGTATAATCAACACATTTATTTCTTCTAAAATACATGCTCTCTTCTGTACATGTACTTGTTGACGGTAAAATAACATTTTGAAGTATCATAATTATCCTCCAGTAAATTTAAAATGATTATATAAAAATTTTAATAATAAAACAAAAGTATTAAAAAATGATTTTTTTGTCACATAACCTTTTCTTTCTTTTGGATTATAATGAAGAACTTTTCCAGCTCTGAAATAATGCTCTTTTCTGTCTACTGTACAATCAGTAACAGTAATTTTACGACAGAAAACAAATGGTATTGACTGACCATACAAAAAGAAACGCATGTAACGTCTAAAAGGTTTTTTAATTATATTGTTATACAACTTTTCATCATATTTTACACTATACTTTGCAAATATCTCTTCATCATCCATCAATAAAATATTAAAGTTATTTAATTCTGACATTAAGGCAGAATAATCTATTTTATCAAGATACTCTTCTCCGCGAAGAAAATCCCGATAACCTAAAATAACTGATTGTGCCAGTGAATACTGCTGCCTGCATATTTTCTCAAATAAAAAATACAAGGCTTTTCTAAAAGCTTTAAAAGAACTGTAATTATTATTAATTCTTTTTAAAAGAAATAAATAATTTCTTGTATTAAAATATTCAGATACAGCATTGTATTTCTTTCCAAAATCTTCATGCCAAATTCCGAACCCAATCAAAGAAATAATATCCATTTTACATCTTAATGAATACTCTACATCGTCATACTTAATAAAAAACGGAGCAGGATATTCACCGCTTTCAACGTAATTCGACGGCATGCACATAAGCCACCATGCAGCATAATTAATATTTTTTTCACTCTCATCAATCATAAGACCATCAAATGACGAAATATCATTATGATAACAATATCCTTTCTGAATACCTTCATTTGAAAAGAATCCGCCTGACTCAAACTGAACAAGCGGATCAGATATACTTATCATTGAACCGCAAATAGTGATATTCTCATATTCTGTTTTCAAAAAACGAATAAAACCTAAAACTTTTTGAATTGCACAGTATTCAACAGTAACATCATCATCCATAAGAATAAAATGAGTATATTTCTTTTTTCTTACAGCCTCTTTTAAACCTGAATCATATCCTCCGCTTCCGCCGCGATTAGGGTTATGTATAACAACAACTCGATTATCGGAAAAATAATCCTCCGGTATTGTTGAACCGTTATCAGAAACAATTATATCAAATTCATTATCAAAAGACATCTTCAATAAATAATCAATATTTGTTTTTAATTGTTTTTCTCTTTTATATGTGCAAGTAATTAGCGCAGGAGATATTTGTCTTTCATTTCCTTCCAGATAAACGGATACAGATAATACTTCTCCGCCTTCTGCAGTAAAATATAAAATCGACACACTGTCAGGAATATCAAACAAACTTACTATTATTTCTGCTGATGAACTAACTATTTCCTGACGAATAACATTATTTGGCTCAGAACATCTTATAAATATTTTTGTTTCGTTTTGTACTTTGACTCTAAAAATAATACTGCTTACAGTAGTGTATTTTCTTAGTTTTGCTACAGGAACAGCATTATAATATGAACAGAACGAAATAGTATTTTCTTGTTTCTTGAAATATAGAGCTTCTGCTTCTTTAATCCTTGGAACTAAAGAAAAATCATAAAACTTAATCATTTTGAATTAAGACCATATTCAATGCAGCATCAATAACTGCATCCATATCATAGTACTTATATTCACCAAGACGGCCACCGAAAATAATATTCTTTTCGTTTTCAGCAAGCTTCTTATACTCAGCATATCTCTCACCGTTTTTAGCATCATTTACCGGATAGTAAGGCTCATCACCAAGCTTCCATTCTGAACTGTATTCACGGCTAATTACTGTCTTAGGAATATCATTTCCGTTATCATCCTTGCCGAACTCAAACCACTTGTGTTCAATAATTCTTGTCCACGGTGTTTCTCTGTCTGTATAATTTACAGCAGCATTACCCTGGAAGTTTGGCATATCAAGTACTTCAGTTTCAAAACGAACCGAACGGTATTCAAGTGCACCAAGCTTATAATCAAAGTAGGCGTCAATGGCACCGGTGTATACAACCTTTTTAGCAATTGCATCCCACTTTGCTTTGTCAGATAAATAATCCTCGTTAAGTCTTACTTCAATTCCTTCAAGCATATTTGCTACCATTTTTGTGTATCCGCCAACCGGTATACCCTGATAAAGTGCATTGAAGTAGTTGTTATCAAACGTAAGTCTGACAGGAAGTCTCTTAATGATAAATGAAGGAAGATCCTTACAGTCACGACCCCACTGTTTTTCAGTATATCCCTTGATAAGTTTTTCATAGATATCAGTACCAACAAGTGATATAGCCTGTTCTTCAAGATTCTTTGGATCTGTAATACCGGCTTCCTTCTTCTGTTCTTCAATCTTTGCATAAGCCTCTTCCGGTGTTACAACCCCCCACATCTTATTAAATGTGTACATATTGAACGGAAGTGAATAAAGTTCACCTTTGTAATTTGCTACAGGGCTGTTTGTGAACCTGTTGAATTCAGCATACTGATTAACATAATCCCAAACTTTTTTATTATTTGTATGGAAGATATGAGCACCATATTTGTGAACATGAATATTTTCAGAATCTTCTGTGTAAACATTACCTGCAATGTTCGGTCTCTTGTCAATTACTAATACTTTCTTTCCCTTTTTTTTCATTTCAGCTGCAAATACTGCTCCATACAGACCTGCTCCCACAATTAAATAATCGTACATATCAAACTCTCCAATAACTATATATTTCAATACTGTGCTGTAAGCAGCAGTAAAGTTGTCAAATTTAAATCTCTATTTTCTGAATAATCTTCTTTTTTCAGAACTCTTAAGTTTATCTATTATACCTTCGAGTTCTGAAACTCTTTTCTCGAGTTCAGCTATTTTTTCTTTATATCCCGGTATAATTAATGAACTGTCTGTTTGATTAACATAACCAAGACATAATGATATATCATTTGCTTCATTTACTGATGACCAGGCGATATTTTTTCTCACAACTGCAGCAGGCGATCCGGCAATAGCACAGTTATTAGGAAATCTTCCTTTAATCACACTCTGTGCTCCTATAATACTTCCGTCACCTACATTACATGGAAGAATAAATGAACGCATCCCAACCCATACGTGATTTCCAAGCACTACACCTTTTCTCTTTCCAGCAGCAGATGAAATGTTTTCTTTTGTATCAATATCAAATATAGAATATCCGTCTCCTGTCTGTATTAATACAAAATGAGAGAACATACAGTAATCGCCTATCTCCAAAAATGTGTTTCTCACAATACCTGCTTCAAATGCACTTATAACTGCGTTTTTACCACATCTAAACAGTGCGTTTCCAAGAAGCTGTATCTTCGATTCCCCGCCGCTATTAAGAATACGGCAGTTTTCCTTAATCCGCAATCTGTTGTTATCACCGGTACATGATATATTAGTTACAGACTCAGCAACTGAAAAACCATCTCCAAATTCTAACTCGTTGTTATTTCCGGATATTTTAATTATTAATTTCCCATCAAAATCAATTCCATCACCGAATTTGATTCTATTTCCCCATCCACTTAATGAAACAGCAGTATTAGACGGAAGATTAATAATCAGATTACCATATTCATCAGAATACTTTGCCTGTTTATTTTCTATAACTGTAACATCATATGGTTTAAGATAAATATAATCAGATCCTTCAGTGTAACCATAAGTCTTCATCATATTTCTCTGAGAATCCGGATTATTTGGGTTATTAACAAGAACGACTATATAATAATCTGTTTTTTTGTTTGCAAGTTCTTTAATATTGAAATAAAAATTACTATTTTTCTTTATAATATCATTGTTTCCGGTAAAACACTTTTCAAAATCTATTCCTTTTAGCCGCAACTCTTCAGCACTTTTCTCATTCCATCCCAGTGCACATATTTTTCTCTTACCGGCTTTCGTTTGTATCTTATTGATTATAATATCAGAAATCATAATGATTATTTTCCTCTTAATTATCTTTAATTCTGCAAAGAATTGATAAACTGCTCATATTCATCGCAGACCTTCTGTGCATCTCCAAACGCCATCTGCTCACCTTTATTAAGCCACAGGACTTTATTGGCAAGCCTTCTTATCTGACCAAGTGAATGTGATACAAATAATGTTGTTGTACCGCCTTTAATGATCTCCATCATTTTTCGTTCACTTTTAACTCTGAAAGCAGCATCACCAACTGCAAGAACTTCATCAAGAATAAGTATATCCGGGTTAATAAGGCTTGCTATTGAAAACATAAGCTTTGACTTCATACCTGACGAAAGCTGCTTCAATTTTCTGTTCTCATATTCCTTTAGTTCAGAAAATTCAATAATCTCAGGATACTTTTCATCTATGAACTCTTCAGTATATCCAAGAAGTGCACCTCTGAAGTAAATGTTTTCCTTCAGATTTAATTCTCCGTCAAATCCTGTACCAAGGGAAAGCAATGCAGAAACATTACCGTCAAGTTCAATTTCGCCTTCCTCCGGAAATAAAACTCCGCTTACTGCTTTAAGTAATGTTGTCTTTCCTGAACCGTTAGTTCCTATTATTCCGAGGAAATCTCCCCGATCCAGTTCAAAAGAAACATTTTTTACAGCGGCAAATTCCTTAGCTTCATATTTCCCGGTAAACTTTCTGATCAGATATTCTTTAATACCCATATCACGAAAATCACCGGTCATATATTTTACAGTTATATTATCTACTTTAACCATATTAACCTCCGTGTTACAGATAATAAGCAAAACGATTATTATTTATTCTGTATGATGCCATTCCAAAACACATGAAAATAATCGCATACATAAGACAGAATAATGACTCACATAAACCCGGAATTGTATTGTTTATAATAATGGCTCTGTAGTAGTGAATATATGGATATACAGGATTATAAAAAAACAGAACTCTGTATTTTTCCGGAAAACTTTCTATATTATAAAATATAGCAGAAAAATATACCAGAATGGATGTAAAAATATTGTAAAAATATTCAGTATCATTAAAAAAAGTCTGAAGCGTAGAAAGAATATATCCTATACCAAGATTCATAAAAAACAAACAAACAGTAGGATATAAAAGAAAAAAGAAGTTTAAATGAAAAGGCATTTTATCTGCTATCAAAATAACACACATAATAATCCATGTGAGCAGAAAGTTTATAAAACATGAAATATTTTTTGATATAATAAAATAATCCTTTTTAATATTTATATTAGCAATTATTCCTGAATTGCCGCTCAGGGCATGCATTCCTTGACTGGTTGCATCTTTAAAGAAATGAAACACAATATTACCGGTGATCAGATAACTAATATAGTGCTCTCTACGTTTTAACAGAAACGAGAATACGACTGCCTGTGCAGTAAATGTAAATAATGGAGAGAGCATACTCCAGAGAACACCCAGAAATGTCCTTTTATATCTTGATTTAAAGTCTCTTGATATCAGTTGTTTCATAAGAAATTTCCACTGATTTTTGCTTTTTACATTTTTGTTTTCATTCATTTTTTTATATCGCCTTTCCAGCATACTGTCAGCTGAGCATCTCTATGTATTTGTCCAGCAGCGGATACAGCCACTCCCTTAAATCAGATGGTTCATACTCTGCTGACTTGACATTGGTTAAATCAAATTCTATACCATTTCGGCTGTCATTTCTGAAATGTTTAGAATTAAACGGATGAAGATCGCCATCTGCCGATATTACCGCCTTTCTTCCGGATTTTCTCTCAATGTATTCAATAATTTCTGAAACCTTTACAGAACCGGCTGAGGAAAAATTAAATATTCCGCTGTGCTCTGAACAAGCAAGATATATGAGAAAATCTGCTTCTTCTGAAGTTCTTACAAAAGAACAAACGTAGTCATTATTGTCAACATTCATGGGAATTGACTTCATTATATGCTCTGCATAAAAATAAAGTCTCATATTTAATTCCTTATTATCAAGATTTTCAGTCTCGACTACAAACGGTATCCTTACAATGCAGAAATTGATATCTCCGTATTTCTGACAAAGAACACTCTCCGCATATCTTTTACCAAGACCATAATCCTCAGTTTTATCAAGCATTTTTAATTTCATTGAATACGGATCAAACATTTCCTCTGCCTTATGCACTACATCATCTGTATACACAGCACTTGACGAAACATGTATGTATTTATTAAATTTTATAATAGAAAGTATGTTATCAACTGCATTTGAACAATAGGCAGAATTATCAAAAACAACATCAAAATACAGGTTATCAAATTTATGCTTAAGACTATCGGGCTTTAATCTGTCTATGACAATTCTGTCTACCTTATTTCCGAAATTGTCTTTATGTAATCCACGTGTAGCAATTGTAACCAGAGCATTCTGTTTATAAAGCTGTTCCACCAGCTTTATCCCCATAAATCTGGTGCCGCCAAGAACAAGCACCCTTTTGCCTGCTATTGACTTTTTTTCTTCAGTAATTTTTATATTGCCGATTCCACAGTCATTTATATTAGTACTTGAGTTTTTTCTGCTCCAGGCTATATCTTTTTTTACTGTTTTTGCCGGATTGCCGCCTATCGCACAGTTATTTGGAAACTTTCCTTTTACAAGAGAATTTGCCCCAACTACTGAACCATCACCAATTATACTGCCGGTCAGAATAGTAGAATTTATTCCAACCCATACATGATTACCTATTACAATTTCATTTTTTTCTACAGATAACAATTTAGGAACAGTATTTATATTCTGTTTAGTATTCACATCAAATAAGGAATGACCATCTCCGCACATTATCCTCACGTTGAATGAAAACATAGAATCTTCACCAATTATAAGCTTCATACCTGAATTACAGTGCAGACATGTATCAGAATTAAATGATACTCTGTCTTTTATAGTAATTGATGATACACCGGTATTTGCAATCATTCTGATCTGGTTATCAACAAATACAACATTACTTCCAATTTTTATCACACCGGCATAAAAATCAAGTTTGACAAACTGATTTTTTCCTACAAACCGAGTTTTATCACCAAAAGTGAGACTTGCATTTGCTGACAAATCAATTAATAAATTTGAACCGCCTGCAAAAGTACAGTCATTTCCCACAGAAATTCTATTATTAAATCCTCTCATTATAACAGTTGATTCAGACTCAATATGTCCTGTAACAGAGTTACCGAATATATCATAATACGGCTCTGCAACAAAATCTCTGTTTTTTATTATCACAGGTCTTATATTTCTGTACAGAAAATCTGTAATCTCATTATATCCATGTTCCTTAAGTATATTTGCATGATTATCATCAAATTTTCTGTTAGGGACAACAATATAAAAATCACTGCTTTTTTTACTGATTTCATTCAATGAATCAGTTGTTCTGTCATCGAGTTCTGATTCAACTGAAATATTAAAGTATTTTATAAACATATCTCTGAATATTTCATTTTTGCCCCACAGAACAATTTTTCTGCCTCTGCTTCTTTCTGCAGCAAGTTTACAGCAGTAATAAACATCTGCATATTCTGATGACACCTCTACAGAAACAGCAGTCTGCTCCGGCTGTCCGGTCTCATATGCCAGATACGGTTCATTTACAGATCCTGTTCTTTTTCCAAACCTTGTGAAAGGTACTTTGGGATCATGAGTGTCAAAACAGACAGTATCTACAATTTCTGCAGTTACCTTATCATAAACGACAAAGTTGAAACCTCTTCGGTTTTCAGAATAATCTGTGCCGTTTATAATTACTGCAGCAATATTTCCATTATTAAAAGAACGGCTTACAAGTTTTATTTCTTTACCATACAGCTTTCCGTTATATGCAACACGTTCACCTTTAAGACTGATTTTCTCATGTATTACTTTGCCGCTGTCAATTACAGCAATGTATGACTGCCAGTGTTTATCAATCAGAGTTGTTCTCAAACCTAAAGCTGAAAATTTTCTCTGCATTGAAGCATTAAAACTCATTCCAAGCGTATCTTTTACAGATATGAAAACAACAAGATTTCTGCTTTTTTTCTTTAACTTATCAAGATAACTGTATATACTGCGGCAGTTATAAAATTCATAACCGGACATTAATGAATTTAACTTGATATCTCTGAGAACATTCTCTCTATTGAATGTTCTTAACTTGAAATTTAAAATATCATCATCAGAATAAGCTTTTTTTTGATCATCCTGAGGAAAAAGTTTATCTATGAGCCAGTTAATACATCTTTCCTTTTCTTCGTTAAGTATCTTAAGTGACTCCTTATAGGAAGCATCTTTATTTAAAAGATATGTTCTCTCTTTTAATTCAATATCACTCGTTACAAGATGATCCAGGAGATTGAGTTTTCCCAGTACTGAATAAAACCTTGAAGCTCCTCTGAGAGGATTAAGAATAGCTACAAACGGTTTTTCAAAAATAATAGCAAAGCATATTCCATGGAAAGAGTCAGCCACAACAAAATCACTTGTAATCAAACTATACAGTCTCTCATTTACATTTCCCTGTTTAAGCTCGAATGCAAATTTTTTTGCTTCCTCTAGTATTCTTTCCTCTGAAGCATTGAAAAGCATTTCAGAATATAGTTCGATCGGCAAACCAAGTTTTTCAGAACATGTTTTTAATATTTCATCCTTATTTCTATCCGGATCAAGAATATATGCAAAAATATGAGGATTTTTTGTTTTGAATTCAGACTTTTCTGCAAGTTTCTCATAATGCTTTCTGTCGCAAAGAAAGACAGGGTCAAGAACCCACTCTGATTCAACTCCAAATGTATGCTTTGTAAGAGGAACAGCATCAGTTTCTCTTACTGAAAAACCATCAAACTTCTGCATATAATGAGCCATGGTTGCTCTCTGGTTTTCATCACCCCAGAAATAATTATGACCAAATGAAGCTGCATATGCTACTTTTCTGTGATTATCTGAAATCCAGTCAAGTGTTACTATTTCACCGAATGTTTTGTATAAATCAGCATTAAAAAGCTGATCTGAACCTACAACAAAAGATTCGCATATACTTCCCGCTGTTGACATAGCCTCTTTGTCTCTGTAATCAAGAAGAAGGGAAAAAGTATCATATGGATTTTCCGTATATATCTTTTCAGGAGCTATCGGTAAACGTCCGGTACTCCTTGGTCTTGAAAACATCGCAACCGTATAACCTCTGTCACGAAGTGTTCTGTAAAGCGCATAATAAGTAAGTGCGCCGCCAAAATTAGGGAAAATAGGTATACCTACAATACCTATATCATATCTTCTGTCAGTGAAAGCCCATCTTACGAGATCAGGATAATGTCTGTTATCAAGATTTTTAAAAAACTGATTTCTTGATATATGATTTTTAGGCGAAGAAACCAGATTGCTGTTGCCTTTTACTGCACCTTCAAGAGGTGTTTCAGCAAACAGCTTTGATTTCTTTGCAAGATATCCTACAATACTTTTTCCTTTTTCTGAATTTACAA
The DNA here is from genome assembly GCA_045628605.1 of Oscillospiraceae bacterium. Lineage (GTDB taxonomy): Bacteria > Bacillota > Clostridia > Oscillospirales > Ruminococcaceae > HUN007. The sequence continues at coordinate 22,250 of JAZQPR010000066.1, forward strand.
GCACAACACTTGTACCTTTTTTATCGTTATATTCAGGATTTACATCATTAATGCCCCAGTAGTCACCGATCGTTATATCGCCCTGTCTTGGAACTGAAGCAAATTTACAGTCACCACAGCATGAATTCTTATTAATTCCGTTAAGATAACTTCTGAAATAGTCGTCTTTCTCACATGGACTGTTATAGATTTCAACAGAATTAAAGCCTACTGTCATTGAAGCATGCCATCCGTATTCCTTATCCTTAAATCCAAGATGCTCTATTTTTCTGTTTCCGTGACAGTCGCGAATATAATTATCAAAAGCTTTCACTGACGGTATACCATGACATATCAGATCAACAGTCAAAAGATGCTCATCGTTCTGTTTGTCACCAAGAAATGCTTTTAATCCTGCAACTTCACACGGTGTACCGGTAAAAAGTACATATCTTCCGTTTTCAAGGTATTTCCGTAGTTCAGTGTATACTCCGCTCATATCACTCATTATATATTTGGAACCGCGAAGCTTATCTATTTCTTTTTTATCTTCGATTATAATATGATGAACACGTTTAAAATCATCACTGTATGCAGCTCCGCATACTACACCTTTTTTTTCAAAAATATAATCGGATATTAATGTAAATGCTCCGCCGCTTGAACTTTTCATACGTACTTCGTCTGACGCCATAAGTGCATAGCATTCCGGATCACTGCTATTTTCATATTTAGGATTTAATACAGAACAAACATTTACACATAATCCACATGAAACACATTTTTCAGCATCTGCAACATAAGGATGATAAAATCCTTCTTTATTTAACTGCATATTAATAACACCGGAAGGACATATATTTTCACATGCGGCACATCCTGTACATTTGTGCATAATGGTAAGATCTTTGTAATTTCTCATCTTCTATACTCCAATATTCCAAATTATTCAAAGCTATATTGTTGTCATATCATTTTAATTCTTTTTTCTTTTCGTTCGAATTCTCATCAAACACATTATATATATACTTCCTGATATTCTTAAGAGAATCCATAAAAAGCGAGTACACATACTGTCATAAGTCATTTTTCTTTCTTCATCAGAAAAATCTGCTCTTTCAAGAAGATTGTACAGAAATATTTTATAGGCAAAATAACACAAATCGTCATAGGCACTGTCATTCTAAAAACGTTAATGGTCAATTCTTAGGAAATACCTTGAACAAAAAAAATCAGAACATTTTATTCCGTTATTTCTGCGATGGCATATTTTTTCAGCGGCATAATGCATATAGAAACTGTCGCACGAAAAAAGTCTTTTTATTCCAAACTATTCTTCTTTGAAAATGATACGGCATGTAAACAAATATATAGTTGGTACTAAAACATCGCAAAAATTATTTTCAAAAACATCATCTTCCGTTTTTTCGGGAAAATATATTTTTGAAACAGCAAAAAATGTTCTTTCTTTTTTAATAAATCCAAATATTCTGTTCCCTTAATCAAAATCCCGTCTGTACAACTTATATCAAGATGATCTGAATAAACATCTGCTGCTGAAAACATTTTTCAGGAAAATTCCAAACTTAAAAAAATTAACGCAGCAAAAAATATTACTATACATTATGGTATTTTATCACATATCCTATAAATTGTCAATGGCTAATACATAATTAATGATGTTTTTAAATACTGTTCAATTATCATTTTTTATTTATTTTGCTTATTATTCGCAGACATTACATTTATATATTTTATCATATTATATCATCTGCTTTGGATAATTACAAATTTGTAATTGCTTATTTTATGAATATTTTTGCTGAAAATAAAAAACTGCAGCCTGATCATTTTGTGAAACAGCTGCAGTATAAACATATGTTAAAAAAAGCTTGAAACATTACATACATCTTTCTTCCAAGGGATGTAAGTTTCATTTCTTCCTTTCAAAAGACAAATATTGCTAAATAGAATATTTGAACAACCTTTGATAAAATGAGGTGCAACACGAATATATTTTCCACGCGGATTAAAAACAAAATCTACATGATATATCTTACCAATTTCAGTGTAAATCTCTTTATTATGTACGGAATAATTCTCAACAGCTTCATCGTAATTACTAAATATCGATTTTTCAAATAATCTTATTCCGAATAATACCTCAGATAACAATGCTTGTTTATCATTGAAGATAAAATCAAAACTTAATGTGTATTCTTCCTTTCCATCAGCATTAATCTCAATTGGATTGGACCATATCCAATTACAATTTGACTTAACTGTTGAATATGATTTCAACAATTGTATCCATGTCCTGCTATTTTGCTCTAATAATTCAAAAAATCCATTTCTATAATCCCAATATTTCAAATTCTCTCTGAAGTCATTATTAGGTACTAAATTCAACAAATGATTCTTATGAATTAATTTATTGCTTTCAATACTATCAGCATAATTCAATAGTTTACTGAACATATCCCTATAATAATTTAGGTGGAAATGAACTGTATCATATTCTGCACCGCCAAAAATATAATTAAGATCAAGATAATACTTTTCAGGAAACTTTATGACATCCAGATTATACTTTTCAACAGCATAATCCTCCATCTTCTGCCAAAGTTCATTTGTAGCATTACAATCTTCATCAGTTATTTTATTACGGAAAATATTACCAGCTTCATCCTTTATTAAATTTGTTCCCTTTATACCATTAACAACAATATGAGTATCTGGAATTTTATCTTTTAATTTTTCCATGAAACAATCAAAAGATTTTTTCCACATTTCAAAATACTGATCTTTATTATTACAATAATTAAAAAACAACAACTCTTTAGTATCAAACATTTTTTTTCTTAAAACTCTATTAGCAGTAATGCAATTACAATCATCTGTAATATATATTCCTATTCTTGAATCCGAATAAAAATCAATTAGCAAAATATCCGATTGATTATTTTCAATAGCTTCAAAGCAATTTTTTTGACAGATCTTATAAAAGCACTCAAACTGCCAAGGATTTTCACTTATTTTCTTTATATCAATTATAGAAACATTTTCCGCATCTGAAATAATACTAGGAATAGACATCCTTGGAACATATGTTTTTAGTTTAAAATAATCCGAATAATTACTAACGAACTGACTATTTAATATATCTCGGCTTATACAACTACCTATTACATCTATTGTATACAAAATATTCCTCCTAATATAAATATCAATAACATTTTCTATTTCATACTAAAAAAAAATTAAATGTTAAACATCAAGAAAACTGTTATCATAAAATAACAAAAGGATATAATCTGCTATCTAAATAGACAGCAGTTATCCTTTTTGTTGTTATCAATAATTAAAATAATTCTTTTATCTTCTTATAAACTCTTTCGCAGTTGTTTTTGTCATTAAACGCAAAGAATTTATCTATTCTTTCTTTATACATATCTTTCAGTCTGCATTCATTCTCCATGTACTCAATAATGGTATCTACAAGACTGTCAAGATCATAAGTTACTTCACCAAAGCCATCACGTTCATAATCAAAATATCCCTCTGAATATGTATGATTCTCAAAGAATTCCTCTTTATCAAAATGAGTATAAACTACAGGTTTTCTGAGATATGCAAAATCCATTACTGTTGATGAATAATCAGTTATCATAAGATTGCTTTCTGCAAACAATTCTCTGTAAGTTTTCTTACCATCATAGAACACTACTCTGCTGTCATGATCGAACATAACACTTCCGTCTCTTAAATTCGGATGAGGCATATAACTAATTGTAAAATTATACTTTTCTGCTGCACTAAGCAAACGTTCATCATTCATCAGACTGTTATAAAATTCAAAATATGATGTATCCTTGAATTCTTCTATAACAGTTAAAAGGAACGGATCATTGTCAGGATGTCTTACAAGCTTTTTACGCCATGTAGGCATAATAGTGATAATTCTCTTTTCATCAGAGTAAAGACGGTCATATCTTGGGAAACCTGTAAGCCAGACATTTTCTTCAGGATAAAAATAATCATAATCCAGAATTGACTGTTTCTCATTATACGCAGCTGTTACAAATCCTGTTATATTCTTTACATAACGTCCAAACAATCCGCTGACATCATCCTTGGTTATACCATGCTGCAGGAAGATGAATTTGGATTTAAAAACAAGATCTCTGATTATATCAGTTGTTCCGTAAATAGAAAATGGATTGATTATATATTCCTCTGACATTGAAGAAATAATAAAATCTGCAGCAAAATTCAAAACTTTATGTTCAAATGAATTAAGAGCCAGAACCTTTCCTGTTTTCTTTAATCTTTCATAATCCTCAGAATTCTTGTCTATTACATAATAAACATCAATACTGTCGTCTTTTATCTGATTCAGATACATAAACAACGCTTCACCATTGTCGCCTGCCATTGTAGTTCTGTCACAAATAAGAAGAATTTTTCGATCTGAAAATGTTTTTATTCTATTTACAAGAGGAATTACTTTTTTTCTAAACTCTATTGTTTCCAATGCAGCAGTATTAGTCTTTTGAACTGTATTTTCAACTTGTTCAATGTATTCCTTTTCGAACTTATCAATTTCTGTAAGTGATTTTACACTATTAAGCATATTTCTTACAACAAGACAGTTATTCTCAGCTCTTAACAGCCAGCCCTTATCAAGATAGTATGATTTTGAATACTGATTAACGATCGGCATGTACTTTGTAAACTTAAACTTGTTTCTTCTGATAAGAACACCGTCAATTTCTTCCCAGAAGCTTATGCTGTTTGCATTTTCTCTGTCAAGATCTATTTCTATTTTAAAATTATAAGCAAAAAGTGATTTATCACCTAAAACATAAACGTTTTTATCTCGTTTATTTTCTGTATCTTCTTCAATTAATGTTAATTCATCGCCTATTTTATAATAAAACTTTCCTTTGTTTTCAAAAGTAGTAAAATATCCTTCAAAAATAATTGAATTGCTGGTAATCTCGCAAAAATCAAAAAATGCAGTTGCTGTTGAGGCTGTACATATATTTATTCCGTCTGCAGCATACATCACATCGTCTTTTGTAAATTCCTTTGTAACCGTGCAGTTTGACTTATGTGATAAAATATAATATTTATGTTCACGGTATATATGCTTCATACTGAGAATTATATCAGTATCGATCATTCCAAACAAATCAAAAACAGCCTGCTTATACTCTGCAAATTCCTCTTCACTGAGAACAGTTTTTGCTATTTCAGCATTTCCGTCATTAGTAAGTTTAAACTGTAACTGCTGCATAACAACAGTCTGAAGATATCTGGACTTTTCAGTCGACAGATCTTCACCCATATTTATTAACGACATCATAAAGTTTTTAATTCTTGGAGTATAATCAAGAGGATTGATCAGTGAATTCTGAACTGCTGACTTCTCTCCGATGCTGCGTCTTCTGTACCAGTATGTACACATTTTTGTAAGACCTATTACACTTACACCGCTTACAAAAAGTGAATATATGAATTTTATATCCTCACCATTGGCAACTGTTTCATCAAACGACATTTTATCATAAATATCCTCTGACTTAAAAAATGATGAACATGTACTGGTAACTGCTGAAGCAGGTTCATTTTCAAGATTTGCTATTCTTCTGTCCTTTGTAAATTTATAATTAAGCCAATGATCACCTGACTTTGCATCAAAGAACTTCAAAGGAAATGTTACAAGACTGATCTCGTCATAGTGTTTTTCAAAGAATGAGAAACATTCCTCAAAAACATTTTCAGAGAACTTATCATCTGAATCCATAAAATTAAGATACTTTGCATTTGAAGCCTTAATTCCCATGTTTCTTGCTGAAGATACTCCGCCGTTTTCCTTATGAATAACAGTGATCTGTGGATAGGAATCTGCGTATTTGTCACAGATACTGCCTGATTCATCTTCTGAACCGTCGTCTACAAGAATAAGTTCATATAGATTTTTATAATAAACATCCGGCTCCTCTTTGTATTTTTTTTCAACTTCAGACTTTATCTTGTCTGTTTTCTGTTCAAGAATGCTTTCAATAGCTTCTGCAACAAAATGCTCTGTATTGTAAACTGCCATAATAACTGCAATTACTGAATTATAGAACTTTCTGCATACTATCATTATCAGCTGACCAAACTCAAGATTAAAGACAACTATTCTGTCTTTATTTTTAGATTTGATCTTAAAATCACGATTATAATTAAAACCTGATACTATTCTGTTATCCAAATTAATACCTGTGGTTTCACCGCCAAAAGAATAAGACAATGTCATTTTTCCATAAAGATCTATATTTTCAAGTGGAAATTCATATATAATTCTTGTTACATTGTTTTCCTCATCATATTCAGCAGATGTTTCTTCAAACTCCAAAGCTCCGCCGTCACAAACAAAAACTAATTTGGCACTTCTGAAAAGGAAGTCATTTCCGATATATTCACGTTCTATGACAACCGATCCCTCTTTGTATGAAACACTTTTGATTGTCATATTTTTTAATACACGTGAAAGCAAATTTGATTTGTCATAGCCATTTGACTTAATTGAAAGCAAACCTGCTGCAGAAAAATATACAAGTACATTTCTTGAACTGTCTGTTGAGTTTTCAAGTAAACACAAACTATAATCAGGCTTATTATTATTTGCTATATATTCTTCAGTTTCTGAAATATAACTGCATACACTTTTTTTACCTGATTTAATTGCAATACAAACTCTTGCATACTTAAAATCACTTTTAACAAGAGCATCGATCGCAACATCACTGATTTTAGCAATTACTGTGCTGTTCTCGCTTGAAGTCTCAGCAAAAGCAAGAATTTTTTCCGTTTTCTTATCATAAAAGAAAACACTGACTAAATCATCTTCTTTAAAATCCAGATCCTGAAAGCAAATACTAATTGAATTTTCTTTCATCTCAATATGAGCAACACTATTCCTGGTAGGTATTATTTCTCCTCTTTTGATCTGATTCTTAAAATCGATCATCTCATTTGTAACAATATTCATGATTAAACCTCCTGCGAACATTAATAATTATATATAATTTATCATCTATTTAACATTACAAGTAATATTATACTCTACTTTCCGACGTCTACCTTTAATTCAAAATCTTTATATACAGACTTAAGATATCGTTCATCATAACTCATTGCCAAAAGCATCGGCGCATAGGCATCTCTTCCGCTGATGTTGAACATAAACGGATAATCTCCAAAAAATGAAAGATAATCTTCTGCAAACTTTAAAACACCATCCTGTATCTGTGATATCTTTTCTGAATTTTTTTCCTTTTCAAGAAATTTCAGCTGATATGAATCACCGTTTTCTTCAGGATAAAAACCGAGAAAAGAAGCAGATTCTGATGATACAAGAAGTTCAAAATACAAATTGTGGTCACGGGAACAGTTGTGTTTTTTCCATACATCACGATTGTCGGATGATGAATACATATATGAGACCATTTTTTCGCTGAGCAAAAAGCCCTCACTCATATACGGTTCAGCGTTATGCAGCGTATTTGTTCCTGCAACTATCCCAAAAACCTCTGCATCGTATTTCCATTCCCTGCGAATCAAATCTCTTAAAGAAACCGCTCCGCTTCCTGCCCATCCGATATCAACTGCAGCAATTCTGTCGCCGTTTTTAACATACTGCGAAAAATACTTTTTTGCAGCTTCTCTCTGAGGCTGATAAATTTTTAAAATAGTTTCCCACTTTTTCTCCAGAAAATCTGTAAAAACTGATGAGTTGTGTGAAGTAAGCTTATCATCAGGATTGATCTCCCCGGCAGAAGTACTTAATAATTCTTCAAGCTCCATGGAAACCAGTAACTGTTCAAAAGTATATCCTTTGTTTACCTTATGGTATACCATTTTTTTCAGATAATCAGATTTTTCATATTCTGCTGAAAGCTTGCATGCTGCAATTCTTGAAAAATATATGTACTCGGTCTCTTCGTCCGGATAAAGAATGTTATATACTTTTTTTATTATTTCTCCATCCCTTGCCAAAAAGAAGATCTTATTTATATTTGCACTTTTACAGTATTTGTGAATGAAAACACAGTAGCCCAGTACAAATAATCCGCCATAGATAAAACCGAACTCAAAACATCGGCTGTACTGATGCATGCCGTTATACAGACGGTTGTTTACAACTCCCCTGTATGCTCCGCCGATAACAGGAGACATATCATTTGATCTGAATAAAACTGCGTTTATATTCGGATTGTTTATCGGATATGTATCAAATCCGCCACGTTTAGCTCTGTTTACATCCGATATCCTGTTATCTCCTATATGGATATATGAAAGATCTTTTCCCATCTGAGACTTAATATATGTGTATACATCCCCGACACATTTGCTTTTTTTCAGTTCACAGCTTAAATAAAAGCCTTCCTTTTCATAGCCGTTTGAAGTGAGAATATCTTCAATCACTTCCATCGGCAAATACATGTCGGTGGTAAATATTATTTTTTTATTCTGCTTTTTCAAATGTTTATACACTTCCAGCATATACTCATTTGCATAACAGAATTTTTTTTCATATTTTATTTCAGTTTTCTTTCCAAGCTCTGCTTTTATTCCCGTTTTTGATTCAACAACATTCCATATATCATCCAGTGTAACTTCAGTATGCTTTTCATTTGCCAGCTTTATTTGTCTGGCCTCGTATTCAGATTCACATCTTATACGTGCAAAATCCATACACTCAAGCTCTATACCGATCAGATAAAAGAGATCGGTCGGAGAAGAAAACGGGCGATAGATCAGGGTGTCAAAAATATCAAAAGAAATAACGTCATACTTTGACAGCTGTGCTGCTAAATCAACAGGAGCTTTTTCCTTACAGGACTCCGGTTTCTGCATCTTAAGTCTTTTTTCTTCATACACTTCCATATATGTGTCACCGTCAAGGAAACGGAAAAAAAGAAAATAATATGCAAAATTAAGCAGCAGCAGATAGATCCATGATAAAAATGCACCAAATTTGCCGGCATTGTCATGTGCTTTATGATACCTCTGACATATTCCGTAATGTTTGTTTACAAGCATCTGATATATTTTTATTCGCATAATTCCACCATCCTGAGTATTTCCGAATGAAATACTTAATCAATTCTGTCTATCAGATATTCTTCAAAAAAACTGTGCTCCTTAAAACCGGAGGCTTTATCATTTCGTTCAAGCTGAACATTTCCTATCTCCATATCACGAACAGCATCATTAAATACAGGCGATACACGGACATACTTTCCTTCTGTACTGAAGCTGTAAGTGTATCTGTATATCTCATCCTGTTTAATATCATGACCGTTCAGATCAAGTACTTTTTCTTCTATTGCATCATCTTTGCTGTGGTTGTTGAAATACTTAAAGGAACGTATCTTAAATATAGTGATATCTTTAAGATCACTGATATTTTCCGGAATAAGCAAATCAAATGAAAGGGTGTATACAGCAGAAGAAGATCCGTCAATTTCCACCGGTCTGCTCCATATCTCAGGAGCTGATGAATCCTTCTGATCTTTTTGATCCGGTTTTATACGGATAAATTTATGTGACGAATGTTCTGCTGATTCTATCTTATCTGAAACATCTGTCCATATTTCTCTGAAATCTGAAAAATCAGGATCTCTTATGAGATTAGTATTTGAATTACTATGTACTGCTGACTTCAGATCTGATGTTGCGAGCAGTAAATTTTCATAATAATCATTATAATATTCAGGATGAAAATGTACCAGGGCTACTCCTAAGCCGAACAGATAATCAGGATCCAGATCGTAGTTCTTTTCGTATTTTAACGGAGTAACTCTGTCTTCATAAGTTGAAATAACATACTCATCCATTTCACTCCAGATATTATTTATCGCTTTTATATTCAGATCAACAAGCTTTGGAGACAAATATCTGTTTCCTTTGGCATCACAGATCATATTTGAACCTTTTACTGTATTCATTACTATGCGTGTATCGGGCAGATATTTATTTAAAAACACCATAAATTTATCAAACGCATTTTTCCATGATTTTAAATATTCATCCTTGTTTACTCTGTAATTATAGACACTGCCGATTTTTTGAGGATCCAGAATATTGAAGCCGTCGATCCTTGCGTTTCTGTTTAAAATATAACCGTTATCGTAGGCTATTACACCATATCTTGCATCTGCATAAAAATCTAATATAAGTACATCAGGAACTTTTGTTGCAAGAGTCTTTAAAATATTTTTTTCAAATTCACAAAAGAAACGTTCCTTCTGGTAATTGTTGATAGCTGACTGTTCAAGATTGTTATAATCATAAGTGACAGGTTTGCTCATAACGGAAAGCATCGAACCCATCGTAAAATATGACAGCACCTCAAAACGATTGCGATAATCAGCAATAAACTTGGAATTAAAGATGTCTCTTGACTGGCATGAACCAACTATCGAAACTTTTATTGTTTCTTTATCAAATGTCTGAAGAACTGCTTTTACGCCTTCCCTGTCATATCGCCTGCTTATACCGTATTTATTGAATGCACGAACAGTATAGCAATATGATCTGTTCTGTTCAACATCATGATCCGAATACTTACTGCCGTCTGTTACTGCTATTTTTGTCCACTGAGTATCGTCATCGGTTTTTCTGTAAACATTATAACGGCATGCAGCTCTTACCGGTTTCCATCTTACAATTATTTGTTTTTCAAAGCCAGCTGCATCGATCAGTCTGACATTTTCCGGCACAGCTGTACAAACCGCTGTAACGCCTTTTTTATCATATGAAGCGCTCATTCCTTTTTTATTGACTCCGCGCACAGTATAGGTATATGCAATTCCTGAAACACCGGTCTGGTCAATAAATACCGGCTCTTCTGATGTTCCTATTTTTTTCCACTGAGTCTTTTCATATTTTCTGAAAACAATATATGAATCCGCTGTTTCATCCTTTTCCCAGCTGACTTCTATATTATCCTCCTTAGCCTCTGCGCCGGTCAGTTTTATCTGAGAAGGTAATTCAGAGTCTATATTATTTTTATAATTGTTACATACTTCTGAAGGTGATCCGACCATTTTTAATTTTCCCTTTTCTATCCAGACTACTTTATCACAGTTTTCCCTGATAGCACTCATATTGTGTGAAACTATAATAACAGTAGAACCGCTGTGAATTATTTCTTTTATTTTTGCAAGTGACTTTTTTCGGAAAAATTCATCTCCGACACTTAATACTTCATCAAGAATAAGTATTTCAGGTACGCTTCCTACTGTTGATATTGCAAATCCGAGTCTTGAAACCATACCGGAAGAAAAATTCTTTACTTTTTCCTCCATAAAACCGTCAAGTTCAGCAAAGCTCACTATATCGTCATATACAGAATCAATAAACTCTCTTGAATAACCGATAATCGCTCCGCTCAAATACACATTTTCCCTGGCAGTCAGTTCGGAATCAAAACCTGTTCCGAGACTCAGGATCTGAACTTTGGAGGTATCAACAACTACTTTTCCTTCACTCGGCTTTAAAGCACCGGAAATTATTTTTAATAAAGTTGATTTTCCTGAGCCGTTTGTTCCTATGAGTCCTACTACTTCACCGCGGCAGACATCAAAACTTATGTCTTTAAGAGCATAAAATTCCCTGAAGGACAATTTTCGTTTAACGATTTTGATCATATACTCTTTTAAGCTTGAAACGTTCTGATTTGCTATATTAAATTTTTTGCTGACATTCTGAACAGATATAACGACATCTTTTTCTCTTTCATCTTCATCTGATGCACAGCTTATTACACTGTTATCATTTTCAATTATTTCTCTCATTGCAACACCTTATAATTCCTGCATTAATTTGTCTTCATTCAGTCTGAAAACGGTAACTCCCAAGATAAACACTATAACAGAAACCGCACTCATTTTTATCCACTGCGTACTGTCTATCCACTGTCCGTACAAAACTGAATCTCTTGCGGCAGCAATAAACCAGTATATCGGATTGTGAGTTACAACCTTATACACAAAATCGTTTAATCCGTCTACAGGATAAAACAGAGCACTTATGTACATCAGCAGCGTCAAAAATACCGAATACAAATGTTTGATATCTGCAAAAAAAACATATAAAACAGACAGCATATAACCTATTCCTATCGAAAACAGAAGCATCAAAAGAAGTATCGAAGGAAAACATATTGCTGTTATCGTCAAAGGTGACTTAAAAACTATCAGCAATACAGCAAATGCTATCAGTGAATATAACATATCTACCAGAGAAGTAAATATTCTCGACAGCGGAAATATCTGTTTCGGCAGTTTTACTTTCAGAAGCAGCTGTTTGTTGTCAACAATAGCTGTCATTGCCGATCTGGTGGCGCCGGTAAACATACTCCATAATATAGATCCTGTCATATAATACAAAGGAAATTTTTCTATACTTTTTTTAAACATAGTAGAAAACACCATCGAAATTACAGCCATTGAAAGCAGAGGATTCAATACACTCCACAGGATCCCAAGTTTGCTTCTTGTATATTTCCTTTTTATCTCTCGCCCAACGAGCTGAAACAAAACAAACGAATAATGTTCTATTATCATATATTTAATTATTCCTCTCTAAAAAAACTCATGTAACAATTCCGGGTCTGTGCTTTTCAGACAAACAGAAAATATCCCGGCAGGAACAGAGCGAGGTTTCTGTCCATGACCGGTACTGCTCACAGCTCCATTAATTTATCACAAATTCGTTTACAGTTATTATTATCTTTATACTGTAAAAAAGATTCTGTTCTCTTTTTATATTTTTTACTGACATACTTTATATCATAAGCCATCGATAAAAGCATTAAAAACAAAGAAAAACCGGTCCTGCAAACCGGACCAAATCCGTCTTTGCGATAATCAAAATATCCTTTTTTATAAGTATGGTTCTTAAAAAACTGTTTCTTATCAAATTGATAATAAATAACCGGTTTATTTAAAAATACACCGTCAAACACAGCACTGCTGTAATCAGTGATCAGAACAGCAGCCTCTGCATAAAGATCCCTGTATGAATCAGTATTTGCTTTTTTCAGAAATTCTGTTTCATCGATCTGAAAATACTTCTTTACAAGCGGATGAGGAACAAAGACAAAATCATAATTTGTTTTTTCATGAATATATTTTAAAAATTTGCTGTCTAAGATTTTTTTCCACCTGAGATAGTATTTACTTGTATAAAAATCATTTTTCGGAACCCATACATATTCATTTGAATTTTCATCCCGTACATTTTCCATGTATTCTTTTCTCCAGGTCGGCATGATAAGTACCGTATTGCTTTTTTCAGAATACAGTTTATCAAATCGCGGAAGACCTGTCAGCCATACCTGTTCACGGCTGTAACAGTAAGCACCGTCTACTATGGATTTCCATTCCTTATAAGCACTTGTGATAAAAATATCTATACCTGTGTCATATCGGTTCAAAGTCGGACTCATATCGTCTTTTATAACACCATGCTGCAGAAATACGATTTTATGATTATGATACATATCACGTACTTCTTCGCATCTGTCAAGAAAAGGATTTTCTATTACACCGTTGCACTGAGACGATATCACGGCATCACATACAAGGTACAGGAACAAATGTTCTTTTGAAAACGGAATAACCGTGTTTCCGTACTTTTTTATATCATTGTACTGCTTTGCAGACGGATCAATAATAAAATATGCATCGACCGGTATGTTGTTATTTTTTACGTATTCAAATAAAATACGTGCACTGTCATCTGCATCCCTGATCCTGTCAACAAAGACCCATACAGGTTTTTTCTTGTTTTTTATAAATTCCATGGCTTCTTTTCTCATATCAGCCATTTCTTTACTGATATTACAGGAAAAGCTTTTTTCCAGATTTTCGATATCCGCCTGTTTTTCAGGAGTCACCAGCAGCGCATTATCTTTTATCTGCAAAACATATCCGTTCTGCAGGGCATACTGACCAGGAATACAGTTTCCAACAGGCAAAAATCTTTGCGGAGATATCGATCTGTAATATATTTTCTTATTCCCTATTTCAAATAAAAACTTTATTTCCAGAGCTTCTTCGGACAAAGGAACGGATACTCTGAAAGTTCTGCAGTATTCGTACACTTCTCCGAACAGTTTTTTGTCTGCATTGTGCCCTGAAGGATCAGCCTTTATGATCTCATTGTTTATCATAACATATACAGCAGACGATTCTTCTTTAAAACATGAAGGAATACTTGATTCTCCTTCGATGATCAGCTGATTATTTTCAACCCTGATAAAATGAAGCGTTACAGACTGATAGGACGCACGTCCTATGACTGCTCTTCTGCATCTGATTTCCCAGTCCGAAGGACCAATATCGACCTTATGTGCTTTTGTCAGATATTTTTTCTGTAGAACAAAAATTATTCGTGACATATCCTGCATGCCAAGCTTTTCAATGATGGTTTTATCTTTTGTCCTTCTCAGAACTCTGCGCCATGCGCTCAGGTTTTCAGGCTTCTGATTATTATTTGCATCATTACATAATTCAACGAATTTATCAAATTCATTTTCATTATACATAATTTTTTTCCTTCAGATGATCTCTGATACGTTCAACATTTTTTCCATCATGATATTTGTTGATGGTACGGTAAATTTCTTCATATTGTTCATTTCTGAATCTGTCAAGCTGTATTTTACCATCATCTATTCCGCTTAACAGAATATCCTTCAGTTCTTCATGGTTTAAGGCTCTGTGTCCTATATACTCATTTTCTTTCGGAATAAGTTTACCAAGTCTTCTTTCATAATCATCAACATCAGGCTGATAAAAAACAACACCTGCACCCTGATAAAATACGTTGTAACAGATCGACGAATAATCAGTGATCATAAGCTTTGTATCCTTAAGAGCTTCCGAAATGGAACCGTCCCATATATGCGGCTTAAGATCGGTCTGAAGTAAATTATCATGAATTTTCGGATGCGGAATGATTCTTATCTGACTGTCAGGAAGCTTTTCCTTAAGTACATCGTACACTTCGCAGACATACTGATAATATGTGGAATTTTCAAAGGACGAAAGCATATATTCTTCCCAGTCCTTCCAGGTAAGCATAATTGTAACAATGTCAGGAGACTCTGCGTTTATATGATCAGCTTCGATCGTACTGAAAACAGGCTGTCCTGATATAAGAAATCTGTCAAGCGGAAGTCTCATCATCGGAGATACGACTTCAGCCTCTTTTTCACTTGCCACAACAAAAATATCAGGCTCTGCTTCCATATCAACAGCAAAAGTAGAACCCGAAAGATTCTTCATATAAATAATACCATGCTGCAAAAATACAAAATGACTCTCCATTAACGTTTTTCTGAGACAAATATTAATTGAACGCAATATATTTAAATGGGATGCACCCTCTGTAGCAATAAAATTATTTGCTGTATACAAAAGGAAATAATACTTCCATGAATATTTTCTGACAACATTTTTATGTTTTGAAAGCTCTTTCCACTGTGGTGAAGTATCCGACAAAATAAAATAGTTCTTTGAAGTTTTCAGTTCAGAGCATTTTTCAAATAACTGAAAAGTCCCCTCTTCTGCTTTCATTGTATTTTTTTCATAGAAAAGATTTATTTTCTTTCCTTTATTTCTTGACTTTAACTTACCGACAACATGGTATAAAAACGCTGAGACCGGTTTTGACTCTTTTATACGAAATCCAAGTGTATTTTCGATTGGTTCCTTCGGTCTTACCATAAATACATATTTTTGATTCAGAGTACCTCTGAGATACATCGCATAGCCCTTGTAAAACTTTGATTCTCTTGGACAGAAATTATATTTTTTAGGCATCGGTGTATTGTCTGTATATCCTATTCTGTATGGAGTAACTGTTCCGTCGCCTGTTACTATTTCAATATTTACAGGACTGTTTATATCATTTTCATGTGAAATGACCGAATCCAGTGAAACCTTCTTTTTTATGCTGATATATTTATCTTCCTCTTCGGAAACAGGAACATCGATCTGAAACTTGTGATTTTTATCAACTGAAAGATATATCTTTGCGTCACTGACATCCTTGTACCATCTTGAAAAAATACAGCAGTCAAATGAAACAACAAGTTCTTTTCTTGTAAAATACAGCTTTTCATTTTTTTGTTTAAAATGAATCATCTTATGATACTGCTCTGACAGACTTCCCAGCATCAGAACATAAACATTCTTCAGACTGTTTCCGGTATAAATACGTATTGATCCGGTCTTACCATATCCGTTTGAACAAAATTCCCCGGTTTGTTCATACTCCTCAGGTGAAAGAGTAAACATTGCTATATTTCTGTTTTTCATGCTTTCATCGACCGGCAAAGAAAGAGTTAATTTTTTCCCCAAAAAACAATCGCCCAGTTTAAATGAACAGGTTTTGGTTTCTGACCCGTTTTTATAATTAATACAAATAGTATTACCGTCAGCTGACTCAACACTGTAACATCCATTTTCTATTTTTTCCACTTAAACTATACTCCTAACAACTACTTACTATCCAATAAGGATCAAATTAAAAACTCTTAATTTATTTTTCTGCTGCTGCCTTATCAAAAATACATTCTGCAAATACTTTATCTATATACTTTTTATTATTTTTCATAGCATCCATAAACGGAGAATATGCATCGCTTCCTGAAATATTTCTCATAAAAGGATAGTTCTTAAATGTTTTTATATATTCATTGACGAAGTTTAACTCACCGCGCTGAACTTCCCTAACATACAGTTCATTTTTAACATCTTTTTCAAATACAGGCTTATATTTTCCGTTTTCAAGTTCAAACTCTGAAAAACGCGGTTCAGGTGTACTGAAAAGAAGTTCAAAATATATGTTGTGACCTTCTGAAAGATTATGGAATATATATTTGTCTCTGTTATAACCTGAAGAAAAACAGTATACTCTCATCTTTCCGTCAAGAAGGAAAGTATCATTTCCATCCGAATCCAGCTCATTATACCAGTTGCATCCTGCGCTGACTCCGGTAAATTCACAGTTCATATCCCATTTTTTATTTAATATCTGCTCAAAAATAAGGTTTTCTCTTCCCTGACCTTCACAGTCAACTGTAATAACATTTGAGCAGTCTTTTAATATTTCTTTAAAATACAATTCTGCAGCTCTGTTCATATCAGAATATGATTCGATTATTTTGTCATAATTTTCTGATATAAATGACTGAACCACAGGAGCAGTATCCGTATCCAGTACATCATCAAGATTAAAAGGAAAATCCCATTCAGAAATTCCTATCGAATGCATGATATCATAAATAGAAACGTTATGGTCGATTTTCTGGAAAACAAATCGCTTCATAAAATTCTCCCTGAAAATATCAGCACCCAACTTGGCTGAAGTTTTTGATGACCAGTAAACATAATCCGTTCTGTCATCAGGATAAAGACTGTCATATACTTTTTTCACTGTATAACCGTCATGTGAAAAAAACAATATCTTGTCTGATTTTTTTTCAAGACTGATCTTATGGATATACTCACAAAAACCTAAGATCAGCAATCCGCCGTACTTGTATCCGTATTCGTATGCAGGACTGAAACTGATATTGCCTGCGTACAGCCTGCGGTTTACGATTCCGCTGTATGCCGAACCTATTATTGTGGACATTTCCTGCGGTCTGTAAATATTTCCGACAGCATTTACATTTTTATATTCGAATGAACTGAATCCGTGTGCCTTTGCCTGCTTTACATCTGACAGGTAATTGTCTCCGATATGAGAAATGCTGTCAGTTTTCAATACAGACTTTATATGATCGTAAAGCTTTCCGTCATGTTTTCCGCATCCGCATTCGTTTGATATAAAGATCTCATCAAATCCTGATATTCTGTTCTTTTCAAGAAGTTTTGAAATAAACTCAGACGGCAGATACATGTCGGAAGTTAATATTATTTTCTTTCCTGAAAGCTTCACCTGATCAAAAACCGCTTTCATAACAGGATTTGCAATACAAAGATCATATTCGGTTTCCATCTCTGCTTTCTGTCCTGCTTCTGAATCAATTCCTGTTCGGTCTGCTATAAAATCATAGATCTCCTTCAGATTTACCGGTCTGCCCTTTTTATTGTTTCTTACAGTCATCTCGGCTTCCATTCTGATAGTGCAGAAATCAGGGTATTTTAATTTTTCACCTACAAGATAAAAAATATCAGTCGGCACTGAAAAAGGTCTGAACAAAAGAGTATCAAAAATATCAAAGGAAACAACATCAGCAGCTGAAAGCTTTGTTGATATTTTAAGTGTATTCAGTTCTTCTGCAGATTCATTTCTGTTTATTCCTTTCATGACAGCAGTTTCTCTTGAACCGTCATGATACAAAACACTTTTAAAGTTGAGTTTTATAAGATACATCCATGAAAGAACAGGAAAACGCTGATGCTTTGCACGATTGCTGTTTACATATCTTTCATAGTTGAACTTTATATAGTTGTTTCTGTTTACTATCAGTTTATAAAGCTTTATTGAAAAAGACTGCTTATGCATAAGACTGTTCTTTTTGCGTTCCTTCAATATATTTAAAAATTTGTTCGGAACAAAAAGCAGCAGAAGCGGCTTTAACGAATAAAAAATACGTTCTCTTAAAGGAATCTGCATTTTCTTAAAACCTTTTTTTCTGACAATAAACTCATCGATCCTCATTTTTAAAGGAACTTTGTTTTTTCTTTCTTCAGAATAAAAAGTATACAAAAGCTGATTTATATTTGCGCCCATCATATTTTTGGAATAGAGTCTCATGAAAAACTCGTAGTCCTCATATTTGTTGCACATCCCGATAAGCTTGTAGCCCTCGTTGTTATCAAACACTTCTCTGCGGAACATTGTAGTTCCGTGAATAAAAGGTGAATTGAAGAGAAAATCCTTTTTGGAAGGATATGAAGGCATGCTTCGCTCCCCGAAAAGACCGTTTTTATCATAAAGAAAACAATCAGAACCCACAAAAGAAATATTTCTGTGCTGTTCAAGATAATCAAGCTGTATCTTGAATCTGTTTTCCATTGAATAATCATCAACGTCCTGACGGGCTATAAATTTTCCTGTAGCTTTTTCCAGACACTTGTTAAGAGCTGCTGCAAGTCCGCAGTTTTTCTCACTTTTTATTAGTTTGATTCGTGAATCAAGCTTCGAAATCTCCTCGAGCCATTTGAAGGTGTTGTTTGTAGAACCGTCGTCACAAATAAGAAATTCAAAATCAGAGTATGTCTGATTTAAAACAGAATCAACTGCCTGTTTGAGCATTTCTTTTCTGGGACAGTTATATACGCCCATAATAACGGAAATATTTGACATGTTTGACCCCTATCTTAATCTGGATAATAAATATCCGGTAAATGCGTACCCAAATTTATACAATTTTCCTGCTTTGATCGAACTTACAGCTACTGAACCGTAGTACCAGTAAAATCCATCAGTTGAATCTCGGTTAAATATTTTAAAAGGAAGAATTTCCTTTCTGAGATCTTTTTTTCTGCAGCTTACAGCTATCGAACCGTGATACTGCTCTGCAACATCATCACAAAACAAAATACTGCCCAAAGCCTCAGCTTCCTTTTTTTCCGGTTTGTACATAAGCAAATACAAAAGTCGGAGAGCAGTTTTTTTAAATGAATCATAATATTCTGTGTCACAATGCTCCGACAAAAAACCAAGCTGTTCCTTTAACAGCGCATCAAGCTTCTGATTATCGGTATGATCATCAAAAACAACCGAAGCATGATCATGACCTTCAGGAATATATTTTAATGTCATTCCATGAGGTGCTGAACACAGACACTCCAGAAGATTGTGAGAGAACCATGCTCTCGTTTTATAATCTTTTTTCTGAAAAAGCCAGGGAAAATATTTGTTTTTTTCATCTTCTGAAGGACTGCTCATCATTCCAAGATAAAAGCCGAAAACAGAAACATCCGAATTCAAACTGTCAAGTATTTTTCTTAATGTATACTGCATCGACCCGTTCCATCCAAGATCTATAACACCTATTTTATCATAGGACGTCATTTTCTCCTGGTTAATATACGCTCTGATCCCTTCGTAAGCAGAATCAGATCTTTCTTTTAAAAGATTTTCAAAAACTTCTGACTTTTTTAGTTTCGAACAAAATTCAGAAAATTCACGCTTCCCCATGATCTTTTTTTCATCGCCGTCAAAATCAATACTGTCAAGTATCATTTTTCTTTCATCTTCAGAAAAATCAGCTCTTTTCAGCATTATGTAAGGAGATATCCTGTATGCGAAATAGAACAGCTCATCATATGCACTGTCATCTTTAAAACGATAGGCACCCAGTCGCAGTGAATATCTTGAACAAAAAAAATAAGAGCATTTTATTCCGTTGCTTCTGCGCTGACATATTTTTTCTGCAGCATGATACATATAGTATCCGTCACGTGAAAAAAAATATAGTCTCTTCAGTCCAAGCTGCTCTGCTCTGGAGATTATCCAGCAAGTATACATATATATTGACGGTGCTGCAACCAAGCGAGAAATATTTTCAAAAACTTTTTCTTCCTTTTCATCCGGAAAATAAGTTTCTGAAACTTCTGAAAAAGTTCTCTCTTTTTTTAACAAATCTAAATACCTTGTTCCCATAATCAAATCCCGTCTGTATAACTGATATCAATATAGTCAGAATATATTTTTGCTATCGACTTAAGAGAATTGTGTATATCAAAAGGTTCAACCGAACGATAAGCATTTTCTCCGAAAACTTTTCTTTTTTCAGGATCATTTTTTAATTCAGTTATTGCCTCTGCAAACCCCTTGCAGTCATCTGGGCTGAACAGATAACTGTTATACCCGTTTTTAGCATATTCTGTGACGCCTCTGATATCAGAAGCGATGATCGGAACACCGGCAGACATTGCTTCAAGCGGAGCAATTCCAAGTCCCTCCCTGAGTGAAGGAAACAAAAACAGATCAGCAATATGAACTATTTCAAAAATATCATATCTGTATCCCAAAAATACGACTCTTTTTTGAATTTCAAGCTTTGAAGCGGTCTTTTTATATTCATCAAGCATATCGCCATCACCGCAGATGACATAATAAACTGACGGATCATCAATCATTTCAAAAGCTGAAAGTGAAGTAGTCAGATTTTTGTTTCTGTTTATCTCAGAAACGGACAATAAGACAAATGAATCTTCAGGAATTCCGATTTCTCGTTTAAGTTTATTTTTGTCAACAACAATATTATGAATTTTCTGCGTATCAACTCCTGTGCTGTGAACAAGATAGGGTTTACACGCAGTGCCTTTACATATTTTTTTTGCGGATTCAAAATCCTCAGAATTAATTGTAATCATACTGTCAGTACATCTGACAAGCATTTTTTCAATTAAATAATAAATTTTGTATGAAAAAGGAGCACCTTTGAAGAAATGGAAACCGTGAACGGTATAGATCAAAGGAATTTTTTTGCGTGAAAGCTTTGCAGCCATACGGGAAACTGCTGAGGCAACCGGTGTATGACAATGTATCAGATCATACTTGTTTTCCTTCAGAATTTTTCTCAGCTGTCTGTAAGCTTTTAAATTATTAATGCTAAATGGATTTCTGTCAAAAGAAATATCAAAAAATTTATCACAATAAGGAATATTGAATTTTTCGTCACTTCCAAAATCGTTTCTGGCGCATACATGAACGGTGTAGCCGGAATCACTCAGCATCTTTAAATACGGAATATGGAACTGACAAATGTGTTTTTTGGCAACTGTTGCCACAAATAATATGTTTCTATTCATAATAGCCTCAAAAAATAAATAATACCATATACTATAGAATTTTAGCACATTTCAATATAAAAGTCAATGGTAATATGTTATGATGACAACTTTGAAACTTTTTTTAAATTATAATTAATTATAATTTAAGACAATTTGTTGCTGTAATTTGTAGAATTTCAAAATTGCAGTCTTTATTATACAACAAAAATCTACAAATTTGTATTAATTACAAATTTGTAATTCAAAACATAAACAAACCGAACAGTTTCCGCTAACTGTCCGGTTTATTTTCAAACTCAAAAATTCTTTTCCTTAACCCTTCTATATCAAGTATCCCATATGCAAATCCTTTTCTGATAAGCTCAGGAGGCACTCTGTCATCATATTTTTCGAAAACCGGAACCTCGTTTGGATAAACAAGCTCCATCGGATCGATCGGTTTTCTGATTTCTTCGGACAGTACACGGAAAAAATCTTCTTTTGAGGCTTTCATTTTGAAATTTATATAATATGGTCTTGATGAATCTATACCCTTTATTCCAAGTCTGTCAGCACATTTTATTTTTAAAAATCTCTCGAGTGCAAAAAATGAATATGTTCCAAGCCACGGGAACAGACACCACATGTCTCCTCCGAGATTTACAAGCGGCTCTTCCGTCAGATTTGAATTTTTTGCTGTATGTCTTGCAAGCTCAAGTCTTGCACAGGCGTTTTTCATAAGGTACGGATATTTTTTATCACACTTTAGGACCTCACGCATCTTTTCAAGTATCTTTGTGTTTATGTCACCCGGACAGTCTCCGAAATACGCAGGCACCTTGCCTTTTATCATATCACAGTAAACGAGGTGCCTCTGATGATCGACCTCAGTTACGATCCATACATGACCTGCGATGGCTATTTTTTCACCGGGAGGCGGAGGCATGACAAGAGTTCCGAGCTCGTGGGAGTCACATCTGACTGTATACTCTTCGTTTTCCTGAAACACGGCATAGAATTTGAAAGAGTTTGTGACCCTTTCCCCTGCTATGCCGACTATCAGTCCGCCGTTTTCCGTTTTCTGTATCATATCTGTTTTCAGCATATGCGTTAAAAGAACCTTGTAATCTTCCTTTGATATCCTGTGAAAATACTTTAAGGTCAGCACCTTTGAAGCCAGCTCACGTGCTGTCATTTCACCGCCTGCTGCAAGGACACTCATAGTCTGGTGATACAGAAGACTGAACGGAAGTCTGTCAAGCTTCGGCGGCTCAACCCATTTTTCTTCCGTGTATGTCTGAACAAGAGCTATACCCTGAATAAGTTTCCACGGTACAGTTTCAGGAAGCATCGCCCTCGGCTCAGGTTCATCCTCACGTATGACAAACCACATCTCAGGAGGCAGATCCCTTCTTCCTGTTCGTCCCATACGCTGAAGGAATGATGATACTGTAAAAGGAGCATCGATCTGAAATGCTCTTTCGAGTCTTCCAATATCTATTCCGAGTTCCAGCGTTGCAGTAGTTACTGTGGTCTGATACTGTTCATCATCCTTCATGACTTCCTCAGCTGTTTCCCTGTACGCCTGTGAGAGATTTCCGTGGTGAATAAGGAATCTGTCAGGTTCATTTTTTGCTTCACAGTAGCTTCTCAGCGTAGTGGTGACAGCTTCGCATTCTTCTCTTGAATTTACAAATACAAGGCATTTTTTACCCTTGGTATGTTCAAAAATATATCCTATTCCGGGATCTGAATGATCAGGTGCTGTATCTGTACCGGGTTCAGGGACAGGCAGTGCATCTTCAATTTCCTTTCCGTCTGAAGACTGGGCACCGTGAATATAAAAATGCTCCATCGAAAGTCTCCATACAGCCTTTGCTCCTTCGATCTTCGGTATCACACAGCTTCTGTTTGAACCGGCCGACAGAAATTCACCCGTCATATCAAGATCTCCGATAGTTGCTGACAAACCGATCCTTCGGGGGTTTACGCCTGCAAGCTTTGACAGTCTTTCGATAAGGCAAAGCGTCTGTCCTCCCCTGTCTCCTCTCATAAGAGAATGAACTTCATCTATTACAATAAATCTCAGATCACCGAAAAGCTTCTGTATGGCTGCGTGCTTTCTCAGCATAAGAGCCTCAAGAGATTCAGGAGTTATCTGAAGAATACCTGACGGATTTTTCAAAAGCTTTGCCTTGTGTGATGAAGAAACATCCCCATGCCAGTGCCATACAGGTATCTCAGCCTCACAGCAAAGATCGTTGAGTCTCATGAACTGGTCATTTATCAGAGATTTCAGAGGACCGATATAAATAACGCCCACAGATGAGGGCGGATCTTCGGACAAAAGGGTCAGTATAGGGAAAAAAGCTGCTTCAGTCTTTCCTGAAGCAGTCGATGCACAGAGCAGCACATTTTCATCAGTGTTAAATACAGCATCAGCAGCAGCTACCTGTATTGCACGAAGATTTTCCCAGTTGTTTCTGTATATAAAGTCCTGCACAAAGGGTGCAAATCTGTCAAATACACTCATATCTCAAACTCCGCAAATTCTTCTTCGGCATCTTCTTTTTCATTTAATTCATTTTTTGAAAATGAAAAGCTGTCTGATTTCAGTATTTCCTGAATCTTCATAGAAGGATTCTGATACAGGATATCAAGAAGCTCAATAAAATCACGGATCACTTCTCTCGGAGTAATGTTTGTATCCGCTCCGACTCTTGAAAACTCTATCTTAATAAAATCGACAAGATCCTCTTCCCTGAGCCTTACATCATATTCAAAAAGTCCTGCATGTATCTCAGTCAGTTTTTCCGTAAGTACAAGCATTTCTTCATTTGTCAGAGGAACAAGCTTTATTACAGGTGCCAGCATGTCTTTAAGACCTTCTCTTCCGAACCTTCCCTCAGCAAGTCTTGAACGAAGCGCCTCATAGCTGTAAACACCCCTTCTTGTATCTTCTATACACTGCGGAGTACCTCCCATGATGATGCCAAGGTAATTTGCTTTACCCTGCAGAGTGTCATTGTACATGGTAAGAATCTTTTCGTAATTATACTGTCTTGTAACTGCGTTCGGTATCTTATAGATGTTCACAAGCTCATCTATAAATATCATCATTCCGCTGTATCCGGCTTTTTTCAGAAACATGGCAAATATCTTGATATACTCGTACCAGTCATCATCCGTAATAATAATATTTACTCCAAGATCCTGTTTAGCTTCGGTCTTTGTTGTGTATTCACCTCTGAACCATTTTATGACCTTTGATTTAAGTTCAGTGTCATCCTCACAGTAAGAACGGTAATACAAAATCAGAAGCTTTGAAAAATCAAAGCCGTGGACCATATCGCTTAAAGCGCCTATAACATCTCTTATTTTTGTCTCAACTGACTTTTCAAACATCGGATCATCTGAATCAAGTCCTGTTTCCGCTGCAGTTTCATTTTGAACTGAATTTATCCATCTGTCGAGGATAAGACTTAATGCACCGCCGTCAGGTTTGGTTTTTGTGGACATATTTTTCACGAGTTCTTTGTAGGTGGCAAGTCCCTGACCTTTACCGCCCTGCAGTCTTCTCTCAGGAGAAAGATCGGCATCAACGGTGACAAAGTTTTTATCCATTACATAATTTCTGATCGTCTGGATAAGAAAGCTTTTTCCTGAACCGTATTTACCTGAAATAAATCTGAAGGATGCTCCGCCGTCTGAAATAATATCGACATCATGAAGCAGGGCATTTATCTCATTTTCACGTCCAACTGTTATATACGGCAGTCCTGTTCTTGGAACAACACCGCCTTTTAATGAATTTATAAGTGTATGGGCTGTTCTTTTTGGTATTTTCATTTTCTATTTTCCTTCCGAAAACATTTTTTCAAGTTCTTCTCTGTAGTCCTCAATAACAGTGACATCATCTCCGTCAGATTCAAGAACTGTATCATTGAAAACATCAAACAACTTTTCGTTTACTGAATCTGCGAGAACAGAAATAAGAAGTCTGTTTTTCTTTATATATGAATGATAATCCGCATTTTCCAGAACGAGTTTTAAAAAACCGGATTCTGTACTGTCAAGCAATGAAACAGATGATTCGCTGTTATCATTTTTATCTTCTTTATTTATTTCTTCTGTGATATTTGTGCATGAGACTCCGTCAGCATCATCAGGAAGAGCCGAAATATGCTGAGTCAGCTCATCTGATCCCTGAACATCAGATCTATGATCATTTTTCTCTGAAATATTTTCATCATAGTTTTCTGATAAGTCATCGTCCACTATCAGCTTTTCTCTTATCATATCCGCTGATGTGCGAATTTTCTCAAGCTTCGAAACGTCAATTTCTATCTCCGGAGTTTCAGGCACTGATTTAACTTTTATCGAACCTATCTCTTTATTTATTATTTTCAGGATATATTTGGTTTTCAGACTGTATACCGGTTCTTTTTCCAGACCTGTTTTTTGTCTCAGCACAGCATCGCAGGCTTCAACTATATTTCCAAGAGTAAGATTTTTATGATCTGCATACAGCATGCCGGAGATATACCATCTTCCTCCGGTGCACACATATGTTCTCATATCGTTTACTTCATAGATATAATCTTTATATTTTTTTGAATCATAAAAAAGTGCTTTGTAAAACATTACATGCGGGTATCTGCATGTGTTTCCGATAAGGTAGCCGCACAGACTTGACAAACGTTTCTCCTTAAAATATTCATCAAGTGTCCTGTATACTCTGCATACTGCATAAACGGTAAGTTTTGCGTATTTTTCATAAACATCGGAATTTTTAATATCATAAGCGGACAGCAAAGCGATCGATTCAAAGAGCTCCTCATCTGAAAAATGTCCGGGAGTTAAAAGGCGTTTGCAGATAAGGTCACTTTTTATATCAAAAACTTTCTTTGCATATTCATTGGAAAGTCCGTAATATACAACGAAATCTCTCAGCCACTCCAAAGCATCCGAGCATATTTCTGCATCGATCTCTTTGTATATTCTGTAAAAATCATAAAGCTTTTCAAAAGCATCCTCAGGAGTATCCGCTCCTCTTAAATTCATAAGTTCATACATATATACATATGCAAACGAAAGAAATGTTTTCTTCACTTCACCGTTTCTTACATGTTTTCTCCATGTAAAATATGCTCTCATCTGAGGCTCTGTCATCTCATAATATGACGGAAGATAGTGATCAAAGCTTTTGACTTTCTCTTCATAGTCATCCTCATAGTCCTTCATAAAATCAGACAGAAGATAAAAAGCACGTTCAGAGGACAGGATCTGATATTTGGCACTCCACATCATATTTTTCAGTTTCTGTATACGAAAAGGAGTAACATTTTTTAACTGTGATGCAGGTCTGATGATTGGTTCGTCATGATATACCTTATCACCGCGATTTAAAGCTTTTTTTAATTTTTCATCAGACATTATTTTATCGATAAGCTCTTTTGTATCAGCCAGACAGATCACCCTTTTTCGTAAAAAAATCCAAATAAACTTCTGATTTTCGAAAATCAGCCTTAACTTATATTATACCATAATACACACCGCCATTCAACATTCTGTTCGTAAAAACCTGTTTTGGAAAGATAATTATTTTTCAGAATAATTTGACATAAAAGACATAAAAAGATATAATATAAATATACTTTTACAAGAAAAACGGAGGCAAAATTAAATGGGATTACCAACATTTGACGACATATTGAAAAACGAAGAAATAAGAACATACATTACACAGGCAGATGCTTCTCTCAAGGCACTCGGATATACAGAGCATTCATTTGCACACGTAATGAATGTTTCTGAAACAGCAGGATATATTCTCAAAACCATGGGATACCCTGACAGAATTGTTGAACTTACACGGATAGCAGGATACATGCATGATATCGGCAATCTTGTAAACAGGATCGAACACAGTCAAAGCGGTGCTATCATGGCATTCAGAATTCTAAGCGAAATGAAATTTCCTGCAGATGAAGTAGCCATGATCGTAACTGCTATCGGAAACCATGATGAAGGAACCGGTGTTCCTGTAAATGCAATGGCTGCTGCGATAATTATAGCAGACAAATCAGACGTCAGACGTTCACGAGTAAGAAATGACAATGTTTCAGGTTTTGATATTCATGACAGAGTAAACTATTCCACAACACACTCAGAAGTAAAAATAAACGAGGCACATACAAACATCAAACTCAAGCTTACCATCGACATTCACTTTAGTCCTGTACTTGAATACTTCGAGATCTTCCTTGACCGTATGACAATGTGCAGAAGAGCCGCACAGATGCTCGGACTTAACTTCAAGCTTATCATTAATGAACAGCAGCTTCTTTAAAAAAATTATCCGTTCAGATTTTTTTGATCTGAACGGATTTTTTTATTTATACAATCTGAAATGATTCACTGCGCGATATTGCTTTCTTCTGAACTTTCTTATCATCCTGTCATAAACGGCAGGTGTGTGTGAGTTGTAAATTACTTCGATCACGCCTTCTAAAATAAGCTGATCTATCCTTTTTCTAAGCCACCATTCACCTACACCAATATGGTTTTTTGCAAGGATCCTTCTGATAAACCGTGCTTCATTTTCAGCCTCATCAGAGATAGCATCAAGAATAAGAAAATCATAAAAGTCTTCTCTTACACTCATCAGTTTTCCGCTGACAACAGCTCTCAGTCCCGTGTTTTCAACTTCAAGACGTTTCCATTCGGAAGAAAAATATGTGATTTCCATTTTGGTGAGTTTTCTTTCGTATGAAAGATAATTGCAAAAATTTTCAGGAAGAACCTCTTCCCATGAATTTACTATAGTCATTTTATTTCCGATAATATTATACTCCGGAATTTTTATTACTGTGATCTGCGAAGGATAGTAAACAAGTGCAGTGCAGAGATGATACAAACCACAAAGCGAATAAGGCAGATTTGAGTACCAGATCCTGATGCTTTTTCCACTTTTTAAAATACTCATCAGCTTATCCCACTGGGAGGTATACATATCCTCTTTTTCCTTTGGCGTAAGCATTTTTGAAAAAGAAGTATTGTTTTTTTCATACTCAGTTCCTGCAAGCATCTCCATAGGAAGTCTTTTTCTTGATGACATTTTGATTCCTTTGGAAATATTTCCGATATCAAGCATAAATCCCAGACAAATTACTTCATTGTCTGATTCGTCAGGCATTGTACCGTTTTGTTTAGCATATCGCATGCTTTCGGCTTCTCCCTCACCGAACAAAACTTCAGTCATTTAATTTTCCTCCATTACAACAAAAAACGAAATGAAATAATACTATACTGACATATTTTCTTTAACTCTGTTCTTTCAAAATAAAGAACAAAATATCCTGTTAATACTGTCTTACCATTTTTTCAAAGCTCTGCTTTTAACAAGCAGAGGCGATTCGTAGAATCGGTTCCCGCTCAGTCGGAGATTGTACTCCGACTGTTTGGTCAGATAGAACCCGCCGCCTGCAGAGCAATGTCATCAACTTAAGCGATTTAACGTTGATTTTGAGCAAACTTTATTGAAGGATGAGATTTTTTTCTTAAATAAGATCTTCCTGGTCTTACAGGTATAACAGCGTGAATAATAT
>JAZQPR010000067.1:0-4361 GCA_045628605.1 Oscillospiraceae bacterium
TCCGTATCTGTTTGAAGACTCAAGCCTTATCAAGATCGGAAACAACTGGGTATATTCATTCTGCCATAACTGGAATACACAGGGCAACCCATATGGCTTCGGCAATGCAGATATCGGATTTATGACATCCCAGAATCCTCTTGGTCCGTACAGCTATCAGGGTGTCTGCTTCAAGAATACAGCAACACAGAAGCTTGACAACGGCGGAAACAACCATCATTCTATCATTGAATTCAAGGGCGAATACTATGTTCTTTATCATACACGTGCAGTTGAACTCAGAATGGGAGTAAACCAGAACTACCGTTCACCTTCTATCAGCAAAGCAACAGTAAGCAGTGACGGAAAAATCAGCTGCAAAGGCGATATGAAGGGTGTATCACAGCTCGAAACACTCAATCCGTATGAGACACAGAGAGCATCAACAATGTCAGACCAGGCAGGAATCAATGTAAAGGGCGTAGGCGACACTGTTGTATCACAGATCGACAAGGGCGACTGGATCAAGGTAAGCGGAGTAAACTTCTCCAAGGGTTCTTCTTCAGTAACAGTTAAAGCATCATCATCAAAGGGTGCAGTAATCAAGATCTGCACAGGCAGTCCTACAGGCGAAGCAATCGGATACGTTGAAGTTCCTGCAGGCAGCATGTCAGAGATCACAGCTCCTGTAAATGATATTAACGGTACAAAGGATCTTTACTTTGTATTCAGCGACAGCCTTGAATTTGATTCATGGGTTTTCAACTGATTTATTAATTATTAAGCAATACCGATATTTTTTACGCCATCTGCCGTTTTAGGCAGATGGCGTATTTTAATGAAAAAGCTCTCCTGATATTTTTTCAGGAGAGCTTTTTGGTTAAAAAATATGTTACTGTGATAATGAAAAATATTGCCTGTATTGTCCCGGAGTCATGCCTGTCTGCTGTCTGAATATTCTCATAAAATATTTTTCGTCACTGTATCCGCATTTTGAAGCAATGGCTGATGTGTCGGAAGATGATGTGCTGAGAAGATATTTTGCCAGAGTTATTCTGCTTAGTATGCAGTCCTGATGAAAGCTGATCCCGGTGTATTTTTTATAAAGAGTTCTGAAGTGTCCTTCTGAGAAACATAATTCACGGCAGAGATCGGAAGAAGAAAAATCATTTTGAGGCGTTGTATAGATCCTGCTTCTTATTCCGGTGAATTTGTAGTATTCCGGATCTGATCTGAGTTTTGAGACAGCTTCTTTTTCTTTTGAGACAGCGGAATTCAGGGAACTTATGATTTTACTGTAGGAAACGTCATTGCCGGCGTTCATAGACGCGCATGCAAAGTAATCAATACCTTGTTCCTTGACAAGAGTTGTATTGTGAATGATAATTGATCTCATTCTGTCAGCCATTATTTCATGGTCGGAATGAAAAATACCCGCAAACAAATAAGTGTCCTGATCTATTCTTCCTACGATCTCTTTTTCGTTTGAAGAAAGCATTGAAAATGCTTTGGCGATCTCTTTTGCTTCAGTTATTTTTCTGGTTTGTTCTCCCGGGGCTATACCGTCTGAAAACAGATTTGTTTTCAGCATTACAAATGTTATTCCGTCGCTGTGATTAAATGATGAAAGCGCATTTTTAAATCCTGATTCGTTGTAAAGACCGGTGACGGTATCATATCTTTCAGAAAGATTCTGACATTTCATAAGATAGTTGTTGTCATTTTTCATTCTTAAGAATTCAAGTGCGTTTGAAAATGTTTTGATCCAGTTTCTGAAAATAGAATCGTATCCGTCAGGTTTGTCATAAGCGAGAATCAGACATCCGAAAATATGCTTCTGGTAAAAAACAGGTGAAATATAAAAGGCGAGCGGTTTTTCATTTGAACAGATCCTTGCGGGGAGTTTTGTACTTTTGTTGAAATATACAGGAGTATAATCTGAATCTGCTCCGCATTTTATGCAGTAACAGATCATATGTTCGTCTGATGACGTAAAGTCCTTTATTTTGGAATCATACCAGTTCTCATAAATGCAAAAAGAAAGACTGTAAAGATCCCTGATAAGAAAAGTGTATTTTTGTGCAGTGGAGATCAGTTCCTGAAATGAGGAACATTCTGTAAGCTTCTGCTCAAACTGACTGTTTAAGCTGAGAAAAAGATAATTGTTTTCTTTGGATGCTTTTCTTTTTTCTTTTACAAGAGTGATCGGATCGGCACCGCATCCGCAGCTGTCACCTCTTATAAATCCGCTTTTGAACGGAATAACAGGCTCTGCCTTTTTGCCTGTGATAGTTTCGTAAAGTGAACATACTGCTTTTGCCCCGAGTTCGTGTCTTCCTTTGTCATATGTCGACAGAACAGGATGATGATATATTCTCTGGTCGATATATTCATAACCGGTAACAGATATCTGTTCAGGTATTTTTATTCCGGCATCTGTCATGGTGTCACAGAAGCTGTATGCCATATAGTCATTTGCACAAATAAGTGCTTTCGGCATCTTCAGTTCACCGCCCAGATACTTTTCTGCAAGCTGTTTTCCGGAAGTATACCAGAAGTCACCATAATGAACTTTTGACGGATCAAATCGGATTCCGTTTGCTTCGAGTGCATCCCTGTATCCTTCGGTACGAAGCTGTGATTCTTCATATGTTTCAGGACCGGTCAGAAGATCAATATCTTTTAAACTGTGCTTTTTTATAAGATGCTCAGTGATCTCAAAAAAGCATTGTCTGTCATTTGAATTGAAACACTTGAAGCCTGTCTGGTTGCTGCATGTGACAACTGCCGGCAAATTTGTACTTTTTATCATTTTCTTTAGATTTTGCTTCAGCGGCTCATACAAAAAAGATTCAGCTGTGAAAATAAATCCGTCAAAATACGATGAAAGCATGGTTTCATATATTTTATTCTCTGCACTGCTTGCTGTAATATCCTCTGTTGTATTGTAAATATTTGAAATAACTGCAATATCAACATCAAGTGCCTGAGCCTGTGAAATCATTCCGTAAAGAAGCTGCTTTTGTTCAGAATCGTCTGCCTGTCCCGTAATTACGCCGAAAACAAGCCTTTTTCTATCTTGAGTGAGCAAATTTTTCGACACCTCCAAACTTTAACCCTTAATTTTATTATATTGCACAAATTTGTCTGTGTCAATACAATAATCTTCATTTTGTCCACTATATATTTAAAATTTGAGTTGAAAAAAAATCAACATCATTGTATCATAAAACTAAAGTCGCAAATAGACTTAACTTATAGGTAATATAATCATAAATATATAAGAGATATAACCATAAATATATTATAAAAAAGCCACAAACAAAATAATCATCAAAAAAGTATTTTCATATTCATATGCTGTTAATCAGACATACAAGGTGATATATTATTTTTTGAGAAAAAGCAGAGAGGTAATTTATATGAAAATGAAAAGGATTACATCAGCGGTAACTGCGTTGTTGCTGTGTGCCGGCATGACATCGTATGCTTTTGCAGCAATGTCATCAGATTCCAACGGATACTATGTTCAGAGTGACTTTGAAGGTACAGCTGACGGCTGGACCGGAAGAGGCGGATGTACAGTAAAATCATCCGGAAGTCAGAAATATTCCGGAAGCAGTTCACTTTATGTTACAGACCGTACAGATACATGGCATGGTGCTCAGTATTCAATGGAGGACTTTGATCAGGGCGAAACCTACAGCTTCAGTGTGGATATTATGCTTGACGGAGCATCAAGTGAAACAGCATATATGAAGCTTCAGTATAATGATGCAGACGGAGAGGCACACTACGATACAATTGCTGAAGGAACAGCAGTTACAGGTCAGTGGCTACAGCTTGCAAATGAAGAGTTTACAGTTCCTACCGGAATAGATGATGTATATGTTTATATTGAAACTGCTGATACAACAACAGATTTTTATATAGACAACGCAGTTATCGCAAAGAGCGGAACAAAGGTTGCAGGACCGGATGCTCCGAAGACACCTAAGTCAGCTTCTGAAGCAGTACGCGGTGACGTTGATGATGACGGTGCCATTACTGTTGCAGATCTGTGTCTGCTAAAATCCATTGTACTTACAGGTGAAACTTTTGATGCAAGAGAAAAGGCTGCTGCCGATGTAAATCAGAGCAGGGCTGTAAATGCTGCGGATGCAGTTCAGCTTTACAGTTATCTGCTTGGAACAATAACAGAATTTGAAAAGGCAGAACCAGAGGTAGCATACGTGGACACTACAAAGATGGATTCACTTTTTGCAGGAATCAAGACAGCATCAAGCTACAAGAAGCAGGGCGAAAACAATCCTCTCTATACACAGCGATTCGGAGCAGATCCGGGCTGGATGGTATATGACGGAAGACTTTATGTATATACA
>JAZQPR010000068.1:0-8713 GCA_045628605.1 Oscillospiraceae bacterium
TTTACGTTTACCTTTTGGATTTGACTTGTCATGCAGTCTCTTCCACCCTGCTGGCCTTATATCAGATTTCTGTTCGTGGTCGTGAAAGAATCGCTACACCACTTCCTCTGTCCCAGCCTCACGACTTTCGACTTGTGGTTCACTACACTTGGCGGTAAATACCTGTGGCCGGACTTTCACCGACTGGCTGTGTGTCATGCCCGACACACTACAAAAGCGAGTTGATCAAAAGTTGACCAACCCGCTTTGAATAGCTTGTATAAACCGCGTAATTGCGTTGTTTGAGTAAAGAAATAATTATCTCTTTGAGTTGTGGAGAGCTATTTACTAATCTTTTTATAACTTGTTACAACTTACGTAAATACGTTGATTTACAGCAATTTAGAAGAACCGTTTTCTTATGATTCACTCTATCTTTTCACAACTTTTTATAACTTTGTTGAGCAGATGTTGAGCTGAAAACTAAAAATTCATATGGCATATCCTTACAAAATTTATTATCAACAGAATTTCAAAATTTTAAATCAGCCAAATACTCTATGTAATACAGCTATTATATCTTCGTTATTTAATCCATAGCTTTTCAGAGAATTATTGTCAAAAGGGTCCTGAACCAGTGAATCAATAAAAACATCAATATCTTTTTTTACCATCTCCGGTAAATCCGATATATGTTCAAGCATAAGTTCAGAAGATATTTTTAAGATATCTTTTTTATGTTTCTTTATATCAGATGAATCAATAGGCTCACCTTGATTTTTTCGAGTTTTAAGATCCAAAAAAGCTTTTGCCTTGAATAAAATCAAGTATTCCGGTCTAAGAACAGAAAGTCCGTTTCTTATAACTTTTCCTTCAAGTAATACCTTGTAATAATTATCATCAAGTAAAATAGCAGAAAGACTTGAAACAGAATCATCAATATGAATCGGGGTAATTCCTGTCATTTCACTAAGTTCAAAATCGCTTCTGCAAAACAGTTCTATCATTTTCGGATAAGAATCATCTTCAGGCTTGTCGAATCTGTAAAACTGTGGCTTCTTTCCGTTTGTAGCTTTATTTCTGTATCTTCCATTCTGTATAAATTCCCAGAACTTCTCGCCAAATTCAGGAGTAAGAGCTTCAATAATCAAAACCATATCCAAATCTCTTGTTGCCCTGAATTGAGTATCATTACTTTCAAATATGATATCACAAGCAGCACCGCCTATGAGTACATACTGTTCCTCGCAATCAGCAAAATATCTTCTGAATGTATCAATTCCCTTTACCATACATATTCCTCCAGCATTTCATTTATGGAAATCATTACTCGTTCATCCTGTTTTTCTTCATCAGTAAGTGACAAAACTACGCTTAACGGATCTTCCATGGATTTTTTTCTAAAATCAATAAAGTATCCTAATTCAAGGACAACACACCCTGGTTCTTCACCACGACGAATCTTTTTCTTTTCTTTGATACCTGATTCAGATAATTCCTTTTTAATAACAGCATAGGTTGGATATTCGTTATCTGAAAGCAATGTATATTCGCACAAGGCAGTTATTCCTGCTTTTTTTTCTAAATTAATATCATCCTGAAGTTCATATCTTGCAATTACAGGATTTCTAAGAACAGAGTGGATTTCACTCCAAAACTTTTTTATATCATGCGGAACGGTTATCACTCTGGATTTACCTTTCATTTCCAGAATCTTCACATCAAGATATTCTAATTCATCAAAACTTCTGCTGATTGTCATTTTGGAAACTCCCAATAGTTCAGCAGCTTTTGATACAGTTATCTTATTCCATTTTTCATAAATGGAAGTAAGAATCATTTTCTGTGTTATAAAAGAAATCATACTCACAGGTGCAACTTCACGTTCTCCTGCACTGGGAATCAGATATCCGATAAACGGCAGATACACCAGTTTGTCGGTCAGTACAAATGGAATTCCTTCTTCAATCAGTTTATCTTTAATATAACAGCTTGTTGAATTCAGGAACACAGCACAGTTAAGTCCGGAAACACTCTGAACTCTGGCACGGTCCTTTCTGATATAAATAAGACCTGAATCCATTTTGGGCTGAATTGCTGTCCATTGAATACCGTTTGTTTCTACATCAAATATAATATATCTTCCTTTGATTGCTAACGGCAGTTTTTCGTACAAACTGTTATTTTCTTTTATAGTAACACTCTGTCTCAAAGTTTTCTCTAAAAAATTTTTCATCTAACCACCCGATTTTATAATTGTAACATATTTTAAGTTACAATTATAAAATAGCATATTTTCTAATTGGTGTCAAGTATTTTATAACGTGCTTCACATGATGCAATATTCTAGACAAGCGATAATCCGCTACATTAGGAAACATCAAGAATATACTTATAAAAAACTGAAATCCATTGCAATAAACAAAAACTTAGTGTATAATATCAGTATCAGATATCATCGTTGCTATTTGGTCGACGAGACCACTTCGAGTCTTCGAAGCAGGGTACGGTTAGCGCCGTACCCATTTTTAATAACGCTAATAAAAACATTTTTTCAGTATTATCCATTATCATAACCTACTCTTCCTATTATGCTGTTTTTTCATTCAATCATACACTTATATTACTGGTATGCCTAATTTCCAAATATTTCTTTCTGATTGTTTTGAATTTGTTCCCCAGGTTGAGGAACAATTACAACATCTTTAAGTTTCTCCATAATTTATGCAAGCGCACTTGCACAATTAAATTAGTAGTAAATATTATTTTACTAACCTGGATTCAGTTAAATACATTAACCACAACTTTTCGGAGAAGATGGCCCATCTAAGACAATTATTACTCTGCCATTAATTGCAAAATCGAAAATAAAAGCAACAGAAAAAGCGACGAAAAAATCACTGCCAGTTGCATGACAGTGTGTTTTTTAGCGTCGTAAATCAGACGGTAAATATGTTTTATTTTCCAATATGTTTTTATGAAAATAAAAATACAGTTCAATGAGCTGTGCTGCAAAATGGCTTTACTGTACACTGGCTGATATGCATTTCAGGACAAAAGTCTCTGAAAACAAGCCGGCAGAAGTTGTCAGATCAAGGCTGATGAAACTTAACAGTGGCCATATTGAATATA
Source organism: Oscillospiraceae bacterium (assembly GCA_045628605.1). Taxonomy (GTDB): domain Bacteria; phylum Bacillota; class Clostridia; order Oscillospirales; family Ruminococcaceae; genus HUN007. The sequence goes on from JAZQPR010000068.1 coordinate 3,112, forward strand.
TTTTCTACTCTCTGAAAAATACACGTTATGAGATTAAAAATAATAAGAATTATCTTGTAACTACGCTTTACAATGCAGTATCGACGCTTTCCACCCATATAAATCTGCAGGTAAACCATGATTTATACGGCACTAGCTGTTAATATATACCAGTAAAATTCTAGACAGAAATTAATCATCAAATCATAAAACACGTATTTACGTTGTTAGACAAGTCCAAAATTCTAGACAACACAATTCAGACTTTAACCCCCTCGAATTCGAGTGGTTTAAAAAAGCAGCAGGTACTAATGCTTTTACATTATCCCCAAAGAAATGGATTGAAGCAACTAATGCAATCGGCATAGTAAGCAAATCAGGAAGATACGGCCGAACTTTGCTCATTCTGACTCACAACTTCCTGTAACTTATCAGAATCCACGTAAATACGTACTTCTAACTTCGGTTAGGCGTAAAAAAGAAAACATCTAACCAGTATTTTACTTTCAAACACCAATTTCCAATCAAAAAACATATGGTATATTCCCTGTTATTTTATACAGCGATAGATTTCTTAATTGAGTCTGTCGCTGTTTATATTTAACATCATAATATAAATGAGAAAATTCTCACAGTTACCTTTGATATAAACGATTATATTACATAGGTCCCTGTGACATTTTAACATAGTTATGCGATTTCGTCAAACACAAGATCAGCTCTTAAAATATCTCTACGCTGACTGCGCATGACTGGCGGACTATTTTTATCTGCCTCATCTGTTTATTCATTTACCTTCCAATATCTGCCATTATCAGTACCAACACGTTCTATAATACCCGCTTTTCTAAGTTTATTGATATGATACTTTACACCATCAGGAGTTATATTTTCCAAAATTTCAGCTATTTCTTTCCTACTGACTGATGGATTTTCTTTGAGAACACTTAATACTTTCTGGGTAGTTTTCTGGGTAGTTTTTATTTTTTCTTGTTGTTCCTCAATATCTTCCACCACACCATAATTCAGATTCTGCATGATAAGGAATTATCAAATAAGATATGTGAATGCAATTGATACAATGATAGTTAGTCGGCTTTTGCCGGCTTTTATTTTTTTATATTAAACTCCATTGTTTAGTCAAAGAATGCTTTCTATAGTCTTTTAAATCAAAGGCAGTTTACCTCACTGTTTCCAGTGTGGTAAACTGCCTTTTTCCTTATATCATTCAGTTTTGGAAATCACTCCTCCGCTTCTTACTGACCTTTTAAAGCAGCTTCATACTAAGGATAATTTAAGCGCTGCTACCTGTAAAAAGATATATGTTGTTGTACAGTCAATCTTTAAACGAGGTGCAGAACAGAGGTTTATCATGAATAACCCATGCAGAAATGTAATACTTCCAAAAGACAAAAAGATCACAAAAAACGATACTCTCTTGACGAAAATGAATGTAAACGTTTTATTTCACTTATCTGCAATTCAGATTGTAACGAGGATGTTAAAAGACTGATTATTTTTCTTCTTTATACAGGAATGCGAATTGGTGAATGTCTGGCTCTCAGCTGGGATGACATCGACTTCGATGGTGGTGTAATAGATGTTAATTATACTCTTTCCTATGCTGATGGTATGCTCTTTCTGGAAACACCGAAGACAGCCAGCTCATTACGTTCAGTTGGAATGTGTGACACAGTAAAAGAAATACTGATAAATCAGAAACATTACTGCAGTGAACTCAAGTACATCCTTAAAAAGGATTATAATCACCCTGAAACTGTATTCCCTTCCGGTCTCGGAAACTACAGAGACAGACACTCCGTATATGTATCCCTCAAGCGAATTACTGAAGGAACAGAGTTTGAGGATATGACATTACATAAACTGCGTCATTGCAATGCAACTCTCCTTATCAACAATGGCGTTGATCTTAAAATGGTTTCTGAGAATTTAGGTCACAGCGGTGTCGAAATCACAACAAATATCTATGCAGATGTTCTGAAGAGTCAGAAAAAGAAAATGGCAAGCATTCTTGAATTCAAGCTTTCTGATGAAGAAAACGATAAAGTATCTTAAGATATTATCCTTATATAAAAAAACACACTGCCAACGCAACTGACAGTGTGTAATTTATTAATTCCGGTTTTTTTATCATGTTGAGCAGATGTTGAGCAAACCCAGCATGAAAACCCTTGTAAAGTACGTAAATACGTAATCTGAAAGAGTGAAAAATTATCTCTTTGAGTTGTGTAGAGTAGTTCCCGTAACTTCTCATAACTTTTGATAATCCACGTAAATACGTACTTCTAACTTCGGTTAGGCGTACCCTTATTCTTATATTTTTTCATATCTTCTCATAGTTTTTTATAACTTTGTTGCACAAACGTTACACAAACACATGATATGAAGAAGATTGATATATGTATTATATGTTATCTCAGGAATTTTCTTCAATTACATTTCTGACATTATAATCCATATCATTAATCAAAATTATAATGCGTAAAAAAGAAAAACTAACCAGCATTTTACTTTCAAACACCAATTTTCAATCAAAAAAACATATGGTATATTCCCTGTATTGATTTCAGCCGAAAACATATATTGGTTTTCGGCTGATTTTTCATTTCATCTTGAGAGTATCAATAACGCTAAGAAAAATTTATTTTCCAATAGCCTTTCTTATTATTACCTACTCTTATAATTACTTCTTTTTCCTTTAAATCTTTTATACAGGCTGCTACACTTTTCCTGCTTATGTCTAATATATCCGATAACTGACTATATGAATATTCAGGATTTGTTTCAAGTATTTTTATAATTCTCATTTCAGTATCAGTCACCCTATCAGTCACCCTATCAGCTGACATCGCTTTATCACCAAAAGATGATGTAAATTTCACCATAATATCTCCTGGATTAATTTCATATACCGGTACTGGCTGACCATCTGCTCTGCATGCCTCGCATACCTTTTCTATTCCACGTCCCCAGCTTTCTATAAATCCAGCCAGATAAAATACGTTAGCTATATTAGGGTTATACGGTTTGGAAGAATGCTTTCTGAACAGATTATCAGACGTCCAGTTTTCCGGTAACTGACCACAATTAGCTACATACATCCTGTCATTATAAACGCTTATCTGTATTGGAACTCCATAGTTATACTGTGAATGACACAAAGCATTTAAAAGTACTTCTCTGAAAGCTGCTTCCGGAACAAAATATCTCTCTACTCTTTGCATTCCTTCATATGTTATATTTGCCTTCATATATTTAAGATACACTAACTCAGTTATTTTATCTACCACTTCTATCAGTGGCCCATGTACTTCATCCTGATATCTTAAATCTGCATCATTTTCAAAATATCCAATTTTAACATATGCACCAAGCTGCCATCTTTCAGGATCCTCAGCAAAAAGCATCATAGCTGCATTTGTAAGATAACCATTATTAATCAAATGAAGCTTCTCAAGAAGAATATTCAGGGATTCCTCCAGAAAATCCGGATTTATTCTTCCTTTTTTAGCAGCATACTTTTTGAATCTGTTTACAGCAGTTTCGCTAACATCATTCATTGTAAATGCAGGAATTGGCATGCTATCCCATGTAACTCCACGTTTTCCGTTAAGAAAACTTTCAAGTGCAGGACCTGTAAGAATTTGCTTGGTACTTCCACTTCTGTAATGATAAACACCTTTATATGAAATACTCGCAGTATATGGCGGTATAATTATTTCAATATAATCTTTATTTCCATCAGATAACAGATTAACATCTGCAACAATCCCTAATGACTGAGTAATTTTATTAGGAATATCTTCAAGTAATTTCTTTGAATCCTTTAATCCAATCACTTTTCCATTGTCATCACAGCCGATATATAATTTTCCTCCCTGAGCATTTGCAAACCCACAAATCCATTTCAGATATTCATCACGCCATGATTCTTTCCATTCTATAATCTGATTTTCTTCCATTTTATCATATCACCTTTTTATCTGTTTTCATTTTTTATAATTTCTCATTTTCAGAAAAAGTTATCTCCATTAGTTCCTGAGAAATTTCTGTACTTTTTATACGCATGATGTTATCTTCTTCCTTTACTGAAGAAAGAAGATTTACGCTTCCGTACCAGACTATCTCTTTATCTATTATTGCAAAATGCTCATGCATATATTTTTTCAGAACTACATTTATTCCGTTTAATCTTAGTATTTCAATCAGTTTCGCAGCTGCTTCAACCCGCTCTGCCGGATATGATTCTGCATCAAGCGTCACTACTGTAATCATTACTCCATCTTCCTGTTTTCTTTGAACAAGATTAAGGAAATTTATAAGAGAAGTTTTATTCAATCCAGGACTTGAAATAATAATTTCCGAATTTGCTTCAGCTAAATCTCTCTGATAAACATTTAAGTATGACGACATATCATAAACTGAATTTGTTTCCTGCTTTTCGGTTATTATACCGCTGCATATTTCATAACCGATTTTTTTATAGGTACGCAGTCTTTTATGATACATCTTTTCAAGCACTCTTATATTCACATCAACGTAATCATAAATGATAACATTTTTCTTTGATTCATAATCTCTGTGCAGTCTTCCCGCATACTGTTCAACATTTCCTTCCCATGCAACAGGCATTGTCAGCATCATAGTATCAAGCCTCGGATAATTAAATCCCTCTCCTATGTACTTATCAATTGCTACAAGAATTACTGTTTCATCTTCAGGGACAGAACGCATTTCCTCACGTATTCTGTCTTTTTCCTTTCTGCTTCCTCCTCCCTGAAGCAGAAATATGTGGTCTGATTTATCTTCAAGCATTTTATAAAGAATTTCAGCATGCTCCTTATATTTACTGAGAACCAGCGGAGTTCTTCCTTCAGAAATACATTTTTCAACATCATTTATTATCTGCCTGTTTCTGATTTCACTTGAAACAACAGCTTTGTATGCCTCATTTATCTTTAAATCCGTACTGCTTACCATTCTTGTAAATCTTGGATAAACAAAATGGTTTATTCCCTGTTTTGCCGCTCTTTCCTTTGCAGTGTATCTGTAACGAACAGGTCCGAACTGCATATATACTTTTTTCTCCATGCCATCATCACGCTTCGGAGTTGCTGTTAATCCATATACCCAGCGGGCACGAACAGTTCCTATAACATCTTCCACAGTCTGAGCCGCTCCATGATGGCATTCGTCCATAATAACCATTCCGTAATTCTGAATCAAAGAACTTAATTCTTCCTTCTGACCAATAGACGAAAACATCGCAACATCAACTATACCTGTCAGAGAATTATGTCCTGCATATAGTTTTCCGATAACACTTTTACGTTTTCTGATACGGCCGGTTTTGGTTTTATATTCCGGAAGTTCTTCATCTATAATCAGAAACTTTTCGAGATCTTCTGTCCAGTTCTTAAGTATTTCAGTGTTATGTACGAGAATAAGAGTATTCACTTTTCTTACTGAAATCATATTTGCACCAACTACTGTTTTTCCAAAAGCTGTAGTTGCAGCAATAACACCATTTTCGTGTTTCATAATACAGTTTACTGCATCCTGCTGTTCCGGATATAATTCTCCTTTAAAATCAACACTTATA
>JAZQPR010000069.1:0-19456 GCA_045628605.1 Oscillospiraceae bacterium
CTTTAATGACATTTAAATCGCCTCACAATGAAAAAGATATTACTTTCTCATTTTTTGGGATTTTTCATTTTGTCAATTGACAAAATTCACAAATTTTGTATTAACTTTTTTACATCAATTTCTTAAGTTGATGACATTGGCCTCTGCAGGCGGCGGGTTCTATCTTTCCGCTCAGTCGGAGTACAATCTCCGACTGTTTGGTCAGCGATTCTGCGAATCGCCTCTGCTTGTTAAAAGCAGAGCTTTGAACATCAATAATAAAAACTCGTTTCATAAAGAGATTTCCTCTGAATGAAACGAGTTTTTTTATTTTAAATACACTTTTTTGTTTTAAAACTTTTACATCATATATGCATCATCAGGCGAATAATGACGTTCCTTTGTTATGATGATCCAGTCTGTGATATCGGAAATATCATACTCACCGATGCTGCCGGTTTTCATGCTTTTTACATAGTAAGGCTCCTGAGTAAGCTTGCAGACAAACCTGTCTTCTCCGCCGGCATTTTTTATATCCATAAGTTCAAACCAAATATGCTCACGCTGGTTTTCAGGCGGTTCTTCAGGATCAAGAAACTCTTTGTCCACATGAAGTCCTATCTTGAGAAGTATATGATTGTCTTCTTCATGCATTTCAAAAGCTTTTTTCATATACTCTATTCTCTCACAGGCCATATTTCTCATACGTGCTGTTTCTGAGGATGAGATCATAAACATCGGATTATCCAAAAGATATTCGTCAAATATCTGCACTTTATCCGGCTTTTCCTCATCAGCATCGTCAGGGCCCGGATAAACCATGATAACGGTTGTTCCTTCAGAATGATACTCGTCCCTGTCCTCCACTGTTCCAAGCTTTACATCCGGATAATATTTCAGTCCGGTCTCCCATGTGACCAGTGTGGCAACGAGTGCTGCTTCGTCTGTCAGCCACGCAAGAAAGATAGGCTCGTAAAGATTCGGAGCTTCTTCATTTTCTATCATTCTGACAGCAACTGTTTCTATTATCGAATAATGTGTACTGTACATATCCCTGCTGCTTCCGAGAATCTCAAGATCAGGAAGGCCACATCTTTTAAGGCCGTGAGAATGAAGCCAGATTTCATCATCATCCTCTTCCCCGCTTATCGCCTGTACTGAAAAAAGATATTTCGGAGAAGGCGGAACGTTTGAATCTGCAGCCAGACTTACCCATTTTCCCGACAGCATTTTCTCTGAAGGAATATCCATAACAGCCAGCTTGTCAGGGACAAAGCATTCGATCAGCTTTAACTGGTCATGATAGCTTGCCAGATATTCATCCGTATATTCTATCTCTATGGAAAGACCTGTATCCATTTCATTAATTTTTTCAAAGTCAAGGTCTGAGAAGCAATGCGTTGAAACAAAGAAATCAGGGATATCAACATTTACATAATCAACGTTTACAGTATATTTTCTTGATTCTATCTCAACTGTCAGAACAAGATAAGCCTTTTCTTCCTTTTCAGTGCCAAAAATGGTTTCGTTGTCACCCGGAGAAAGATCTGAAGGCTTTGTTCCTACTTCGTTTACTATTTCAGCCTTTATTTTCTGACTGTCAGCAAGTCTTTTTAATATAAGCTGAGGGTTTATATCCTCTTTTCTCTCCGGAATTACTATCATCAAAGATTTTTCTTTCATCACTTTTCCTCCACACCTGAAACTATCATCATCTGTCTTACAATTTCACTGAAATATTTTCTGTTTACATCCTTTATCTTCAAAGGCTTTTTAAACGATAAATCTCCTGCATCATAAAACTTAAGACCTTCAAGTTCCACGTCCTCATTGTCCTCATAAGAAACCTGAATATACATTCCTGAGAAGTTCATTTCTGAAATATAGCCTGTAACAGTTTCCTTTCCGTTTTCATCTGTTTTTTTGCCTGCTATATCGGTATGATAGTATTCATAGAAAACTCCGGCATCCTGAGCCATACCCTTTGCCCAGTTGTATTTGAGCATTTTTCCGTTAAGTGAAAGGCAGTTGAACTTTTTCTTTAAAAATCTGTCTATCTGGGTCTTTTCAAGTTCATTTTCCTCAGGAAGATATACTTTTCTGCAAAGCTGTTCAAAAGGCTGGGTTATCTCATAGTCCTCAAGCTGCTCTTTCCAGCTGTTCAGTGTTTCATCATCAAGCTCGACCGGATGAACTATGCCTATCTCTGCGTTTTCAGGCAATTCGTATTCATCCTCGTCAACTGTGGTAAACGAACCGTCATCCATATATCTGAAGGTCTGTACAAGACTTCCGTTTTCATATGCTCCCCAGACAAGTCCTTCGGCAAAACAATGCATAACAGGATTATTTACGAAAAGAGCATCAAAGCCTGCAGCAGTCCATTTTCTGTCACACATCAGAACATATTCAAGACGGTCTGTCTGTGCAGCGATAACTGTTTTCATAAGCTTTTTCATGTCCTTGTATTCTGCATATGCCTTTTCAGCCTTTTCCTTGTCATCGGATGCTCCGGGCTTCGGCATGTCCTTGAACTTCTTTTCACCACAGTATACTTCAGGCTTTAAGTCCTTTGTGATATATACGTTAAACTGTCTCGGGCCGTAATCAAAAACACGGCACATTTTTTCATCAAAGCCGAGATCAGGAACGATCTTGTCAGCCAGCTCTTCCTTTGTGATTCCCAGAACATCGGCTGCCTTGTCCATTGCTTCATTTGCACAGCGCTTAACCTGTTTGTTCTTAAACTTTCTTGCCATGTTGTCAACGATGAGAAGTGCTTCAGATGAACCGTTCATTGCCAGAGCCTTTACAGCCTCACCTGCAAGTGCGCTTCTCATTGCCTCAGCCCATTCCTTTATAAGTTTAACATAATTTTCTATTGCTGCATGACCACCATATACTGCAGTAAAATACAGTACCCACTTTGTCTTTGCCTCACAGCCTTTATCATACCATTTTCCGAAAACTTCATGAGCAAAGTTTGTAAGATCCTTTTCATTTAATTCTTCTGCGAGCTTGTCAGCTTTGAGATTTTTCACGCCTGCTTCCTCTGCATAGCACATAAGAAGAGCCTTGAGGTAAGTGTCATCAACAGGGACATCATTTTTCATTTTTACAGGAGTAAACGGAACTTCAAAAAGCCATGCGACCTTTTTGGCTTTTGAACCGCCTGCAAGAGAAGACACTGCATCTTCTGAACTGCTGTCAGCATGCTGCGTTACTTTTCCTGAAACAAGCAATTCTATTCTGTTCTTTATCTTTTCAGATTTTTCCTTTTCAAACTGCTTTTCAAGTGCTTCCTTAAACTCATTTGGACCTTTCTTCTCTATAACTGAAAGTGCAAGATCACGAACAGCTGATTTTTTGGATACTATCATTTCTTCAATTTCTGCGTTTATGTCTTTCATTTCTGAAAGTATTTTTACAAGGATTTCTTTTATTGCCTTGCTTGTGTCACCTGTCATGGCAAGTATCTGCGCCCTGTATTTGTTCGGATGAGGTGACAATGCTTTAAGGTACATTATTCTGGCATTTACATCAGCAGACATTACATCAGCATCTTTTATTCTGTCTGTATGTTCAGCAAAGTATTCTGAAAAATCATCAGTAAAATTTCCTGTACTGTAAAGTGAATCGAATGAATTTGAAAAGCCTGTTAATATTTCATCTGCTGAAAGTTCCGATCTGTCAAATACTGATGCAAGTATTTTTCCTCCGTCACGATGATTAAATCCGACAAAAGAATACAAAGGATTTGTTGAATAGCCGGTGATAGTATACTGTGTCAGCAGTGTAAACAATCTTACTATATAGTCATCGTCGCCGTAATATGAATAATATCCGTTATTTGTATTTCTGTCATATGATTTTTTCATATCAGATATACACCCTTTTACTTCAGAGTACGGAATCTTTCCTTCAAGATATGAATATACATTTACTCTTTCATCAAAACAGTCGGAAATGGCTCTTGAAACAGAATCACGGGCTTTGCTGCGAAGTGTATCATCATCAAGTGCCTTTGACGGAACCGCCTGCTTTAATATACTGTTTACATCTTTTGCAAAACCAATGTCACAGCTGTTTTTACAGAGCTTTATAAACTTGTCAGTAGAAACTGCTGCGAGTTTTATGAGAAAATCCGTATTGTTTTTCTTATTGCCGTTAAAAATGAATGTAAGCACCTGTTTAAGTTCATCAATTTCAAATATATCATCTGACAAAGTAAATATATCATATACTCTGTTGTCATCAAAAGGACTTGCGTACATTTTAAATATGATCTGAAGTTTGTTTTTGTAAATTTCCTTTCCATATTTTTTTACTATCTCATTTCTGTATGGATAAACAGCGCACAAACCTATAAGAGTATGCAGTTCGGTGTTCTTTGAAGCCGCCTTCAAAACAAGATCACATGCCTCTGAGATCAGATTTTCATCCGGAACATCAAACTTTGAAACCGCAGCTCCCGCAAGCATGGCAGCCATAGACGGATCCTGGTCAAAAGCACGTTTTGCAGCCGCAAGCATATATTCCGAATCTCTCTTCAGAGTGAAGTCTGACCTTACATAGCTGTATCTTTCAGCTTCAAATGAATGCGCAGCCATTCTGAAAAATCCTGAAAGATATGCATCCGTTTCATCAAACATATCAGTCTCTTTTTCAAACTCCAGACACAGATTTTCCGCATATGAATAATCATCCCAGACACCATGGCTGTTATAGCATAAAATCCAGCCATGGTATCCTAAAAGCTTACATCCCAAAAGCTTCACACGGCGATTTATCTCTGAAAAATCATTATTTCCGGGATAACACGCCCTGAAATCCTTATCAAGCACATTCCAGAATTTTGAATTTTTGATTTTTTCAATGACCGCCCTGTCAGCCTGAAGATCAATCTTTTTAAGAAGTTCATAATCTCTTTCCTCAGACACATTCAGCCACTTATCAACATACTCCAGTGATTTTCCTTTAACCCCGGCACTCTTAAGCACCTCAACAACCCCCGGAAAATGTCCCTCCGGCTCACTCTTTATCTTATTATTATTGCTAAATATCATAACTTTTTTTTCATCCTTTCCTTTTTTTTATCAAATCAACAATGTAAATGCTTATGTGCATCACAATATGTAAATGCGAAGGTGCAGGGCGACCGCAAAGCCCTGCTAACCCACACCTTTCTCCATTTCAAACGCCAGATGCACAAAGGTTGCATGGCAATATGTAAATGCGAAGGTGCAGGGCGACCGCAAAGCCCTGCATTCACCCAACTCATTCCATCAACCTATCCAATAATCCGTCATAATCGCAAAGGTGCCTGATGACCGCAAAGCCGCGAAGGTGCAGGGCGATCGCAAAGCCCTGCCATCACCGCCTCCCTCTTTAAAATATTCTCGGCACATTCCGCATACCTTTCAACCTCTGCCATCTTCTCCATGATCCCTTCTCCATTATCCTCCATCGAATGCCTGTACCCTTTCACCATTTCAAAAAATTCACCATAAACTCCCTCAGCACCTTTCATCCCAAGCCCCGAAACATCATCCAGTACCTCACTGTCGGGCAAAACCCCCGATGACAGCCCGCACTGCAGAACGATCTCAATATTTCTTTTGATCTCCGACATAATTCCAAGCAGCATACCCGGATACTTCGGATCATCATATTCCTCCATAAACGGCACAGAAAACTCCTCATACGGCGGCGGCGTAATAAAATCATAATACTCAACAGGGAACAGACTCAACTCCCCTTCAACTATATTCGCAATAACAAGCATCGTAAAATTCCTGATATCATCCTTAATAATATTCCTTCCAATATTCTCAAGAAGCTCAATATATTTTTTCATTCCCTCAGAATATTTTACAGTAACATACACAACATTTTCATTTCTGTCCTCAAGCGTCATAATATATTTCTGGGAAAGCGTATCAAATCTGCTGTCCGTACATTTTTCAGGATTTATAAAAAACAGCCTGTCAAGCTCCCTGTCACTGTCATTTTCCGTAAGCATGAACGCCAGCTTTCTGAAATCACAGATGATCTTGCCCCTTACTTCATCACAGTCAAGCTGAGCGTCCTCTGTCGACACTACCTTAGTATCCTTTGAAGAAGATATCCTGCCTTCATTTATCTTTGCGTTTTTCAGCACCATCCTGCTTCTCATCATGCTTTTGAGCGGAACCTGCAGATCCCAGGGTACTATACTCGGCGCCTTTCGTTTTACTGAATCATAAAACGACGGTCTCAGATCTGAAAATGACAGAAACTCCGCATCATGACCCTTTGTAACATCCAGAAAATAATAGATATTTCCTGTGTAGTCACCGCCGGTAACCTCTCTTTCTCCGACAGGAAGTATCGAAATATCTTCTGTCTGCTCCTCGTAGGATTTTCTGAAAGTTCCAAGCATTTCTTCTGTTATGTTTTCACTCATAAGCTTTTTGAGATACAACGCACAGTTTAAAAACCTTGATGTAAATATTTCGATATCAAACGAAGCCTTTCTTCCGGTATATTCTCTCAGTCTGCCAGAGAGCTCGCGAAGTTTTCTTTCTGCATCCGCCATCTTAAGGGAATGACATCTTACAGCAGCTACCTCCAGTGAATCCGGAACATCCGGGGGAAGTCTTGTTATTCCCTTTACAAGAATATCCTTCAGAAGTTCACTTATACTTGCTGCGCACTTGTTGATTTTTGATATGTCTTTTTCCGAAAGAGCCTTCTTTTCTTCCTCTTTGACAGCTGTTTTTTCTTCTTTTTTAATATCTTTTGCAGATTTTTTTGTTTTTTCTGCATTATCTGCGACAGGCTTAACTGCTTCAGGCTCTTTATTTTCCTCAGAAGAAACCTCTTCTCCTTCAGGAAGTGATTTCTTCATAAGAAGAACAGCACCGACAATATGTCTGCACACAGTACGTGAAACGCATGAACACGTCGATTTTTCAAGCTCAGAATACAAAGTGACCGTTTCACCGGAAACATTGACAACAGCTGAATTTTCATCCTTTATCTCAAATTCGGCAGTCATTTCCTCCGTATCTTTCAAAGCTCTCTTGTATATTCCTTTATTGCCCCATGAGATCAGGTACTCCTCATCAGCCTTCAGTACAGCTTTTTGTATTTCATTCACTATTTATTCTCTCCTTTAGCCAATGATCCTTCTGACATATGCTCCAAGTTCTCCCGGAGTCAGTGCTCCTGCAAAAGCACCCATATTTACCAGCTTCTGAGCAAGCTTTTTATCATAACACGGATTTGCCTCCTCATCAAGTGCAGTTAAGAAGTTAAGCTTTGCACCAGATGTAATAATATTTTTTGAGGTATTTAAAAGTACTCTCTGATCAGCACCTTCAAACAGATCGGTTACAACAATAACGCACGAATCAGACGGAGTGGAGATAAGCTGTTCACAGTATGTGAGAGCCTTTCCGATATCAGTTCCTCCACCGAGCTGAACACTCATAAGTATCGACACAGGATCGTCAGCATACTGTGTCAGATCGACCACATTTGTATCAAAGATGACAAGACTGACCCTTGCAAACGGAAGTGCTGAAAATATCTGTGCCATGACAGCGCTGTGAATTACGCTCGACAGCATCGACCCGCTCTCATCAACTGCAATTATAATATGCTTTTTGTTATACTTTTTCATTCTTCCCGAAAAATATATGTCCTGAAGAATCAGCGTATCCGACTCCCTGTCATAGTTTTTCAGGTTTTTTCTTATGGTTTTTTTGATATCTATGTTTCTTGCACTTCTGACAGGACTTGAAACTGATCTGTCAAGTGCACCTGTAAATGATTTTTTTATATCCTCTTCAATTTTTTTCTTCAGCTCATCTACGACCTTTTTGGCAATAAGGCGTGCTGTCATAACAACATCGCCCTTCATCAGATGCTTCAGCTGAAGAATCGACTTCAGCAGATTCATATCAGGCTTCATCTGTTCAAGAACCTTTTTGTCCGTGATAAGCTCAGTCATATGAAAATCTTCCACGGCCTGCTTCTCAAGAACCTCCGCTGTTTTTTTCGGAAACAGTTTTCTGACACGGGTTATCCATTCACACGCCTGAAGCTGCGAATCTTCCAGTCCTCCCGATCTGTCATCGGTCCTGACATCGTCTCCTCTTCCGTAATTGTAAAGGAAATCAAGCAGTCCCTCCATATCATATAAACCATTCAGTTCATCACCGTTTCCGGAAAAATTCAGACTGTTTTTTGAAAATCCGCCAAGTATGAGACGCCAGCGGTTCACGGCTGACTGCGTACTTAAATCATTATTCAAAGGGTTTCTCACCTCTTTATTTTGTTTATTAATTTAAAAATACTACTTTTTTCATGCATATCTGCAAATATCTGTATTTATAACAACACAGAGGATATCCCCCGCCTCTGCAGGCGGCGGGGGATATCTTTCCGCTCAGTCGGAGTACAATCTCCGACTGAACGGAAGCGATTCTACGAATCGCCTCTGCTTGTTAAAAGCAGAGCTTTGAACGCACCTGCCAGCTTTGCCGTTACAGCCGAATCCTTCTTCTGACAGTACAGTGCAAAATTTTCATCAATTATTTTTCCATGGATCAGATCATCCGCATCTTTTCCATGAAGGTCTGCAACACTTGCAGCACACATCTTTATCTCATGCGGGGTAAAATTGCTGAAAGCAAGTCTGAATAAAGGAAGTATCTCGATAAAGTCATCATAGTCGATGGAACATATAAGTTCATCCGTCATACTCAAAAACGACTTGTCCTCAAAAACAATATCCCTCGCTGTTGAAAACAGTCCCTTTATAAATCCTGCACCCTGCTTTCTTATCTGCGTACTTCCTGTAAGGAATCCGCTCATTGCGTTTTTTGCTTCCTCTCTGTACTTCGGATCGAAAGCGCACAAAATACCCATCGCAGCACCCAAAACAACAGGCTCCTTGTTTTCACTGCTTACCAGTATCTGCAAAGCATCTATAAAATCCTCTTTTCTGTTTTCCAGAACATCTGAGGAAATATCATTCATGACTTTGAGAATTTCGGAAACACTGTCTGCAAGATCTGCGGTTGTATCCGAAAATGAAGGCAGTGAGGATATCAGCTTGTCGAAACATTTTTCTGCATAATACAGAACTGAAACGTCTTCAAATCCATACAGCTCCTGCAGCTCATAAAGCTTCTTAAAATCTCTTAAGCCTTCAGAAACAGAAAACATGTCTGAATCGGATGATATAAGCTTTTCTATCCTTGCATAATCATTCAGACTGAGTTTTATCCCCATGAGGAAGCAGTCGATAGCAACATCTGAAGCTTCACTGCATTTTCCTGCGTTGTTTATTATACGTGAGGAAACCGTTCTGCATGCTTCTTCTATGGTAAAACCGTCAGTTGTATGATCTATCAGCACAGCATCCACACCCGGAACGCGTCTGTATTTCCACTCCTCACGAACCCTGTTTCTGTCACGGTCTCTGTGAAGATCAGGACCTTTTTCCATCTTTGCAAAACCGGTATTCAAAAACTCCATTCGATGCAAAAATCTGCTTGTTTCCATTCCTTTTCCGGCTGTAAACAGATTGCATCCGACTGTATTTGCAAAAGCAGACGTGCATTTTATTCCGAGCACTGAACAGCAGTATTCAAAATCTGTTACAAGCGGCGGAACATGTGTTTTGTCACCTATACTTCCTATTTTGCTGCCGCCTGCAAGCCCGTTGAGTATCGTCAAGGGCAGCGATGAAGCTACTGTTTTTTCGCCTTTTATAAAGCATGAAACAACAGCATCCTGAAGCTCATATATTCCGCTCTCCCTGCAGTTTCTCATGGCACTTAATCCGTCCATCATCGAGTGTGCCGAAGACAGCTCCGACATGGAAACCGGAATGTCACGCTTCATCGACTTTTTCGCAGTCTTCAGAAGCAGATCAAAGGTTATTTCGTTGTATACGTTTTTCGGATCATCCTGTTCCTTCAGCTTTTGAAAAATGCTGTCATAAAATCCGGGATAGTCCATTCCGGATGCATATCCGTGAAGTGCATTTATTGAATCATATGAATATGCCATCGGATAACAGCCCTGATTTTTATCGGAGCCGTTATGAAATTTGTATGCTGCTTCCGAATCCGAATTTATCAGTTTATATAACCCGAGGCTGTGAAATCCGCCTGTTACGACCATTACTCTGTCATATTTTTTCATGGCTTCCTTAATATTCTGCGCCATGAACAGTTCACGCTGAGGTGTTCCGTCAGAACTCATATCTTCTTCAGGCGTACTTTCCCTTGTCAGAATGCAGTACGTATGCATCTGTCTGATAAATTTTTCAGTTGTGTAAAACAGACCGTTTATCTCAAAATACTTTTCCCAGAACTCATCAAAATTTCTCAAACCTGTTTTCTCACAGATCTTTTTGAAAAATTCACTTCTCGAAAGCAGACTGTCATCCGCGTAGCTGTGTTTGTCAGCCTCTCCTCTGAGACCTCTGTTTTCTGCCGTGTTTATGAGTATCTCCGAATACGGAAGGTCTATAAATTCCGCAGGTATCCCAAGCTTTTTTGCTTCACAGAGTGCGTTGTACTCAGGAGAAGCTTCCATAAAAGGATAGTAGCATTTGTAGTCTGCCTTGTCCTCTGACACCATTCCCTTTGTGTCCTTGAAATAGTAATAAAAAGCACACGGAAGTACCGTTTCTTCATTTGTAAGCGAAGGGATAAGTTCGTTTGCATTTGACGGACCTTCGATAAGGATGCACTGCGGTGAATATTTTTCTATTGCTTTGACAAGATGGTACGAGCACACCGGACTGTGGTGGCGTACAGGATACAGAAAGACTTTTGAATCAAAGTCGCATGGGATCATTTCAGATATTTTTCCGTCTGAGAAAAGTCTGTCCATATTCCACCAACCTTTTTACTTTTTGCTTTGACAGCTGATTTGAAATATCCTCTCAAAACCTCAAGGTCATCCTTGTTCTCCTTGCATACAGCACCAAGCAGGTTTTCTGTCATTGTTCGCATTTCTATTTTTCCGTCTCCGTAATACCATGCATGACTCAGAGTCTGAAAATAAACGGATACAGCCTCAGCCGTACTCATAACGGCTGAAGGCTTTTCAACTACCGTGCCTTCTGAAGTCATTCCTTCTCTTAGTTCATGGTAGGTAACTGCAAGAAGCTCTGCTGCATCGACATCCACAGGCATATCTATATGATTGGTTTCGGAAAGCTTTTCTGCTTCTCTTATAATAATTTCCTTTTCAAGTCTGACATCCTTTACAGGCTCTACTGTTTCAAAGTTGAAACGTCTTTTGAGCGCTCCTGACATTTCATTTACGCCCTTGTCCCTTGTGTTTGCCGTTCCGATAATATTAAATCCCGGCTTTGCAAGTACAAGTCCGTCGTCTCCAAGCTCAGGGATATTGAGTATCTGATCGCTCATTACAGAAATGAGACTGTCCTGTATCTCAGCAGGAGTACGTGTTATTTCTTCAAATCTCGCAAATATACCTTTCTCCATTCCTATGAGAAGCGGTGAAGGAACAAGTGCCTCCCTTGACGGTCCCTTTGAAAGAAGCAGCGCATAGTTCCAGCTGTATTTTATCATGTCCTCAGTAGTTCCTGCCGTTCCCTGTACAGTATTTGTACTTGTTCCGCAGCAGCCTGCTGAAAGAAGCTCGGAAAGCATCGTCTTCGCTGTTCCCGGCTCACCGACCAGCATAAGTCCTCTGTTTCCCGCCAGAGAAATGATGCAGCGTTCAACAAGCGCATCGTTTCCGTAATATTTTTTTGAGATCTTTACTCCGTCTGAATCTCCGCCGAGTATAAAGGTCCTCACAGCCTTAGGTGAAAGAAACCAGTTCTCCGGCTTTTTGCCGGTGTCTGATTTTTTCAGAGCTGCAAGTTCGTCTGCATATCTTATTTCAACCGGGGGTTTAATAAATTCTTTGCTCATAATATTTACCTCTTATTTTCTGTTGATTTGTTTTACAATATTTTCATGAAAAAATGCGGTCCTGTAAAAATATTATAACTTTTATCACTCTTTTATTTTACCTCATTTGTACTTTATCTGTCAATATTAACAAAAAAATATTATACAAATTATTATTATCGAGCATGAATGCTATCAGATTCAAAGCTCTGTGTTGTTATAAAAAAACGGCTCACTTTTGCTTGTGATATCTGATACAGATATTTCTTTAAAGACTGAAAGCCGCAGGTATTTCATATGAAATACCCACGGCTTTCAGGTTACGGAAGATTTATACCAATTATTTAACTTGATCTCCATCGTTAAAAAGCTCTCCGTCAACGATCCTGACAGTTCTCTCGGCCCATTTTGCAACATTCAGATCATGAGTGAGCATAACAATTGTGTTGCCGAGTTCATGGAGCTTCTGGAAAAGTTTAAGCACCTCGATACCGCTTTTCTGATCCAGCGCACCCGTAGGCTCGTCTGCAAGAAGGATCGAAGGTTTACTGCACAGAGCTCTTGCAATTGCAACTCTTTGTCGCTGACCGCCGGAAAGCTCTGACGGCTTGTGGTGAATACGCTCGGAAAGTCCTAACATTTCTATTATTTCACCGCATTCCTTTTCAGCTGTATGTCTGTCAATACCTCTCATAAGCAGCGGCATGATTATATTCTGTATGACAGTATAAGTCGGGATCAGATGATAGTTCTGAAAAATAAACCCTATTTCACATCATATTTGTTCAGACAGGCTGGTTTTATTATTCAGGGTCGGGGGGATTCAAATACTTGTTGAGATGGGTGTTTATTACTTGGCAGACTTTTGAATAATTGTTTTGTATTTCAGAATTTGAAAAACGAAGGACTGTCAGACCATAGGTTTTTAGAATTTCTGTACGTTCTGCATCATAAATTAATGCGTCCGGTTCATAGTGCTGTGATCCGTCCAATTCTATTACTAATTTTGCTTTGCTACAGTAAAAATCTGCAATGTATGTGTTAATGACTCTTTGTTTATAGAATTTTATCGGATGATTTTTAAGAAATCCGTACCACAGTCTTTTTTCGTACCATGTCATATTTTTTCGAAGTGCTCTTGCGTTTCCTTTTAATCTGCTGTTGTAACCTGTATAATTATTATATTCCATTCTTTTGTATACTCCGGGATTGTTTTATTGATACTATGATTTAAGACAAATTTATTATGGGGTTCGCGGTGGCATGGCTTCGTCACTGCGGTGGCACCGCTTCGTCACTGCGTTGCCACCGCTTCGCCACCGCGTTGCAACCCCTTCGCCACCGCGTTGCCACCCCTTCGCCACCGCGTTGTAACCCCTTCGCCACCGCTTCGCGGCGGCCCTCTTCCCCTTTCAGGGGACGTTTATTAAAATCTCACACTTTTCTCCAATACTTTCTTGCATTCTTTCCATTCCGGAAGCATGATCTGAAGAAGGGTGTAAAAGGCTTTTGAATGATCTGGGTGGATGAAGTGGCAGAATTCGTGGTATATTACGTATTCGATGCAGTATTTTGGAGCCTCGATAAGGCGTTTGTTGAGAGTG
Source organism: Oscillospiraceae bacterium (assembly GCA_045628605.1). GTDB lineage: Bacteria > Bacillota > Clostridia > Oscillospirales > Ruminococcaceae > HUN007. Next base: position 13,514 of record JAZQPR010000069.1, read on the forward strand.
ATGATGCCTTTTTTGGGGAGGCAGCTGCCCCAGCGGGATGTCATTTCACGGATTTTGAGTTCGGGATATTCAACGCCGTAGGGGATAAATCTTTTGTGGACTTCGTGCATTACTTCATCAAAAATACTTCTGCACTGTTCATCTATCCACGCTTCAAATAGTTCTTTCATCCTTTTCTTTATGTCGGTACGGAAAACGTGGATGTGAACAAATACTCCGTCACAGTCAACGGATTCAAATAAATCTTTTTCTATACTTAAACGCATGTTTCTGCCGAGAAGGGTCACATTTTCTCCGCTTACAAACTGAAGTTCAGCTCTGGGTTCTATATCGTCAAGAAAACCGTCAACTGCTTTTTTTATATAATTCTTTTTACTGATAACAAAGCTGTCGATATATTCAGATGAAACACCGGAAGGTGCTGATACAAAGATCTGACCATCGTTTTTTATCCGCAGATTTATGTTTTGTATATCTTTTCGCTCAAGTGTAAATACAATCGTATCTTCATCAGCTGATACTTTTCTTTTTTCACAGGATAATACTTTCATCAGAATCTCCTCAGTGCTATGGTCTTGATGTTGTCGATGAGTTTGTCTATCAGTTCAAAGCTGAGATCCCAGCCGTTATTGTCGCTGTAGTCATACAAAAGATCATCAAGTGCCTGTGATATTTTTTTCTGGATGTCACTGTTTGAAGTCCAGTCAACTTTGCTGTATTCTTTGATAACAGCAGTAACATCACATGAAAGATCCGCTAACAGTTCTTCACTTATTCCATCCATTTTTTCATCTTCAAAAATAGTTTTTATACTTCCGAAAAACGCCTGCGAATGAACGTCATCCTTAATACGTTCAGGGTACTTTACTTCAGTTTTTCCGCTATTGTATTCACGATGTATCTTTGTCATTTTTGAAAGATATTCTGCTTCATTTATTATTTTTTTTCTGTACAGTTCGAGAGTATCTTCGATTTTTTTTGAGAAACTCTCATAATATGTCGGATTGAGCTGTCTGTTTGCAGAAATGCTCTTTGTAAGTCTGTATCTGATGGCATCAGCCTTTGAACGGTCAGTCACAAGGTCTTTGAGCAGTTCATTTATTCCTTCAGTATCAAGAATATCGACCGGCGGTGCAATGATTTTCAGATCTTTTACATAAATATTTCTGTCAAGAAGCTTCTGCATCTGTACCTCGTATTCCTTGTTGTCTGCTCCGTCAGCATATCTCAGCTTTACTGCTTTTCTCAGCTTGTTAAAGAACGCAAAATCTTTTTTGTATCTTTCTATCTCCTCACCTTTAACAGCTTCGTATGCTTTTTCTGAATTTACGACTATAGACAGAGCTTTTCCAAAGACACAAAGTCTGTTGTAAAAATTATTTCTGAGTTCTTCATCTTCCAGCACATCTTCATACTCATTCGGGTCATTTTTATTTTTCACACTGTAAAACAGCTCGACTATATGAGAATATGCTTCTCTCAGATCTGACACGACTTTCATAACATCAACAACAGCTCCTCTCAGATCCGCTTCTTCAAAATTATCAAGTCCGGCTCCGCTCAGGCTGTACTTGTCCATAGCGTCATTCAGTTCCTGTAAAAGTCCACGGTAATCAATGATCATACCGTAGTCCTTTCCTTCGTACAGACGGTTTGTACGTGCTATAGCCTGAAGAAGGCTGTGCTCTTTAAGCGGCTTGTCGATATACAAAACCTGACATACAGGTGCATCAAAGCCTGTCAGGAGCTTGCTGCAGACTATGAGAATATCTATCTCTCCGTCACAGAATTTATTTTTTATTGTATCCTCATATTTATCAGCATCACCATACTGCTCCATCATCTTTTTCCAGAAATCAAGAACAACATCATCGGTTTTGTCATAGATATCATCTTCACCTTCACGCTCATCAGGTCCTGAAATAACTACTGCACATTCAAGATCGTTTAGTTCTTCAAAAGTCCAAAGATATCTGACAGCATCACGTTTTGAGCTAACCGCAAGCATAGCTTTCATACCTGTGTCCTTTAAGCTGTTTATAAAGTGATTTTCTATATCAAAAGCAATCTTTCTGATTCTTTCATCTGTAGAATTAAGCCTCTGCAATCTGCTCCATTTCTGTTTAAGATCATTACGTTCCCTGTCATTAAGCCTGCTTGTCATTTTTTCAAACCACTGATCAATATTTTCTTTGTTTACATACTGATCAACAAATCTTCCCTCATAAATAAGCGGAACGATCGCCTTGTCATCCACAGCATCCTTTATCGTATACTTGTGAATATATCCGGATCCGCCGAATCTTCCGAGAGTCGATTTTTCTTTCTTCATAAGAGGCGTACCGGTAAATCCGATATAGCATCCGTTTGGAAATACAGTTCTCATCTTTGCCGCAAGTGAACCATAGTTGCTTCTGTGGCTTTCATCAACAAGAACAAAAATATTTCTGTCATCTATACGGACTTTCTGATTTTCTGCCGTATTAAATTTATTTATGATGGTAGTGATAACATCTGCTTTGTTGCTCTGAATAAGATTTACAAGATGTTTTCCGCTGGTAGCCTTGTGCGGAACAAGTCTTGTATGTGCAAATGTTTTGGTTATCTGATTGTCCAGGTCTTTTCTGTCAGTTACTATGATGACCTTTGGATTAAAACTGTACATCTCCATAAGGATGTATTTAGCAAGCATGACCATGGTAAGCGACTTTCCGCTCCCCTGTGTATGCCAGATGACACCGCTCTGATGGTTTCCGTATTCATCGTCTTTGTTCACCGTTTTAATAATGCTTCGTATAGCAAAAAACTGCTGATGGCGGCAGACCTTTTTGAAATTTGCATCAAAAACAATAAAATATCTTGTGATTTCCATCAGTCTATCAGGTGAAAACAAAGACACTATATCACGATCCTGCTTTGTAACGCTTCTGTTCCGAACACATTTTTCCAGTATCCCGTCACGCCATTCTTCCTCTTCTTCACGCCACTCACTCCAGTACTTTTTTGAAGTACCTGTTGTGGCATATCTGAACGTATTTTTGTTTGTGGAAACGACTATCTGAGCATACTTGAAAAGCTGCGGAGTATACTCATTTTTCTGATTCCTTATCATCTGCTCAACGCCCTGCTCCACAGAAACAGTCGGACCCTTGCACTCAATAACCGCAAACGGAATACCGTTTACAAACAGCACAAGGTCCGGACGCGTATCATGAAGTCTGTCAGATGAATGAACCGTAAATTCATCAGTTACATGAAACACATTGTTCGAGATATCACCCCAGTCAATATATTTCATATTAAACTCCTGCGTCCTCCCGTCCTCCTGCGTCTCAGGGTAACTTTTCCCCAGCATCAGCGCATTATAGATCTTTTCACTCGAAACAATAAGGTTATCCGCCATCGGCTCATTAATGTCATCAACAGCTCTGTTTATACTCTCCTCCGAAAACTCCTTCCTCTCCCCGCAGTAATAATACGAATTCATCTTCTTAAGCTGAGTTTTCAGAACATCCTTAAGTATAACATTATAAAGATTCCCTTTTCTCTCCTTCTCACACTGCTCCACAGAAATATAATTATACCCAAGCTCCATAAGCAAATCCCTCGCAGGAAATTTACTTATATTATCCTCATAATATTCTTCCCTGTTCATAATTATACCCTCACTTTACCCGTAAGCAACAATTGCATAAGCGCTTTTTTCTTCTGCTTTTCAGCGTCGAGCTTACGCTGATGAAGAGTGATAAGGTTGTCGAGGTTGTCGAAATATTCAGATAATCTATCTTGTTCCTTGCGATTTTTAGGCAAATAAATCGTAAATTTTCTTATGTTTTCCATACTCAAAGCAGGTTGAGATGAAGTTGCAATCAATGGAAATATTACTGATTTTTTGAAATTGTCAGTCCGCATATAATGACTAATATATTTTGATGAATCGTCACTTTGAACTCTAATCCTTGATACATTAGGAGCAAGATAAAACCTCTCATTTTCCTTAATAATAGCGACTTCTCCGACAGTTCCAACATATGTGAACATAATGTCATCAATATATAACTTACTTCGATTTAACTTTGCAAAGTTACTTCCATCAATATACTTAACATCGTCCAAAACAAGCTGACCATTCTTTATATTTAAGCCACGTAAAGCAATAATATTTCCTTCATCTGAATAAACTACATGTTCAGTAAATTCAAAGCCAGCTAATTTGGTTACATCAGCTATATCACCCAACTTACGCTGTTCCCAAGCGTCAGTAAATCCATTAAACCTTAATTCAGGATATTTACTTCCATTTTTAGGAAACATCTTACTCAAATATGCTTTTTTCAGATTTTTTAATTCTTCAATTTTTCGTTCCTGAAGTGAAATTAATTTATCTTGGGTTGAGAGGATTTCTGCTATTTTCGTTTGTTCTTCCAAAGATGGAATTGGCAAATTAAAACCAATAAACTGTGAAAAATGAACTCTTTGTTTCTCTTTTAATGAACCGGTAGATACCGAATTATAATAATTGATCATTGGTTCAGAAATCAGAAATGAATCCATATATTCTTTTGAATAACCTTCATTAACACTAAATATATCATAATAACCAGATACGCAAATAGGTTTTTCACCTTTATATCTTGAAACAGCCCCAAAACGAACATTCATTGGATTATATACAAAATCATCCTTCTCAACAATTTTAAATACATCCTCTTTTTTTACTAAATGGCTTCTTTCATATCTTTCTGATTTTGGAACTACACCTTCTTCTATAGTCAAACTATATAATGGATATTCTTCAAAATCATCAGTTCTGCTGATTTTTTCTTTGAAAATTTTAGAAAATACAGTGTTTTCCCATTCAACAGGAACTATACCTACTTTAGTTTTTTTATATCCATTCGGAATAATCCCTTTTGATATTTCAAGATTCCTCTTCCTCAACTCATCATTCATCCAACAATTCCTCCTTCCTCAACCTCTTCTGCTGACTTTCAATCTGCATAATACTTTTATCCGGTGTCGGCAGATCCTCCGGCATCGTTCCGCCAAGCTCTTCAATAGTCTTCCTTACCTTTTTCCCAACCTCAAAATGCGTCCTATTAGCTTCACTAACCCCGGTAATATTCTCACGTCTTATCTTCTCATCCGTCTGTGTCGCACGGAACAAATTAGCCGCAAGTTCTGTACTTCCCATATAATCAAGAATATTCTGATTCTTCTTAAGACCTTTTCTCTCCTTGATATCCTTCGCATCCAGCCCGCCATACAGTCCTCTGTATCCGCAGTTCTGAAAAGCAGCATAATCTATAGGATCAACAACTCCAGCCATATGCGCAGCATCAGCAAGCGACTTATTATGAACCTTCACCTGCTTCCTGATTTCTATCCTCTTCTGATCCTCATCAAGTTCATCATAATTCTCAATAAGCTCCTGCTGCCTTGTTTTCACCGCAAAATAAGTCTGTCCCAGCGCAATGATCTCTTTCCTCGGATCACCGTTCATCACAACAAGATAACAAGCATACCTCGAAAGCATGATATCATCAACGCTTCTAACAGCACCGCTTCCTATCCTGACCATTTTGCTGACGTCCGCAAAATGGTCCGAAATATCTATTCCACTATTCTCACAAGCAATTTTAGCCTTTTCAATAGAATTCTCTAAATTTCTCCATAAGTAAATTTATTCCTTTCTTTTCATAACAATCGAAATAAACTCCTCTAAGAACTGTACGTGCGGTTTTCCCGCATACAGCTCCCCTCGTCTACTTCAAACTTTGTCAATTAAATGTAAATAACTTCCCCTACTGCCCATATATTTACATGAACACGTGGTTTGCTAATCTTTTCATTCCAAAATGGAAAGAATTTCTCTGGTGTGAAACTCTTTCTTTGACTTCTTCTGTTTAACCATTTGTATGTTACCCACATTGCATGGTTATA
>JAZQPR010000070.1:0-6440 GCA_045628605.1 Oscillospiraceae bacterium
ATCAGGGGACGTAAAATTATGTTGCTTTTATTAGATTATTGTTACTTATATAATTAAGCGACAAATTTGACTTCCTTTAAGTTGATGACATTGCCTCTGCAGGCGGCGGGTTCTATCTTCCCGCTCAGTCGGAGTACAATCTCCGACTGTTTGGTCAGCGATTCTACGAATCGCCTCTGCTTGTTAAAAGCAGAGCTTTGAAGCTGAGAAAATCCTTTATGCCTGTGATTCTTGAAAATATGAGAAATTACCCATGATTTTACTATACATAAACAGATTTACATGGTATAATTAAAACAGAAAGGACGGGATATTATGGTAAACGGTTTGGTTGGTATATTTCTGATGATAGGAGGTATACTGATATCATGTTTTTCAGGTTCGGCTGTTTTTAATTCGGTAAATTCCGATGAGATTCAGGCGTATGTAGTAAACATGGAGCAGTCTGATGATTCCTTTAACAAAACTACATTTCGCTATACAGATGCATCCGGTGAGGAAAAGGAAGAGTCTTTTCTCACAAGCATTGATGATGAACGCTATTTCATCGGAGGAGAAGTTACAGTTAAACTGGAAAAAAACGGAATAGGGCCGGCCGGTCAGAATGATATTGTTGTCTGGGCCATTTTCGGAGTTGTTGGTCTGGGACTTATTGCCGGCGGAGCTTATATTTTTATTAAACGTGATACAATAGTCCTTCCGAGTATATCGGACGACTGGTTTTAAAGCTCTGATTTAGAAAAACAGAAGCGGGTAATTATTGAATATTAAAAAAAGTGACTCTGATGAAGTTTCCATCGGAGTCACTTTTTTTGAACGAATTCACAAAAAAGAGGAAAGTACCCCTTAAGGGTACTATTCAAAAATTAAAATTTATTGACGCAGTTTTATTGACACTGCAAGTTTTATAGTGATATAATTAATGTAAAACAGCTGTACTGCAGGTAAAAGAATCGAATTTTACAGACCTTAGAAATATTATTCTTTCATTCCTGTTTACAGCGTAAATTTAACACCTCTCTGCAAGAAAACAGGTATTAAATTAAAATCTAAGGAGGATAAAATGCTGAATCAATGCAAAAACTGCGGCGGACAAATAATATATGACATTAAATCAAAAATGTTAAAATGTCCAAGCTGTGAATCGGAGTTTGAACCGGAAACCTATAACAGCATGACGAAAGCTGAGGAAAACAATTCAAAAGGGAAAATCAGTATGACGCTCTATAAATGTCCTGCGTGCGGGGCAGAGATTTCGTCAGTTGACAGCGCAGCAGTTGACTACTGTCTGTACTGCGGAAGCTTTGTTACTTTAAACAAGAGCATGTCAAAATTAAGAAAGCCTGATTATATCATTCCGTTTTCAAGGACAAAGGAAGAGGCTCGTGAAGCCTACAAGGAAATTGTAAAAGATGATCTGTATGCTCCAAAGGAGTTTCGTAATGACAAATTTCTTGAAAATTTTAAAGGTATATATATTCCTTACTGGACGTATACCTATGAATATGGCGGAAATATAAAATTAGAAGGAGAACATAATTACGAATCTGAAAATTACGACTGTACACAAAAATACGACATCAGTTTTAAAGCAGATACAGGTACAAAATACATAGCATTTGACGGATCGTCAACTTTTGATGACAATATCAGCCGTCAGATAGTTCCTTTTGATTTTGACAGAAGAAAGGACTTTAAGCCTGAGTTTATGTTTGGTTTTTATGGCGATACTGCTGATGTTCCTGAAAAAACATACAACAGTGATGCTATTGCAAGCCTTTCCAATGATATCTGGGATGAGATAGAATATGATCAAAGCTTGTCAGCCGGTTATCCGGTACGACCTGACTTTGACAGCTTTGAAAAAACGGTAAATCTAAAAAGGAAAAGTACGATCACCATGCTGCCTGTATGGTTTCTGACATGGAAAAAGAATAAACGTGTTGCATATTCCGTAGTAAACGGGGATAATGGAAAAATTTTCGGTGAAATACCTGTTTCGTTCGGACGTTATATTTTGTTTTCTCTTCTTACTGCGATTCCTTTGTTTCTGTTTTTAAATCTGTTTTTTACATTTACAGCAAGTACCATGCTCGGAATAACCGTTGCACTATCAATGTTAATGCTTCTGATATATTCAAGTGAGCTTGAGTATATTACAAAACGTGAACATCATCTCGATGACAAGGGTTATCGGGCTGTCTATAAAAACGACGATGATGATGATTATGCACCTGATTTTAAAGAGAACTTCTTTGTAAAAGCATTTAAGTTTATTGTTGATCTGATAAAGGATGTAGGCATTAAGGAATGTATTATTGCAGCACTTATCCTGCTTATTATTTCACTGGAATTTATCTTTGCAATATACATAGCAGTAATTATAACAATGTTCATTGTTTTTCCGATATATACACTTGTTTTGCTGCTGATAAACGGAAGATTCACAAAGGACAAAACAATTATTATTGATTCTCTTGGTACGTTTGCTGCATATGTTTTAAGCCTTGTAGTTTTTATTATTAATCCTGCAAATGATATGTACTACTACGGTGCATCGATCATCGCAATTTTTGCAATGGGCTTTTCTGTGATGAGATGCATTTCAAGATACAATAAAATTGTTACAAGACCTGTTCCGCATTTTTTTGACAGAAAGGCAGGCAAATAATGAGAAGGATAAATATTTCGACGATTTCTGTTTTTTATTTTACAATATTGATTATTCTGGTGGGAATATCAGTTCTGCATTACAAGAGCGGGGAACCTGCAGCCGGTATAGATGACAAAAACCCTTCGAAGTATCAGTATATGATTCTGGATGAGGAGGATTTACTGGACGATGAGGAAGAAAACGCACTTATAAACGATATTGATCCGGTTCTTTATTATGGAAATGTCATTATCTCAACAGTAAGTACAGAAAACTATGAACAGAATTGCGAGGATACATATTACAAAAATTTTGGAAATGAGCCGGGTGTAAACTTTCAGATCGATATGAAAAACAGAAAAATCTCCTTATCTGCTTCTGATAATATGGAAAAACTGATAGGAAAAAAGAGATCTACTATCGTTGACAACATCTATGAGTATGCAACCGACAAAAAATACTATCAATGTATAAAATCATGTTTTGAGCAGATCGACAAGGTAATAAACGGTGAACGTATTGCTCAGAAAATGAAGTATATATGCAACGGGGTAATTGCAGTTATACTTGGATTGATTATAAACTTTGCAGTTATTTTTCTTTCTTCTTGCAAAGAAGACGGATATTATGCATTTTCAGGCGGCAAGAGGCTTTCTGTTGACAGAACTTCCGTTAATATACGCAAGGGCAAACTGCTCAGAAAGAAAAAGGTAACTTCTTCGGAAGGCGGTTCTTATTCAGGCGGCAGATCCGGAGGAGGTTCAGGCGGAGGTTTCTCAGGAGGCACATCAAGTCACGGATTTTGATATATTTGCATGCATAGCACATATTTATTTCCGGATGCTGTAAAAAAACAAGCTCTCCCGTTCATCGTAAAAAGGTGAACGAGGGAGCTTGTTTGTTATGAAAGGCTTTTATGGTACGTTCAAGCTTGCAGATGCACATCTTAGGTTTGTATTGCTTACAGGTGCTGCAAAATTCAGCCAGGTATCAGTATTTTCAGGAATGAACAATCTGAATGATATCAGTATGGACAGAAGATTCAGTGCTGTATGCTGTACCGTACCTTGATGATGAACGTTTGGTTCACAAGATCGGAGTAAATATTTCAAGTGAGAGCAGAACGGTCGAAGAGCGGATTGAAGCGTGATTTTACCCGGATTTGCCGCTTAAAAATGAAAAACTGATAGGATAAGCAAATCTTATTCTCACTCGTTCAAGCTCTAAAAAGAAACGTCTGCATCCTGAAAAAAGTGAGAATTACAGGTATGTATGCAAAGCTGTTACATTTGATTATATTGATGAAAAACATCCTGAATATGAGCTCAATCTTCGAATTGTACGATTTGATCCGGGAAACGGAAACTTTGAAAATATAACAACACAGAGCTTTGAATCACTAACCTTTCTCAGGATGAATGCTCCGTTGAAGAACTAAAAGAATTATAAAGAGAATGGATGTCAGTACTACTTTGCAGGAGTAATCGGTAATGGTATGAACACAGGTATAGACAGAGCGGCAAAGATTTATGAAATATCAGCAACTCCTGGAAGTGATTTGTTTTTTGAGAGATTACTGGAACTAATGAACGTTCTGTTCGTAAGGAATTCGCAGCTTACGGTTATGCCGTTTCCGTTTAAGTATCTTAAGTATATGATGCAGATATGATCTTTGATTCCGGTGGAGTCAAACATATTAATGAAAAAAATGGCCTTGTAATTTCCGAGACTATTTTTGTGCTATTTTATAGTGAATCATTAAAAAGCCAAAGCATATTTGTGAAAAACAGAAAAAATCCCTTGCGCCTTTTGGCTTTTTATGCTATAATATTACTATCTATTTTTATGTTCAAATGACAAATATTTTCAAGGATGTTTTATATGGCTATTAACAAAGCAGCAGTATCTGTTACTTCTAAATATAACGGTGGATTAACAAGGGAACAGTTTCTTTTTCATGAGATGAGGACAACAGCAAAGTTGCTCTCAGAAGGTATATCTGAAGAAGAAACAGTAGAAAAAATAGTATCAGAAAACCTTTTTCAGTATCCTACTGAAAGAGAAATAAAGAAAATGGCTCAGGTATGCATTACAAGATTAAAAGCAATGAATGATGATACACTTATCTCTGCAGTTGCAAATGAATCAGCCGGTGTAGCAAAGCAGATCTGCCTTTATGCAATGATGAAGTATAACAGACTCGTATGGGATTTTATGATTACTGTTGTTGGAGACAAGTATAGTCAGAAAAATCTTTCGTTCAGCAAATTTGATGTAAATGTCTTTTTTACCAGACTTCAGGAACAGGATGATAATGTTGCAACATGGAAAGAAAGTACGATAAACAAGATAAAGCAGGTACTTGTAAAGGTTCTGGTAGAAAATGATTATCTTGACAATAGCAGATCGGATCATCTGAATCCGGTATTGATAAGCACACTGCTTGAAAATTCTATTAAGAGCAATAATGATGATAAAGCGCTCGCAGCGTTTAATTGTTTCATGTAAGGGAGTATGTGGGATGAATGACTTAAACGAAAGACTTGATAAGCTCAGACAGATAATTCAGGAACCGGATTTCCTTGAGGGCCGTGGACTTAGTAATGAAGTAAATATTCGTATGTTTTGCTATGATGCAGCTGATGAAATGGCTGTTCAGCATTTTACAAGCCAGATAGTTACTGACCAGAATCTGAAGTGTAATGTAGTAGAATATAATTAATATAAAATCTTTCTCGAAATTTGCAGTGACCTTGATATCCTTGACAGTATTCCGGAAATGGAACAGGAAGAGGGCAGCGAATTTACTCTGGAGCAAATTCATTCGGCTATTGGAGAAAATGAATTCATTGCTAAGATGCAGGAGTATGGTGAAAGAAAGCCGGGAGATATCGTGCTTCTGACCGGTATCTCAAGCCTTGCGGTACTTGGTGAGATAAGTATTGCAGGAACTATGATTAAAGCGGACGAGCTTGCAAATGCACTGCAGGTATGTCTCGACAGTGGCGCAAAGAAAGTGCTGCTGCCGATTACTTCTGCGGCAGATCTTGGGACGGTTCCGTCAGAACTGGTTGGAAGTTTTAATCTGATTTTTTATAGTAGTGCTGAGGATGCAGTATTTAAGGCATTGGGTGTGGAGTAAGAAAATAATTATTCAAAGCTCTGCTTTTTGGTGCGGTTGAACCATCCGGTGTTCAGATTAGCGGACTTATGATGTATGAAATCTGGGGAAAATAGTATCCGGAGCTTATTGTTAAGCTTAGCGATGCGCTTGGATATGAAATTGGCGAACCTGAAGAGGGATATGGATTCAAATACTGGGATTAAAAATATTTTGAAGGTGATATTATGCATACATGGTCAAAAATAAGATACAAATTAGAAAATGAATATATTGCAGAATCATTGAAAGGCAGAATAAGGTATTTTGCGACTACGTACAGCAAATGTCCTGATCATGAAGGCAGAGCTGCTATTTTGCTTGATGGAAAACAAATCATTTCAGGAAGTTACTGTGAGCAATGGAGTAAAGCGGAGTTATTGCCGAAAGATGAAACATTAAAAGCGAGGCTTAGTCGGGAGTTTCCGTATATGGATAATACTGCGTTAGAGTACGGTCAGTTTGATCAGAGATGCTTTTACAACGCTTTTAATGAATTTGATAATCAAAGCATAGAGCGTAGTCTTTACAGTGAAAATCTCTTAATCAGAATATTTGCAATACTGGACAGACGTGTAGGGAAAAGGACATTGAGTAAACTTAGGGAAAACATTCAAAATGAACCCC
>JAZQPR010000071.1:0-3469 GCA_045628605.1 Oscillospiraceae bacterium
TTGCCGGCTTTTCCTCGCAGGTCGTGCGAATGAGTTAGGGCAGAGAATGGGTTTGGTTGCCGTGGATAATGCGCTATCTTTCCGGGATGATTTAACGAATGCGGTTTTTTGGGAATTAGTTTTGTTACTGTGGATAATGAAAAGATGTACTGTTAATTTTGATGTGCGAAGTTTGAGTTTCTTATCGAAAAAATATAGAAAAAAGTAATGTTTTTAAGCAAATGAGCCATTATAGTAGGCTGTAACTCAACTCAACACGTTCAATCACAAAAAACTCGAAAACTTAAGTCAAAACCGACTTGATATGTAACGACATTTGCGTTACAATAAAATCAGGAGGCGATATTTATGGAGAAATCAGCAACTTTAAACTTAAGAATAAACCATGAATTAAAAGCAAATGCAGAAATGATCCTTTCAAGACTCGGAATACCTATGTCCACTGCTGTAGATATGTTTCTGAATCAGGTAGTATTATCAGGAGGAATCCCTTTTTCTGTGACTTTACCTAAAATGCCGGCAGACATAGATGCATCACAGATGACCGATGAGCAGTTCCATACAAAGCTTCAGAAGGGCTATAATGATTATCTGGAAGGCAATACAGTTGATGCTAAAGAAACTTTTAAAAAATTTACAGAGAGTCATTCGTAGTGGAAGAATATATTGTAAAACTTACTGCCGAAGCCAGTAAGGATATGGAACAAATATATGACTATATTGCATGGAGTTTACTTGCACCATAAAGTGCATTAAATCAATATAACCGAATCGCTGAAGCAGTTTTAAGTCTTAATCAGATGCCTGAAAGATGTCCTTTGTTCGATTGTGAACCTGAACATTCACGCGGCATACATAAAATGATTATTGATAATTATACCGTTTGCTATATTATTGATAATTCAAAAAATGAAGTTTTTGTTCTTGCAGTATTGTATGGAGCATCTGATATCCATTCCAGATTACAGAACAGACAGGGATGATAAATGCTATACATGAAAGAATATCTTGAAAAGATTTTCGAGCCGAATGTCAACTGAAAATGTCAACCAGATTTTTCTGACTGCGATTCTGTGTGGTTTGCGAGCATAATCCCACATCTTCGAATCCTGTCACCCCGATAAATTTAAACCGCCTGATTACGGGTAAATTACGTATTCAGGCGGTTTTTCTGTGTTTATGCTACAGTTTATATATATCGGTTTTCACTTAAAAGTATGCTGTTATTTTTTCATTTTTTCTCGTTTTTTAACCACACAATCAGATTTATAACTAAAAATTCGGCAATGAGTGAAACAAGTCCGAATATCATTCTGAATTCAAATGTCTCCCTGTCAGTTAACCAGTTAAGCACTGAATAAAACATCATTGCCGTATTGATTCCAAGCCATGCAGTACTCTGATATAAAAATGATATTTTTCTTTTTTCACAAAGTGAATATAACACCAGTACCGCTGCCTCTGTGTAAGCCGCTGCTTTACAGCACCATATGACATTTACCGGGCATGAATAATCTCTGAAAATAATAATAAAACTTTCAAGTACTGTAATAAATAAAAGAACTGAAACTGAAATTAATGCAGGTATTTTTATTCTACTGAATTTAAGCTTTTTTATATCTGAAAACGCAAACGCAAAGCACAGCATCAGCACTGGCATTTCTATAAGGTAAAACAACTGAACCGGAAGCATGCCATCTGCTTTGATACTGCCTTTTACTAAATTTGAATTATATGCAACTACAGAAAGTATAAATGGTATAAAAAACACCATCAGCATACGCAGCTTCATCATGATATTCATTTTTTTCAGATGCTTAAGTTCATGCTGCTCTCTGCAGGTTTCCTTTGATGAAATACTTTCAAGAAAAGCTCTGCATTCGCTGCACTGCTCCAGATGTCTGTCAACGAGATTTCTGCCTTCATCAGAACATATACCGTCAAGGTATGGTATCATCAGATCTTTTGCAATGTCACAGCTTATTTCTTTCATACTACCTTCTCCTTCCGTGGTTTTATTTTTTTATCATTTCTTTGGCTCTGAAAAAATTAACTCTTGCCCAGTTTTCTGAACGTCCGAGTATTTTGCCTATTTCACGAAATGACAGATCACCGGTAACACGCAGATAAATGACCTGCTGCATATTTTCAGGTAATTCGTTTATTTTTCTTATAACTTCTGAAATTTCTTCACGGTCTATGACCTGCTGTTCAACATCAGAAACATCAGTTAGATCCCATTCCGTTTCATCTATTGATACTTCTCTGTTTTTTCCATATAAATGCTGATACAGGAGATGTTTGGCTATCTGACAGAGCCAGACTGATATCTTGCATTTTCCGTTATATCTGTCTATTGACTCTATTGCTTTAAAAAATGTTTCCTGTGTAATATCCTCGGCAAGAACAGGATCTCTGCATCTGTGCAGGATAAAGTAATAAACAAGTTCAGCATTTTCTTTATACAGTCTGTCCATCATCTGTGCATCCCCCTCTCTGATTTCTTTATAATATATATCGGATTCAGTACGATTTCGTTACAGAAAAATCAAAAATATTTTTTCTGTTGATAGATAAAGGCTCTTCTTTTGTTGAAACTGAAGAATTTGCCTCTGCTGCTAAAAAAAAGCAGCAATTACTTCGTTATTGTTACAAGAGCTAATCTTGAAATGCTTCCGGTAAGCGCTGAAGAAGTATACGGAATAAAAAGTTCAGGTAAATACAACTCATTTGAACCTGTGTATCATGAAATATACAGAATATATTCGTCCGATATAAGCAATGATAACATTTTGCAGTAAAAAATCCCCCGTTCCCATGCTTTCACATGCAGAAACGGGAGATTTATATTTATTTGTCTGCTGATATTTCAGTGGAAAGGGACACTGCAGCAGGCAATGGAATTAATTAATTTCGAGTTTTCTTTTATATTCTGACTTTTTAGGCATCGTTACCTTCAGGATTCCGTCTTCATATCCGGCTGTGATTGCATCAGGGTCTACACCTGAAATACCAAAGCTTCTGCTGAAGGAACCGGAGTATCTTTCCCTGCGTATAAATTTACCTTCACTGTTCTTCTCCTCATTTGTTTCTTCCCTCTTTGCGGAAACGGTAAGATAATCATGGTCAATATCAATACTGATATCTTCCTTCTTAAATCCCGGAAGCTCAGCCTCAAGCAGATATCCGGTTTCTGTTTCCGAAATATCTGTCCTGAATTTACCTGATGTCATTTCCGGCATCATCCGGTTCATTCTGTCTCCGAAAAAGTCTCTTTCAAAATCATTCATTACGCTGAATAAATCAAAGTCTTTTCTTTCAAATGGTGCAATAGTAAGCAGAGCAAAATATATTATGTTAATAAGGCGTTAGGTTCAGGAATTCGAGAGAGGAACCCGGAAGGAGGGAAAAAGAAAAAAATCGCAAAAAGCCGGCATTTTTCCCTCCTTATGGGTTCCCCTCTCGAGCT
>JAZQPR010000072.1:0-3359 GCA_045628605.1 Oscillospiraceae bacterium
TTGCCTATAGAGGCGGGGGATATCCTCTGCGTTGTTATAAACTAATTAAATTTTAATAGTTACAGATTCTGTTTTGAAATCTGAACACAGTATTGTATCAGCAATTGTATCAAAGTTCTTCCACATTGCTGCATGTAAATAAAGTTCTGAAGGATCATAAGGTTTTCCCGCCCGGTAAGAGTTGATCAGGGATTCGATATAAAAGTATTCGCTGTCCCAGATATCAATAATACCTTCATAATGTGACCTTACTGAAATAATACTTTCTTTGATTTTTTGTAATAGTTTTATCAGAGATTTAGTTTGTGCAAGAGCCTGCTCCTTAAATGTGTATTTTTGTTTGCATTCAACAAGTTCTTCTGTATACTTTTCCATATCCATATATGTTGATATGATATCATAGAATGTCAATCCAACAGATAAAAACATACTAAGAACAGAAAATAATGAAATCTCTTCACCGGCAATCATACAGGTATAAACAAACGTTACAATACTTTTCGTTGTATCTTTTCCTATTGAAGTACCAATAGGAAATGCTTGATCCTGTACATCAGAAATATTCTTTTCCAGTACAGCAAGTTTTGAAGAAAGCTCTATCACATCAGATTCTTCAACGTCCAGTGAAGCCCATCCCTCTCTCATACTTTCTTCAAGCAGTACAGTAATATTTTTCACGGAATTAATCCAGGAATCATAAATATTTGATATTTTTCGTATCGAAGTTGTATTTTCGGATGCCTTATCCATTAATGATTTGTAAATTGTTAGAACTTCATCTTGTGATATAGATTTGTTTTCGAGCATTGTCTTATTAGCAGCTTCAAGAAGATTGCAGTAGCTTTTTACTGGAGAAAAAGCATTTGACGTTATTTCTGCTCTTATTTTATGCCATTCAGAACCAATTGCGTTTAATTTTTTTAAACGCGTATACAATGACGAAACCCAGTCAGATGAAAACTGAGGATATACGACGGCATTGATTCCTTCATAGAAAAAAGCTGCTTCATCAGTAATGCAAATACCTCGTATTGCTTCATTAAGCTTTTCAGCTGCTCTTATCGGGCTGATACTCTGAAAACTGTTCATAATTTCATCCCCTTTTATTTTCCTGATTTAGCAGGAAACTTTGGTTTTGATACAGAAGATAAAACTCCGATGATCTGCGGAAGTGAACCGAAATCAATACGTGAACATTCACCATACTGTTTATGTTCTTCTTCTGTTATATCACTATGGAAATTTAAACTTTTGCTTTCAGTAACACAGAACGGTCCAAAATGAAGTTCATTTTCATTGGAATCTTTTATGGTATTGATAAGATTATTTGTTTCTTCTGAAAATCCGCCATACGCTGACAGATTTCTTATCAGAATAAACGAACATGGAATAAGCTGCATGCCGCCATTTCCATTTAATGTACCGCTGCAAATTACTCCTGCATCTTCATTTGGAATATATGCTTCCGAATATGTGAGCAGTGATGAATTAAACCATGCTCTGTTTATTTGAACCTGGGCGATTTCCATAGAAAGACTCAGATTTGAAGATTTGACATCTGAGTTAGCAGAATCAACTGCTTCCTGTTGTGTTTTTGAAACACGGTCAGCATATTTCCAGAACCACCATCCGCCGCTGAGATCGGAATATGACGAAAAAGTTGTTTTAGCGGTTTCAGAGGTAAGTTTAACATCAACGGAATCTGTTTTTATAGTGATTTTTGCCCATGCGAGATCATCACCGGAATTATCTAACCAGGATGAAGGAATAAAATTTGTTTCAAAATATCCAAAAGTGTCTGCCATATCCTGTGCGCTGCCAAATACTGAGTTTGCTTTATCAAAAACGGCTGAAGGTGTATATTTATTGTGTGTGGCCACAATATTAAATGCATTTTCGTATTCTGACTTTCCTGCAGCAACAAGTGATTTGTATGCAGCATCCATTTCCATTTTCGCTTTTGCTATATCGATTTCAGAAGAATTGGAATCATTTTTTTTCCAATAATAATTTAAAATTGCAGTATCATACTCTTTTTTCGTATTTACATATTTTTTATATTTTGGATCATCATCATTAATAAGCTGCAAAGCCTGTTCATATTTCTCCTCTTCAATCGGTGAAGGAGAGTCTTCAGGAAGTTTGGAACTAAGTATTTTACTGTACTGATCAGAAACGTTAAATCCCTGAATATAGTCTCTCTGTACTTTCGGAGATGCATCTGCCATCAAAGATGCATCCTTTGTATTAAGTGTGTTTAGTCCGATACCCATTTTAAACTGGGTATAAAAACTTTCTGGTTCAACAGTGTCGGTTGTCATAGGTGCAACATAGTTTGAAATTGATTCAAAAATCTTGTTTAATACATATTGGTTATCTTTCATGATTAACTCCTCCTTCAAAGTTCTGATTTAACAAGCAGAGGAAATTCGTAGAATCGCTAACCGAATTGTAGGAGATTCTACTCTCCAACTGTTTGGTCAGATAGAACCACCTACAGAGACGGGGGATATCCTCTGTGTTGTTATAAATAATAATAAAATAGTTATAAAATTTCCCGCGCGTCGGAAATTTTACGGTTATCGCATATTTTTAATCTCATTATGTAATATAACGTCAGTTTATACTTATCAGATAATTTATTTAAGCTCTGATTTGAACAAATAAAGTCGGTATGAAGAATCGCTGATCTGCGTCGATTGTATTCCGGTTTTTTTGGAACGGAACGCAGAGCCAGCCCCTGCAGGTGATATCCTCTTTGCCGGTATATCTGATATTGATAAAATAACATATTAGCATCTTCCAGTCAATATATTTGCACTATACGCCGTATATATGCATTAAATGATAAAAAAATAATATTGATTCAAAGCTGCATTAATGCAAAAGCAAAAGCTCCCGGTTTCAAGGTTGAATCCATAGAAAACACAGGAGCCGGAGATACGTTTTTCGGCTGTGCCCTGAGTTTTATCTCAGATTTGGATCTTTCTTTACCTGACGACCGGAAGCTTACCGAAATTCTTCAGTTTGCAAATGCGGGTGCCGCTATAATAGCAACGAAAAAAGGTGCTTTGAAAGTTATGCCGGATATTGATGAGATCATGGAACTTCTGAAAATTGATCAGATTTCAGTTTCTTATCCTGATAACTTTTCAAGATGACTTTATAACAACACAGAGGATATCCCCCGCCTCTGCAGGCGGCGGGTTCTATCTGACCAAACAGTCGGAGTACAATCTCCGACTGAGCGGGAACCGATTCTACGAATCGCCTCTGCTTGTTAAAAGCAGAGCTTTCAACAACACGGAGCTTTGAAATGAGACCGGGTGTCACCTGAAAAGGCGATGACATCCGTTTTT
>JAZQPR010000073.1:0-9035 GCA_045628605.1 Oscillospiraceae bacterium
CGCCCTGCACCTTCGCATTGATTGGCAATAAAAAAAAGCAGAAGTAGCTGATATGATATAGGATCATGATCAGATATTCTGCTTGTTTTTTTATTTATTAATTAGTTTCAGCCGCTTCTTCGGATGTGGATTCTGCGGTGATCTCAGTCTGAGGCTCTTCATCAGACTGACCGGGCTTGTAAATGATCGGAATCGGGTTTGAATCCTCGTCAAAGAATGTAAGATTGTCAATATAGATATCGGCCTGATTCGGGATTCCCCATCTCATAAATACAAGTGTTGAATCAGTTGTTCCGTCAACATAGCTTTTAATAAGAAATTTTCCTTCAACGCTCAGATGTGTCCAGTCAAAAACCCAGTCTGCTGATGCAAAATTATTTGCAGAACCGGTTGGTTCATACCATTCATCACACTCAGGTCCGAGAATCGATCCGAATGATCCCTGAAGATTTCCCGCTACCATCATGGGTTCGCCGTCATCTCCGATAAATTCTCCAACTGCAACCTGCGTGATATCAGCAGAAAAGCTCTTGATTCTGCTCAGATTTTCAGAGCCGACAAGTTCATCAACATCAAAAACTATTTTCGGATTTTTGTAAAAACCGTCATCACCCTTATCAAGAACTTCTATTTTAAGCTGTTTTTCGCCTTTAAACTCTGCTATAGAAAGTTTACACTCTGATTCATCGTTTTCAAAATTCTTTTCTTTCATACAATGTGCAGTATAAAGGTCTCCGTCATCAAAAGTTATAGTGCTGTCTGTCGGTTCCAGAAGAATATACTCCGGTTCTTCCGGTACCGGCTCCGTAGTTTCCGCAACCTCTCCGGGTTTTCCTTTCGAACATGCACATAGAAGCATCAATATGCTTCCAAGGCAAAACAACACTCTCATTTTTCCTCTCATTCCAATTCTTCCTCTCATCAAAAAAGAATTCAGCCGGATCCCCAATCCAAACAAAATGCCCTCGTTTTACCGAGGGCATCGGGTTTGCTAAGCTAAAAACTATTGATTATTATTATTTATTATTTTCTTTTCTTAAATGTTGCGCCAACAGTTGCAGCTGCTGCAAGTGCTGTAACGATCAATGCTGCTGCATTTTCCTTCTGACCTGTTGAAGGGTTGGAATTATTTGCAGCCTTAGCAGCTACTGTATTCTGCTTTGTAGCCTGCTGTGTTGCCTGCTGATTTGCTGCCTGAGTCTGCTGAGCTTCTGTAGCCTGAGTTTCTGCAGGCTGTTCTTCAACTGCACCAAGAGGCTTCTTGTTAGCATCAAGTAATTTCATTCCTGCTTCATCGATCTGAATGTCAGGACCGCCCCAGTGCTGGAACCAGATTTCTGCCCATCCGCCTGCATCCTTGAATTTTCCTTCAGGAATAGAAATGTAGCACCATCCGTCATCCTCAACATTGAACATCTTTCCGCCGCCGTATGCCCATTCATAGTTAGCGCCGCCATTATTATCCCAGCCGCCGGTCTCTGAATTGTAGAATACGATTCCGCCGCATTCACTTTTATCAAATGATGTCAGCTGAATAGCGAGATAAGCAGCATCTGAAACATCAAATCCCTCAGGAACCAATGCATACAGATTTACTTTTTCCTGCATTGTAACTTCACCCATCCACTCATTCGGAGTATTTCCGTTTGTAATCTGTGCATTTACAGAAACAGCTGACATAGATGCCATTGCAAGTGCAGCAAAAATCCCTAATAATCTCTTTGTTTTCATAGTAATTTCCTCCCTGAATAAATATTTTGTATGTGTTAAAAATTGACAGACTTATAAAATCCTTTTAATAAAGTCCGACTACCTTTCCTATGGTGATTATATTATAACATTTATACAAAACAAATTCCATATGTGTAATAACCAAAATTGCATTGCATTTTTAATTGAAACTTACGACAAAATTGTAATCTTTTTGGCACATTGTACAATATGGTATTATTGTTCAAGTTAAAACCACAATATATACAAAAAGATTTTATTTCAGGAACAGTTTACTATTGGTTATTTTCTACAACAGCGGAACTGAGCATTATTTCAAGGACTTCGGAAATAAGCTCTTCCGGCTTTTGCTTCTCAAGCATTCTGACGCTGATATACGGTTTTGAAAGGCTGTTAAAAAGCACCCTTCCTCTGAACTCTGCTGACAAAGCCTTTATCTGAGACATTTCAGGCTCACGAATAAAGAACAGAATACATCCGCTTCTTTGTGCTATTTCTGTTATTCCTATTCCGGATGCAACATTTCTCAGCATAGAAATGGTTATCAGTCCGAGTATTGCCTTTGGAGGCTCACCGTATCTGTCTATAAATTCGTCAATAAGATCTGATTTTTCATCCGCAGTCGAAACTGCTGCGATCTTTTTATATGCATCCAGTCTCTGAGGAAGACTTTCAATATATTTTTCCGGAATATGTGCATCTATCTGAACATCAATTGCACAGTCCTCAGCTTTTTTCTCCGGTGCCTCACCCTTCTGCTCTGCTATTGCATCGTTTAAAAGCTTAATATACAGGTCATACCCGACATTTTCTATATGACCGTGCTGTTTTCCGCTGAGAATGCTTCCTGCGCCTCTTATCTCAAGGTCTCTCATTGCAATTCTGAATCCGCTTCCGAACTGTGTAAATTCCCTTATTGCTTCAAGTCTTTTTGACGCAACCTCTGACAGTACTTTTCCTCTTCTGAATGTAAAATAAGCATATGCTCTTCTGTTTGATCTTCCTACTCGTCCTCTGAGCTGATAGAGCTGTGAAAGTCCAAATCTGTCAGCATCCTCTATAACAAGTGTATTTACATTCGGAACATCGACTCCGGTTTCTATGATCGTTGTTGACACTAAAATATCCACTTCGTGATCAAGCACCTGACGCCATCTTTCAGACATTTCATCCTCTGTCATCTGACCGTGAGCATATGTGATCCTTGCATCCGGAAGCAGTTCCTGAAGCTTTGAGGCACATCCGGCGATCGTTTCAACTCTGTTATGAATATAATAGACCTGTCCGCCTCGTTTGAGTTCCTTCAGTATCGCCTGTACTATCAGTCCCATGTTGTGCTCAATTACATATGTCTGAACAGGATGTCTGTCCTGAGGAGGCTCTTCAATTACTGACATGTCTCTGATCCCGCTCATGGCCATATTAAGTGTTCTCGGAATAGGCGTTGCTGATAAAGTCAGCACATCGACTCCGATAAACATTTCCTTGAATTTTTCCTTGTGAGCAATTCCGAAGCGCTGTTCCTCGTCAATTATGGCAAGACCAAGATCCTTAAATTTTACATCCTTCTGAACAAGTCTGTGAGTACCTATGATAAGATCTATTTTTCCTTCGGCAAGCTGTTTTAGTATCTCTTTCTGCTGTTTCGGTGTTCTGAAACGCGAAAGCAACTCCACCTTCAGAGGAAAATGTTCAAATCTTCTGAGTGCTGTCTGATAATGCTGCCATGACAAAACTGTAGTCGGCGCCAGAAGTGCACACTGTTTTCCGTCCTCCATGCATTTGAACGCAGCTCTGAACGCCACCTCAGTCTTTCCGAAACCGACGTCACCGCAAAGAAGACGGTCCATCGGATAAGACTGTTCCATGTCTGATTTGATCTCACTTATGCACTGAAGCTGATCTCCCGTTTCAACATAAGGAAATCTGTTTTCAAAATCGCGCTGAAGATCATCATCCTGCGGGAAGGAATAGCCCTTTGTACTCTGCCTTTTTGCATACAGAGCAATAAGTTCTGCCGCCATATCCTTTACAGCTTTTTTTACATTGTTTCGGGTTTTCTGCCAGTCAAGAGAAGAGAGCTTATTTAGTTTGACTGAACTTTCCTCTGCTCCGCCTATATATTTTGAAACCAGATCCAGCTGTGTAACAGGAACATACAGTACGTCTTTTCCTGCATACTGTATAGTTATGTAGTCCTTCGTAACACCCTCAAGCTCCAGCTTTCTTATACCCACAAATCGTCCGATACCGTGCATTGCGTGAACTACAAGATCTCCGGCTGTTATATCCGAAAGACTTGTCAGTTCCTTTCCCTTTTTATTTTTATTTTTTCTTTTCTTTGAAACACCGGTTTTGGCCTGTGTGATCAGTGCATCCTTGATTTCAGGATAATCAAAACCGGCTGACAGGCTTCCGGTTCTTAAAAGTATCTTGCCTTTTTCAGATACGGAGTTTTCTGTCATGATCTCAGTTCTGAAGCCGTCTGCTCTCAGATCGTCTGCAATTATCGGAAGAGTCTTTTCACTTCCCGCAAGAACCGTAACACTGTATCCGTTATCAAAGTACGTTCTGAGATTTTCAGCCAGCTGACGCATTTCTCCGCCCCATGGCGAAGACTGGTTTGCTTCAAAATTAATTACTCTCTTATAGCTTACTTTATCTGAACCGCTGAAAAATGACACAAGATAAATACATTTTTTCTGTTCAGTCAATTCTGTATCCTTCAAGAAATTGTTATAATGTTCACAAAGCGTTCCAAGCGTCATGCCTTCCTCAAGCAAAAATCTGGTATCTTCGTTATACTGAGCAATGACACCTTTTACTCTTGACACTATCTGCGTAAGTTCACAGAAATACACTTTTCCGTCAGTGTAATCAAATATCGTAGGTTTTCCTTCATATATAAGCTTAAGATATTTGTCTGCATTTTCAATACAGACTCCTGACTTCAGCTTTTCAATATCCGACAGTGCCTGTTTTTTAAACTGTTCCGCATTTTTTCCTCTTGCAGACTTCAGATATTTTTCTATCTTATCTGAAAGCTCAGAAGGATCAAACATTGCTTCTCTTGAAGGAACTATCTCTATTTTTTCTATTTTTTCATTTCTTCGCTGGGTTTCAATATCAAAATATGAAATCGAATCAATATCATCGCCCCAGAATTCTATTCTGTACGGCATACTGTCCTGGGGAGAAAAAATATCGACTATTGAACCTCTGACAGAAAACTGAGCCGGAGAATCTATTGTATCGGATCTTGAATATCCGCACATTACAAGCTTCTCAAGAAGATCAGGGATCTTTATCTCCATCCCTTCTGAAAGAGTAAATATTCTCCCTGTCAGGACATCAGCAGGCGGTACATACTGCATTACCGCCTCTGCTCCTGCAATGACGATCCGGATCTTCTTTTCAGACAGTCTGGCAAGAATTCCGAGTCTTATGTATTCATATTCTCTTGAAGCTCCTTCAGTATTCTGAATAATATATTCTCTTGAAGGAAAATATTCGGAAATGGTTTCCCCTGCCATCTCATTGATATCATCTGCAAGTTTCCTTGCTGAATTGTCATCATCTGTGACAACAAGAGAAATACTGTTCTCATCTGCATCGGTAAGAATAAGCTGAGCCTTGTTTATCTGTGCAAGTCCGGTACAGCACACAGGTGATATTCCGGCTTCGAGATAATCTCTCAATTCCCTGTATCCGCTGAGTCTGCTGAAATTTTCCTGAAAAATTTTCACACTATAAAACCTCACATCAATTGAATTTGTTCATTGCTTCATTAATTTTCCCGGAAACCATAAGTTCTACGGATGCTGCAGTATTTTCACATGCTTCTTTTATCTTTACGATATCCTCTGATGAAAAGCATGAAAGAACCCAGTCGGCAAGATCGTAATCCGGACGCGGCTTCTTTCCGACGCCTATCTTTACTCTCATAAATTCATCCGATCCTGTAAGATAAATAATGCTTTTTATTCCGTTATGACCGCCGTCGCTTCCTTTTCTCTTTATCCTTATCTTTGAAGGTTCAAGAGAAATATCGTCAAACAGCACGATAATCTTTGAAGGCTCGAGCTTGTAGAAGTTCATTGCTTCCACAACTGCTTCGCCGCTGTTGTTCATATAGGTCGACGGCTTCATGAGAAGACATCTTTTTCCGCCTATCATGCATTCACCGCAAAGTGACTTGAATTTGATTTTTTTGATCTCTGCATCATATTTTGACGCAATGGTATCAACAGCCATAAAACCTGTATTGTGTCTCGTATCCTGATATTTTGTTCCCGGATTCCCGAGTCCGACTATCAGATACTCAACCGGTCCGTTCATACTGCTGCTGTTTCCGCTTTTTATCTGTTCAAACAGATCCATTATACCCATATAATTATTTCACTTCTTTTTCTTTCTGTTCTTTAACTTGTCAGCTGCATATCCGTCCTTGATCGCAACAGGTCCTCTTTCGATCGCCAGCGCATCATCAGGAACATCATGAGAAATAGTTGAGCCTGCTGCTGTATATGCGCCTCTTCCTATTGTAACAGGGGCGATAAGATTTGTATTGCATCCGATAAATGCATTGTCCTTGATAGTACATCTGCTCTTCTTTTCACCGTCATAGTTTACAGTAACAACACCGCATCCGAAGTTTACGCATCCGCCGACATCACTGTCTCCGACATATGTAAGATGAGCAACTGCAGTCTCTTCGCCGATAACTGAATTTTTGATCTCAACAAAGTCACCGATCTTTACTCCTGATTTGATATGGCTTCCCGGTCTTACCTGAACGAAAGGTCCTATCTTTACATTGTTGTCTATCTGAGAATCATAGCACTGAACATAGTTGAGCTTTGTTGCATCTCCGACTGTACTGTTTTCTATTATGCAGTCAGGTCCTATAACACAGTCTGAACCGATCACAGTCTTTCCTCTGAGGATCGTGCCTGAAAGGATCTGTGTACCTGCACCGATCACTACATCACGGCCTATGGTAACTCCGTCTGTACATGTAAATTCAACACCGTTTTCAAGATGTCTTGAAATAATGTCTTCTCTCGCTGCAACATTCAGTGCAAGAAGTCCTTTTCTGTCATTTGCCCCGAGAACAACATTAGGATTTTCTGACTTGAAGGCATCTGCTCTTTTGCCCTTTGAAAGAAGAATATGAATTGTATCAGTAAGATAATATTCACCCTGAACGTTATCTGTTGTAAGCAGACCGAGTGAATCCATCAGATCTGTGGTTTTAAACCAGTATGCACCAGAATTTATCTCTTTTATTGCTTTCTGCTCCGGAGAAGCATCCTTTTCTTCAACTATCGCAGAAATACCGTTTTCTGTACGGATGATCCTTCCATAACCGTGAGGGTCATCAAGTTCGGAAGTGATAACAGTAACTGCATTTCCGTTTTTCTTATGAAGTTCAAGCGAATCCATAATGGTCTGACTGTCAATAAACGGAGCATCACCGCAAAGAACAAGTGTGTTTCCGTCAGATTCCTTTTTCATAAAAGGAACAGCCTGCATTACAGCATGACCGGTTCCCAGACGTTCTGCCTGAAGAACTGTTTCATATCTGCCGTTCAGATATTCATCGATCATTTCACCTTTATATCCCTTTACTATGCATATATTTGAAAGACCTGCTTTTTCACAGGCACCTATAACCCATTCGAGCATTGGTTCACCGAGAACTTTAAACAACGGTTTAGGCATATCAGCCTTCATTCTTTTTCCCTGACCTCCGGCCAGAATAATTACATTATCCAAATTACTACACTCCTGTCCTGAAATTTATTTTGTATTTTAAATTTATAAAACCACACTTAAGGCACTGAAAAATATGCATGGCATTTTTTCGTTATCATGTCAAAATATCAGTGTATACCTCCATATATTATGACAGATTTGCAATGAAAATTCAAGACCTTTTGTTAAAAAGCATAAATTATCCTTATTTTATTTCTCCCAGCCATTAAAACTGTAAAAATTTTTTAGTTTTTTAAAAAAAACTATGGTATTTCATTTTTAAATGTGATATAATGAAATGTAACTCCTGTCCGATATTTTTTTATCAAGACATGGGAAATTGAGAAATTTTATTTGGAGGTAATTTGACCTATGGCAAAGAAATATTGCTACCTTTTCTCTGAAGGTAATGCTAACATGAGAGAACTCCTCGGCGGTAAGGGTGCTAACCTTGCTGAAATGACCAACATCGGTCTTCCTGTTCCACAGGGTTTCACAATCACAACAGAAGCTTGTACACAGTACTACGAGGACAAACGTCAGATCAATGATGAGATCATGGCTGAAATCAATGAGTACATCGTAAAGATGGAAGGAATCACCGGCAAGAAGTTTGGTGACAAGGAAAATCCGCTCCTCGTTTCAGTTCGTTCAGGTGCCCGTGCTTCAATGCCTGGTATGATGGACACAATCCTCAACCTCGGACTTAACGAAGAAGTTGTAAATGTTATCGCTGAAAAGTCAAACAACCCACGTTGGGCTTGGGACTGCTACAGAAGATTCATCCAGATGTATTCTGACGTAGTTATGGAAGTTGGTAAAAAATATTTCGAAGAACTTATCGATGAAATGAAAGCTAAGAAGGGTGTTAAGCAGGACGTAGAGCTCACAGCTGAAGACCTCAAGGACCTCGCTTCACAGTTCAAGGCTGAATATAAATCAAAGATCGGCACAGACTTCCCTGACGATCCTAAGGAACAGCTTATGGGCGCTATCAAGGCTGTTTTCCGATCATGGGACAACCCGAGAGCTACCTTATACAGAAGAGACAATGATATCCCTTACTCATGGGGTACTGCTGTAAACGTACAGTCAATGGCATTCGGTAACATGGGTGATGACTGCGGTACAGGTGTTGCATTCACACGTGACCCTGCTACAGGCGAAAAGAAACTCATGGGTGAATTCCTTAAAAATGCACAGGGCGAAGACGTTGTTGCAGGTGTTAGAACACCACAGCCAATTGCTGAAATGGAAAAAGAATTCCCAGAAGCATATGCTGAATTCGTTCAGGTTTGCAAAAACCTTGAAACACACTACAGAGATATGCAGGATATGGAATTTACTGTTGAAAACAGAAAACTCTATATGCTTCAGACAAGAAATGGTAAGAGAACAGCTCAGGCAGCTCTCAAAATCGCTTGTGACCTTGTTGATGAAGGCATGAGAACACCTGAAGAAGCAGTAGCTATGATCGAACCTCGTAACTTAGATGCACTTCTTCACCCAACATTCGATGCTGCTGCTCTTAAGGCTGCTACACCTAT
>JAZQPR010000074.1:0-7381 GCA_045628605.1 Oscillospiraceae bacterium
TTCCGTCGCAGTCGAAAATAAGATTGATTTTGTCTTTCATGTCATTATGCGGAGTGGGTCTGTACCCATTTCAGTAAGTCTTCGTAATCCATTTCGCCTGATGCGACTCCCAGACCGGCATGGACAATATCGTCATCGGTACAGCAGATCCTGATGCCGTTAAGTTCCAGAAAAGAGAGCATAATATGCATGCCGATGCTTTTGTTTCCGTCGACAAAAGCTTGGTTTGAAATAAGGTTGTATCCTATCCTTGCTCCTTTTTCTTCCTTAGTGGTGTAAAGGTCCTGCCCGTCAAAGGCCGCAAAAGCACTTTCAAGAGCAGAATCCAGGAGCCCTTGGTCGCGTACGCCGGTACTTCCGCCGGTCTCTTCTGCAATGAGCTGATGAAGCAGCTTTGCCATTTCAACGGAAATTCTGATCATTTGGCCAGCTCCTTGAATGCGTTAAGGTGTTCTTTCAGGATGCGTCTTCCCACGAACTCTATTTTTTCTTCATCTGTCATTTCTATCCGGGGTGACGTTTCGATGTCGTAGAGCACATATTTAGGCTTGTTGTTCTTGAAAATGACCACTTCGCCTTTCTGCTCAGCAATTCTTGCCGCTCTGGAAAAATTCTGATTTACATCTGTTATGGACATTATCTTTGTCGTATCGATCAACATTTCATGTACCTCCAGGAAAATGATAGCGTTATTATAGCTATAATTCAACCTATAATTTGTTTTCGGATGACGATCAATCTTAGAACTAATTGTGTAACGGTTCTGAAACGGATGGTGGGGTATAATCATCTCAGGATATATCAGAGGAATGGGGTTCAGATTCATGAAAATAACAGGGTTTGACAGATTTTTCCGATAGATTATTCTGTGGAATTAATATAAAATAAAAATATTATAGTTTGTTAATCATTATCTATTCAAGAAAGGAAATCGAAGATGGGTTATTCAAAAGATCAAAAGATACTTCTTGCAAAATTCGGCAGTGAAAGAATTTTCTGGAGATTCTTGCGCGTGTACAATGATTTCTATTCTCACTCTACTATTGAGATCGTAGAGGATGGAGTAAAAAAGAGAGTCATAGGACCAAACACACGACGTTATCTTTACTTGGAAGAACGGAAGGCAGCCGGAGAGTCACATCTCACGCTCGATGATATAAAGCTGGAAGATTGCCCAAACTACGCCATGGGCGAACTTAAGGAAAACCAGATGCGTATTCTTGCCGGTCAGGTTTTTACTACGAAGGAAGGCAAGCCTGATACGAAGAGAGTTGATGAATGTATTGCTCTCTTTACCGTAGCCTCAATAGACCTGGAGGAAATAAATAAAAGCAGAAAAACACGCGGCCTTACGCAATATACAGAAGCGGATCCTGAGAAGGCAAATCGTCTCGGGTTGACTGACCATGTCACTGTCAAGTTCGAAGATGAAGGCGTGCCGAATACTGTTGCGAATTTGAAGGTTTTGACCGATTATAAAGCGAAGACCTATGAATACAGGCGTACACCTCTTGATGAAAATGAACTCTATGATCTCAAACGTCTTATTCTGTCTTCACAAGGCACAATGGAGATAGTCGCTGATCAGGCAGTGGAAGCGGAGGAATATCCTGACGCTCTTAACGATCATACACTGAATAGACTGGCGGACCCGGATCATCCGGATATTGAGGCGTCATATAATGATCTTGATACTCAGCTTAAAGAAGTAACTGAGGAATTTTTCGATGCCAAAGAAGTTGAAACTGAACGGAAATATTTCGAAGGTCAGCTTGATAAAAAGGACAAAGTAAGAAAATTCACGAATTCGGACGACATCTATTATGACGACTTTATTGCCGAATATCTTAGTACGACAGATCCTAAAGATCCTAATAAGCCCCGCGTCGGTGAGAGAGTCTTTGAAAACGAAGTCATTGATATTCAAACCGAAAGAAAGCAGATCCTTCATGGTCTGCTGATGCTTCAGGACACTCATATTTCTCCGGATGATAAAGAGAAAATATGGAAAAAGGTCCGTGTTGTTGCCAACCGCCGCGTCAACTTCATGAATGAGACAATGGGTGGTCTCAAAGATTTCTATGATAATCGCGTTCAATACGAAGGCGGAATGGAAGAACTTAATTACTTACAGTGGCTGGTTGGTGTAAACGGCGCCCTCGATAACATTGGGCTCCTCGGGAAGATGTATCAGATGAACAAGGATCTTTCCGAGGCGGCGCTTCAGCGTGATGAACTGGATTATTACGCCAAACAAAGAATGGATAAAGATTACTTCCAGGTGAATACCTACGAATTGGAAGATAAACTGAAAGAAAACGCCCAAAAACTTAAGGAACTTCATGATCATGTGGAAAAAAACGATGAGTATATGAAGAAACTTGAGCAGAAGACTCTGAAAGACATTGAAGCTAACAATAAGGCTTACGATAACATAAAAAAAGATCTGGAAAAAGAGAATAGAAAGTACGAAGAGGCCCGCCAGGCATTTGTCAAAAAGCAGGCAGAAACAGAAGAAAAATTCCGTTCTTTGGAATCTCAGCTTAAACAGGATGATTTAGATCTTAATGAAACAGCAGCCAAGCTTAAAGAAAAGGAGGCAACTCTGGAAAAAGAGACTCTTGTCAGACAAGATCAACTTTGGAATACCATTGAAGAGACTTACAAGAGCAAAAGTGGTGAGGCTCAGTCCAACCATAATGCAAGCATGGATGCTGCGAAATTAGAGTCTGAAAACAAAAAGAAAAAGCTTGAGGATGATTGTGAGAAAAATATAAAAGCAGCCGAGGCTGATTTCCAGAAGAGCATAAAGGAAGCGGATGATGTATACGCAAAGAAGAATGCCGCGTTCGATGAGAAGACAAAGGATTACGAAGTGCGGAAGCTGACAGCCATGTGGTCTTCCGCGAATGCAATCCCGTTTGAGAAGCTTACTGCTGCAGATGCAAAAGAGGAAAAAGCCTTGAATGCTCAGATGAACAGTATCAGGGCGAAGAGAGAAGAACTGAATAGGTTGGTAAAGGGTAAACCTCTCTTCTATACCTTGCTTGATAATTCCGATTTTGCAGATGAGAAGAAAGCGTCCATGAAAGATCCTGCAAATCTGTCATTGTATACGAATCTGTTTGAGAAGACAGGCTTTTTCTCCTACTTCAAAACCAGTTTTGCTACAAAAATAAAGAATGTTGATGATTCATACAGCCAGATTTCAAAACTCGGAAATGCCCAGTATCAGCTGATTCAGCAGGTCAGAAAACTTCGCAGCGGAGAGGGAAAGATCCTTCCGTTAGTCAAGGATGGTAAAAATAGTAAGCTGGATGAAAATGATATCCGTGAACAGACTCGCAAGATTCTCGCAGATCTGAAGGGTGTGGCTGGAAATAATGACCTGTCGGATACTAAGAGCAATATGCAAAAACTGCTTGCTGTCGAAGATAGAAAATCATTTGAGGCTGCAGTGCAGGATTTTCTCAATGCACAGGGTAAAAAACTTGAAGGATTATTAAAAACATATAATGATCGGGACATGTCTGCAGATGCTGATATAAAAGCAAGAGGTACAGAAATAAGAAAGATCCTGCGTCCTTATTCTCCTGATAACAAAGAGCCTGTTTCCGTCGAAGAAGTTGAAGCAGCTCAGATGAATTTCCACGATGCGAGTCTGAAAGATGAGAAGCTCGCTGGGGCTTATCAGGAGTTTGCCGAGAAAGTCGGAGATTGGAAAACTGCAAAGTACCATACCGGACAGATCAATCAACTGGTAAGAGTCATTGCAAACAACTATGTTGATATTTCAAGTGGTTATGTTGGTTTCTTTAATGGTACACTGGAGAAAGAGAATGCCCAAATATCCAACCTGTACACCGAAGTTGAGGCGGACACTAATGCTCTGGAAAAGAAGATCAATGATTCAATAAAGCAGAGAATAGAAGATGATTATCAGCTTGCTAAGGATGAACATCAGAAGGATATGGAATTAAATGCTCAGACTAAGAAAGACCTTCAGGACGGCTTAACAAGTGATACGAAAAAGTATGAGAAAGAGCGTGATGCAGCTATAGAAAATCTGCAGAACGAGCTTCAGAAGAAGACGGACAAGCTTCAGAAGGAGTATGCTGCTAAGATCAAAAAACTTCAGACTAAGCGTGATGATGATCGTGCCAAAGTTGACAGTGATGTTAAGAAAGATAAGACCCTTCTTGCTATCAAAGAAGATATCTCGAATCTGAAATCTCAGCAGGAAAAGCAGCTGGAAGCACAGAAATCACACACGAAATCCTTTGAGCAGGTCCAGAAGGATATGTTAGCAAATAAGAAAACCAAGCTGGTTGAGGAACACGCAGCTAAGGAGGGAGCACTCGAAAAGAAACTGGCTGAAAACATCGAAGCAGGAAAGGATATTACCTGGAATTACAGGTCCGAGTATGATATCGAAGATGGTTTAAAGCAGGATTATACCCCGCTTATCCAGAAGCATGATAAACAGTTTATCATGTTGAATTCCGAGCTGCCTACAATGCTCAAAATGTTTGAAAAACCAATGAAGGTTCATGATAACATTCTGAAATTCTGGGATCTTAAGGACAAAACTTGTCTGGAAAAAGGGATAAAGCCTGAAATTAAAACCGTTAAAGATTTGGAAGCAAAGACGAATATTTCTGCTTCTCTGAGGAATGGATGTTCTAAAGCAATCGAATCATTCTATAACACTTATGATGTATGCAGATACTGGACAAACGATTCAGACGAATTTAAGCAAATGGTGTCATCTTTGGCCATTGCTCTGGGCAAAGAAGCTGATCCTAAAGATCCGGATAAGGGGTTGAAGAATGCATTCAAAGAGGGAACACTTTCTGATTGTGAAAAAGCACTGAAAGCTATCAAGAATGCAGCCTCAAACTATCTTGAAAAGAAAAAGCGTGTTATTGAGTTCAAGACGACAGACCAACGTGAATATCGTCTCAATTTTGCCAAAAACCTTGTGAAGTTTGCCGAAACAAGGCTTGATAAAGTGATCCCAAGACTCAAGAAAGTTGAAGCGGATATGGTTGTAAGTTTTGATATTCTGCAGCGTGGATCTGATGAAAATAAGCTTGATGTATTTGCTAAATACAATAATAATCTCAATACTGAAATGAAAAAAGTATACGATTATTGCATAAAGAACAATTTCAAGCATGACTCTGTAGAATTCAAAACATTGGAATCCAGCGCTCAAAAGTGTGCCTTAAATAAATCCTATTTGAAATTTATCGCATCAAATTCGGAAAGATCAAAGGATGTGGTATATAGTGGAGAAGAGATTGCAATGTTAGAAGCTGAACACGCCAGACTTGAGGTGAGTGGTAATCCTCAAAGAAATGTTACTGCTGAGCAGAGAGCTGCCCATTTGGAAGCACATGATAAAATCATGAAATATGATGATGCAATGGCAGATCGCGCCATCGAGAACAAGACAATTCTCGAAAAAGTCAAGGAAACAAAGATTGATAAATCATCTTTAAAAGCTGCAGCAGAGAATAATGTTTTGAAGAAAGATGCTCCGGTGACAAATAAAACAAAAGTTGAAAAGAAGCCGGAAACTGCCGTAAACACTGATAATAAGCCTGAAGCTGCGGGTGGTAAAAAGCCTGATGACAAGAAGAAGGAAAAGGCTTTTGTTCAGAAGATCTAATCTTGTTTCCACGCAAAAGGATAACGGTAGTCTAAATAATCGTGTTGGTTTGGAATAACGATCACTAAATAATCGTGTTGGCGAAAAAAGTGATTTCTCTAAACTTTCGTGTTGTTTACTGTCACACAGAATGAAAAAAGGACCTGCGAGCCCCCCACAGCGAGCTGGTCCTTTTTGAATGGTTAGTCGTACGGTTTCTCGTAGGGTCCCCGTGCCTTTCCCGTGTATTTTTCGGAATGGAGATTGGACGTCAGCGCGTACGAAATGTCCGGGTTCAGAGCGTAGATCACCCGTTTCCTGAATCGGTCGAAGTTCTTTATTCCCCTGGAAACATTAATGTATGTCCTGATTTTCCCGTTGATGTTTTCGGTATACGCATTGGAAAGTCTTCTGTTGTCTTCGTACGGTCGGATGAACGAATTCAGTATTTCCGTATCCCACCTGTACAACAGCCCTGTGAACTCGTTGTATTCCTCAATCCCGGAATCGGCAAAGAATTTCTTGATTCTTGGAAACAGTGAACAAGCTTCATCGTAGTCGTTCAGCCTGTTGAATTTCCGATACATTTCCTTCAGTTCGTAGGCTGCGTGCAGAATCGGGAACGTCGAGAATATGATGTCCCTCATGTCTCTTCTGTTGAGTTCCGTGCCGAATCTGTGGTTGAATACCCTGTCATTGTCAAGATCCACATCGTCCTTTTCAAGGATCCAACTCCATTTCTTCAGCAGGTAATACCCGTTGGACTGGTAGTCGCATCTCTTCATCAGTGAAATTCTCAGGCGTTCAAAGTCCTTTGTCAGATGCCCGATGACATGGAACGGATCAACAGCAACGACTGCGTTGGGAAAGTAGGTTTCAGCCAGATCTCTGTACGGCTCCCACATATCGATGGTGACGTATCTGACATTCAGGCGTTCTTCTCTTGGAATGTTCGAGAAATGGCGTGCGAGACTGTATTTTGCTCTGGAATCGAGTATGTCGTAGATGCATCTCTTCTCATTGTCCACGAGGATGCACAGGAACGGCGATGTTCTCTTTGAAAGGGCCCTGCTGTGAATCTCGTCGATGCCGATGCTCTCGGGCAGAGGTCTTTTGGGAATGGTGATGAAGGAGTCAAGGTAAGTGTTCAGCTGCGTATTGGAGATGTTCATTTCCTTTGAAATCATGTCCAGCGTATAGTTCAGGTTCTTGAATCTGGCCATGACCTGCTGGAGCAGCAGGGTCGATGAATTGAACCCGGGCATGGAGAAAGGATTGTACTCGAAGCCAGTTCGACCGCAACCTTTGCAGCGGTAGCGGTTGGCATGATATTTGATGCAACACTGCCTGTTTGAAAGAACGGGATGATTGATGACCTTTGTCTTGTGACCGTATCCGATCAGTCTTCCGCCGCAGTACGGACAGTCGGAATATGTTCTCCTGAGTGTAAGTTCGTAGACGACTTTCTCAGCAGAAGTATGCGTGACAAAAGATTCGATACTTTCCGGAGAAATATTGAACAGAGAAGTGATAAAATTGGAATCAGGATTCATAGGATCCTCCCTTCATATTCAAGTGATAGATTCGACACTACCATCATAATATGAAGGGTATTTTTCTTACCAACACGATTATTTAGAGAACACCAACACAAAACAAGAATGAGCTTTAAATCACCAATACGATAATTTAAAGCTCACCAACACCAACACGAAAATTTAGAGCGCC
>JAZQPR010000075.1:0-25474 GCA_045628605.1 Oscillospiraceae bacterium
CCACTTGCAAAGCCAGCTCACAAGATACGGATATCCATTGGTATAATGATACAGTTCCTCGCTTATTTTCTTAATATCCATTCCTGTATGAACATCATTCTCATAGTCATCAAGCATCGTCGCTATCTCTTCAGGATGGAAGCTCATATCGACTGTAAAATCAACTGCTATATTCCACGGACTGTTGTATTTTCTCTCTTCATCAGGTCTGAGTTTTAGTTTAAGGTTCTTTACATCGTATACTCCGGCAAGAATAACACTTTTAAAAGTAAAATCCTTTCCCATATTTCTCAGAAGATACTTGTCCCTGAGCATTCCAAGAAAATTAAGAAACACCTGATTATCGGAACATTTGTCCATCTCATCGACCATGAGTACTATTTCATATTTTTCACATAGCCATGTTATTTTATTACTTAAAAATTTAAACGGTTTTTCTTCATTAAATTCAGAAAGATCATTCCATTTTTCCGCATCTTTTTCTTCTATTCCTGTAAACCTGAAACAGTCTGAGCACAGTTCTATAAACGTTCTGACAAATGCTGAATTTGTATTGAACGGTTCTTCTCCTATACCTTCAAAGCTTATCGATATGACCTGCATTTTTTCCTTTAATCTGTTTTCAAGAAGAAACATCGTTGTTGTTTTTCCGTACTGTCTGGAACGGTTGATCGTGAAGTATTTTCCTTTTTTGATCAGTTCTGTTATTAATTCATTCTTCGCTGATGTATCCACCATATAGTGCATTTCCGGTATACATATTCCGGTTGTGTTGAATTCTTTCATCATCTTCCTCCGTTCCGTTTTTAATGTTACATTATTCAGTATAACATAAATATTAACTGTTATCAATAAAGAAAAAAATGCAGGTTTATCGCCGAAAGCAGAAAAAACATCAGAATATATGCAGGTTAAAAACTATGTGTTGTTTTCTTCGCTTCATCATGCATCATGTTTTAATACTTGACAAAAATATTAATGAATGTTAGAATAGTACAATGTTTTTTTCAAAACAAAATAACAAATAATTATTAGGAGAACACAAATGAAAAGAAAAATATCACTAATACTCGCTTTTACAATGGCATTCAGCTTTTCAACGCTATATACCGGTTCAGCAAATGCCAATAATGCTGTAACAAGTCAGGACTGTCTTGAACAGTTCAATAATACAGAAACATTTCCGGATCCTTCAGTATCGTACACCACGATCACTGAAAATGAATTCGTCTATCATGTGTATGACGATTTTGCTCTTCTTGATGAATGTACGGATGAAGATATTACAGAAGTCGAGATACCGGGTCAGGTAAACGGCGTTCCTGTAACCGGAATAAGCAGCTCACCTTTCACAAAATGCGGAAATCTGAAAAAAATCACTCTTCCGGATTCATTTGAACATTTTGACTGGATAAGTCTGATCGATACAACATCCATAGTCAAAACTGTCAGAGTATCTTTTTCCGGATCAGTCATCACAAATCATACTGAAGAAATCAATGTTGAAGAAATACCGGAATTTGAATCATACAGCAAAGTCTCGTCAAATACAGTACATGCCCTGACTGCCAATGAAAGTGAAAATGAGCATAAGGAGCTTCAGGATGATGATCTTCCGAACCATACTGTATCTGAAATTGCGGTATCTGAAAACAATCCGTATTTTACTGCACATGACGGCATTCTTTATTCCAAAGATATGAAAACCCTGATTGGATGTCCGCCGGCAAAGGATATAAAAGAACTGACCCTTCCGGAACAAACGACAACCATTAACGACTATGCATTCTACGACTGCAGAAGTCTGGAAAAAGCAGTTATTCCCGATAATATAGAAACTATAAACCTGGGCACATTTGCATTTTGTATAAATCTTAAAAGCATTGAATTTCCGGAAAGTATAAACGCCGTCACAGGCTATACCTGCTATAAATGTCAAAGCCTTTCCGATGTAAAATTTAAAGGAACATTGGAAAAGATAGGAATCAACGCATTTCAGGAATGTACTTCACTCAAATCATTTGATATTCCGGATACTGTATCATATGTCGGTACCATGGCTTTTGACTCGTGCGGCTGCATCGAAAATGCAGACGGAGTTCACTATGTCAGCAACTGGGTCACCGGAAGCGATGAAAACATAGAAAAAATCGAAATCAGAGAAGGAACGGCAGGAATAGCTGATAAATCGTTCATGTCATTAAGCAATGTAACAAGCATCAGCATTCCGTCATCAGTAAAACATATTAATTATCTGGCATTTATTCTGCTCAGAGGCTATGAACCGGCAAGAATAGATTACAGATGTTCATTTATGGACGATATGACTTTATCCGGAGCACGGGCAGCAAAGGATATTTACATCTACGATCCTGAATGTATTATTGCCGACAGCAAAACGACCATTAATGACAATTATAAGCTGTATTCAAAAAAAGGAAGTGCGTTTTCAGAAGTCATCACCGGTGAAACCATAATTCACGGTTATGAAAATTCAACTGCACAGGCTTATGCAGAAAAACACGGCCGTCATTTTGAAGTGATCGAAACAGCCTCAGATAACGAAAATAATTCTGATCCCGAAGGATCTGCACTTCCCGGAGATGTAAACTCAGACGGAGTTTTCGGTGCATCTGACATTATGCTTTTCCAGCAATGGCTGCTTTCAGTTCAGGACGCAAAAATCAATGACACCAAAGCCGCAGATTTCAACAGTGACGGTTCTGTAAACATTATTGATCTTTGTTATATGAAAAAAGCACTCATTGAAAATCAGGCTGAAGAAGTTTCAGATATTATTAACTCAAACTTCGCACATAAAAAAATCAATGTGTGTTTTAAAAATATAATAGTAAGAACTGTAAAGGTAACTGTGTTAATAAGCTGTTAGGTTCAGAAATTCGAGAGGGAAACCCGGAAGGAGGGGAAAAGAAAAAAATCGCAAAAAGCCGGCATTTTCCCCTCCTTATGGGTTTCCCTCTCGAGCTCTCCCTTCCTTTGACCTTCCTTTTTGCCGGCTTTTCCTCGCAGGTCGTGCGAATGAGTTAGGGCGGAGAATGGTTTTGGTTGCCGTGGATAATGCGCTATCTTTCCGGGATGGTTTAACGAATGCGGTTTTTTTGGAATGGGTTTGGTTGTTGTGGATAGTGAGATATCTTTCCGGGATGATTTAACGAATGTGGTTTTTTTGGAATGGGTTTGGTTGCTGTGGATAGTGAGATATCTTTCCGGGATGATTTAACGAATGCAGTTTTTGGGAATAGGTTTGGTTACTGTGGATAATGAATGGATGAACGGTTAATTTTAATGTGCGAAGTTTGAGTTATTAAATAAAAATCGTCAATATTTATCCGGATATAAAAGAGGACATCAGCGTGAGTATTGAATACGCTGATGTCCTTTTGTATCAGACAAAGATAAAGAAACCAAAAGTCTTGACAGCACGCTCTTAAATAAAGTATAATAAAAGAATGAATACGTATATCCCAAAATCAGAATAGAGGTTAATTTAAAATGAATTTATTACT
Source organism: Oscillospiraceae bacterium (assembly GCA_045628605.1). Taxonomy (GTDB): domain Bacteria; phylum Bacillota; class Clostridia; order Oscillospirales; family Ruminococcaceae; genus HUN007. Next base: position 3,528 of record JAZQPR010000075.1, read on the forward strand.
CGCAACAGAAGCTTTTAACAAATTCCCGCTCGCATTCACACCGCATCTTATTTTTTGCATCTTCGGTTCCCTGTTCTTTATTTTTCAGTTTATAAGACAGAAAAAAGCTTATCAGGTGACTACTGCAGTTGCAATTGCAGCTACACTTCTTCTCTATGTCGGTGATTATGAAATTATGCGTCCGGCTATAGGAATAGTTGAGCTTGTTCTCATTATTCTTATTTTCGTTCTGATGTTCCTTGCATCAAAAAAAGAAAAAGCTCTTGAAAAAAGCAACGAAACAGATGCTGCATTACAGGGAAGCGAAGCAGTAAAATGATACTTCCGAATAAAAAAGCGGTCATACTTGACTGGGCGACCGTATCAAACAACGACATTTCACCCGGAGAAATCTTTTCTCAGGGTGAAAATACATTTTTCGACCTTACTCCGCCGGAACTTACGATCGAAAGGATCAATGACAGCAGTATTGTTCTCTGCAACAAGGTCCTTATAACTGAAGAAGTAATGAAGGCCTGCAAAAATTTAAAATATATCGGTCTGTTCGCAACAGGCTGCAACAATATTGACTTAAAAGCCGCTGACAAATACGGAATCACCGTATGCAACGCAGGCGGATATTCAACAAACGCTGTAGCGCAGCATGTATTTGCAATGATACTGGAACACTACAGCAAGGTTTCACTGTACAATAAAGCTGTTTCTGAAGGTGAATGGATAAGATCACCTTTCTTTTCGATGTTTTCCTATCCGATGTACGAGCTTGCAGGCAAAACCATTGCGATCGTAGGATACGGCACGATAGGAAAAGCTGTTGCAAAAATAGCCTCTGCCTTCGAAATGAACGTTATCATCTCAACCAGAACACAGCCTGAAAACTGTCCTTATGAATCAGTTTCGGTTGACGATGCTTTCAGACGTGCAGACATTATCACGTTCCACTGTCCTCTGACAGAACAGACACGCGGTCTGATAAATGCCGACAGACTGGAACTCATGAAACCGGATGCATTTCTTGTAAATACATCCAGAGGTCCGGTAGCAGATGAAAAAGCTCTTGCAGATGCATTAAATTCAAACAGGATAGCAGGAGCAGCCACAGACGTTCTTGAAACTGAACCCATGCGTCCCGATTCACCTCTGTACGGATGCAAAAACTGCATAATTACACCTCACGTGGCATGGGCACCGCTCGAAACAAGAAAACGTCTTATCGGCATAGTAAACGACAACCTCATGGCATTTCTGGAAGACAATCCTCAGAACGTAGTAAATTTTAAATAAATAATATTTCACACCCGAAAGGATAATACCAAATGGGAAAAATTTCTGAAAAAAAACGAATAGTAATAAAACTCGGTACATCAACACTCGCCCACAGTACAGGCAAACTCAACATCCGCAGGATGACAAATCTTATAAGAGTACTGGCTGACCTTTCAAACTCCGGCAAAGAGATCGTCATCGTATCATCAGGTGCAGTCGGACTCGGAGTTGGAAAACTCGGACTTTCAAAAAAGCCGACAGACACTCCTATGAAACAGGCCTGCGCAGCAGTCGGACAGTGTGAACTCATGTACATGTATGACAAGGAATTCGACAAATACGGCATCACAGTCGCACAGGTCCTTGTTACAAAAGCGATCATCGAAACAGAGATCAAAAACAACGTTTTCAATACTTTCCAAAAGCTTATTTCCATGGGTGTAATTCCTATAGTAAATGAAAATGATACCGTTGCCATAGATGAACTTGAACTTGAGATCGGCGAAAATGATTCCCTTTCAGCACACGTTGCCGCCATCTCCAAAGCCGACCTTCTTATAATACTCTCAGACATAGACGGTCTTTTCGACTCCGACCCTCACACCAACCCCGGTGCCAGACTCATCCCTGTCGTAGACAAGATCGACAGCTCCATAGAAGGTGTAGCCGGCGGCGCCGGTTCATCCCTCGGCACAGGCGGCATGTCCACCAAGATCAAAGCCGCCAAAATAGCCACCTCATCCGGCATCGACATGGTGATCATGAACGGCAACGACCCAAACAAACTCTATGACCTCTTCGAAGACTTCCCCGTAGGCACCCTCTTCAAAGCCGACTAATTTTGAAGTCGCAAAGCAATTGCATATGCGAAGGTGCAGGGCGACCGCAAAGCCCTGCCAACACCAAACCCATCTTCGCATCACTATATAATTGCGAAGGTGCAGGGCGACCGCAAAGCCCTGCTAACACCAAACCCTTTCGCATCAACCTATATTATTAATCCAATAAAAAATAATAACTCAGAAAGGAAGAACCCCTCATGACATATATCGAAACCCTCGGTGCCAACGCCAAAAAAGCCGAAAAAGTAATCTCCGTTGCCAGCACCTTAAAAAAGAACGAAGCCTTAAAAGCCATCGCTGACGCCCTCGTCGCAAACACCGACCGCATTATCGAGCAAAACAAACTTGACCTCATGCACGCAAAGGAAAACAACATTTCCGAAGTTATGCAGGACAGACTCATGCTCAACGAAGCAAGAATAAAAGGAATCGCAGACTGCGTATTAAAACTCATAGACCTCGAAGACGTCATCGGACAGTCCGAATACGGTGCAATAAGACCAAACGGAATGAAAATAACAAAAGTCAGAGTACCGCTCGGCTCCATAGGAATCATCTTCGAATCACGCCCGAACGTAACAGTCGACGCAGCAACCCTCTGCCTCAAAGCCGGAAATGCAGTAATTCTCAGAGGCGGCAAGGAAGCTATCAACTCAAACAAATGCCTTGCTGACATCATGAGAGAAGCATGTGCAAAAACAGGACTCCCTGAAGACGTTATCCAGCTCGTAACCGACACCTCCAGAGAATCCGCAACAGAACTTATGAAACTCGACAAATACCTCGACGTCCTCATCCCGAGAGGCGGCGCAGGGCTTATAAAAGCCGTTGTTGCAAACGCAACAGTACCTGTAATCGAAACAGGTGTAGGAAACTGCCACGTATACGTTGACAGCAGTGCTGACCTCGACATGGCTGTAAACATCGTCGACAACGCAAAAACACAGAGACCTTCCGTATGCAACGCCATCGAAAATCTCATCGTTCACAAGGATGTTGCAGACAAATTCCTGCCGATGATAAAAGAACGTTTCAAAAGCCACAGCGTTGAAATGTACGGCTGCGAACGCACAAGAAAAATTCTTGGTGATGATATTCTCCCTGCAACAGAAGAAGAATACGCAAAGGAATTTCTCGATTACAAAATAGCTGTTAAGGTCGTTGACAGCATTGATGAAGCAATCGACCACATTTCCACATACACAACACACCACTCAGAATGCATCGTAACAGAAAGCTACACCAACGCAGAAAGATTCCAGAGAGAAATAGATGCTGCAGCTGTATATGTAAATGTATCAACAAGATTTACAGACGGAAGCGAATTCGGCTTCGGTGCCGAAATAGGCATCTCAACCCAGAAGCTCCACGCAAGAGGACCAATGGGACTCAAGGAACTTACATCCGTAAAATACGTAATTACCGGAAACGGACAGACAAGATAATTTTAATTCTGAAAATATTTTTATATAGGGGGGCTTTTGATGAAAAAACGTACAATACCCGAGTTCGCCATATTTTTCATAGTCTACGCCATGATAGGCTGGATATATGAAGTAGTACTTGAAACATTTATTTACAAATGGGGATTTTCAAACAGAGGTGTACTTTTCGGACCGTGGCTCCCTGTTTACGGCTTCGGAACACTCACATTCATCGTACTCTGGTACAGACTCATAAAGAAAAAGCCGGTAAAAACAAAACTTCTGATGATACCCGTCATCTTTCTTCTCACCATGCTCACAGCAACCGCCATCGAACTTGGAACCAGCTATATTTTAGAAGCCATAACAGGCAAATGGCCATGGCAGACCTACAGCAGGGACTACAAGATAAACTTCCAGGGCAGAATAGCACTGAGTCCGAGCGTCCGTTTCGGACTGGGCGGCACAGTATTTTTATATATCATCCAGCCGCTTCTCGATAAGCTGACTGAAAAAATGAAAGACAAGACCGTGATCATAACAGGTATCGTCATCATTTCAGTCGTACTGTGTGATTTTATACTGACGCTGATTTTCAGATAATAACAAGAACATATAATATAAGGCACCTGCAGATTTTGCAGGTGTTTTTTTGTAAAAATGTTAATATGAATTATATAGTGTAAAATGTTTATTCAATATTGATTACGTATTATAAAAATGTTATAATAAAATATATACTGATACACCGATACAAAGCAACTGTGCGTTACCGTTTTGTAATCGTTTGTTTTTATAAAGTAATTTTTTTATCGCTTTTTATTGTCATTTTTCACATTTATTATGTTATCACATTCTGAAATATATGCAAAACGTCATTTTTTTTATTTTGCTATTGACTTAACAATGTAAATATATTATACTAATTACATTATTCGCGAATAAAATAACAAATATTAAGGAATGAATAAATATGAAAATTAAAAAATTAATCGCAATTTTATCAACAGGAGTTATGCTTTCTACAGCATGTTTTTCTGCCAGTGCAGAGACATTCGCAGGTTTAATTAATAATCATAAAAATGGTTCTGTGAGTAATTGCCTTAGACATTTTGATGGAACAGATGGCACTGTAAAGGCAAAAAATGCATGGTGGTCTTCAAATAGATCAATTTGTAAAGTTGAATATTTTAATGATGCATATATAGAAGCAGGTATATCTGATTGTGTTAATGGCAAACAATCATGGGATAATAATGAAGGCAACACCGATGGATTTGCTGAATCAGGTTCTTTGCCCAAAGGCAATTTAATCTATCACTATATTGCTGTAAGATAAATTTTAAATTTTACATATTATTTTTTTATACAACCGGCAACTCGTTGCTGGTTGTATAAAATTAATCAAATAATTATGTTTTTTTCAATAAATCAATTATTATGGAGCTTATATGAAAATTTTAAAAAAATCTTTAAAAATTATTCTTATTATATTTATTTCAGCTATTATCGGTTATATTGTACTTTGGGCAATAAACTTTCAAAATGTAAAACATTTTAGCAAAGCGAAAGGTTTCACACTCGATAAAACAGATAAATTAAACAGCGAATTAGAAACTGACAATTATGAATTTGCTATAGGTTTACCATCGCTTTTTTCTTTTTCATGGAATTATGGAGCTTATTATTCAGAACCGGATGGCATTTATAATGTAATTTCATATAATTGCTATCCATCCAATTCATTTATAAAACCAAAAGATAATAAATTTAAACTTAGCATAGTATTCAACCCCACCGAAGAAGATGATTCCGGTTATCAGGAATATCCAAGCTATTCATATATAGTAAATTCAGATCTGGACATTCTGGAAATTACCTGTGAACAGGAAAAAGGACAAGGAGAAAAAATATTTGAAGACACATTTGACGAACTGGTAAAACTCAAAGACGAAGCAATTAAAATATATGGAGAGGAATACTACAGATGATAAATATTGAAAAAATGACAAAAAAATTCAGCAGCAACATAGTCTTTGATTCATTTGATTTGAAAATTGATGATGGCGAGTTCGTAATATTATCCGGAGACAGCGGCTGCGGAAAAACTACATTGATCAATATTATTGGCGGTATAGAACCGATCGACAGCGGAAAAATATCGGTTAATAATTATGAATTGAGCGGAAAATACGACAAAACAGATTTTTTTAGAAACTGTATAGGTTTTCTTTTTCAAAACTATGGATTGGTAGACAATAAAACAGTTAAACAAAACATCGAAATAGTAAAGAAAAGTTCACGCAGCAGTTTATCTTTGGAAGAAGTTTTAAAAAAAGTTGGTATGGAAAACACTGAAGACAGAATAGTACACTCGTTGTCAGGCGGTGAACAGCAAAGAATCGCAATCGCCAGACTTCTTTATAAAAAATGCTCCATCATTCTTGCAGATGAACCTACCGGTTCTCTCGATAAGAAAAACACACAGATCGTCATGGAGCTTTTAAAAGATCTGAATAAAAATCAGAAAAAAACAATTGTAATGGTTACGCATGACGAAACATTATTAAATGAAGCTGACAGAGTTATAAAAATCAAGTCTGCAGCTCAAAGCAAAGAGGAATAATATGAAAAAAAACAAATGTTTATTATTAATAATGATGACAATGCTTTGTTCCTGCAGCGATCATCATTCTGACAAAATAGAACGTTCCTATTCCGGTGCTGAAAATACTTCGTCTTCATGCTATGCAGAAAACATTTACTACAAAGGAAATATTTTCGGCGGATCAGCACTCAATGTAAACGAAGATTATATTTATTGCAGCAGTTCGGAGGCGTTTACTCTTTCGAGCTTCTTTTTGTCAATAAACAAAAATGAAGCACAGGAATATGTTATAGATAAAAAAGACAGTTCAATTTCCACATGTAAACCGGATAATAACGGATGCTATATTATATCCTATACGGCTTCTGGAAAAAGTGAGCTGTCTTTTGCTGACTTTGATGGAAAAATATCCAAAACAGCAGACTGCCCACGTGGTTATAAAATATTTGTTTCAAATGATTCTGTATTTGTTCTTTCAGAAAATGATTCTGAAGAAATGATCCTTTCGGTATACGACAAAGATTTAAAATTTAAAACAGATCATAATATTCAGCAGCTTCTCTGTAATGAAAATGAAAAAGCACTCGAAGTTGCTGTTGACAGCAGCAATAACTATTATGCACTTACAGCATATAATATAAACGAAGAAAAAATGAGCTACGATCTTAAAATAAAATCATATAATGTATCAACTAATACCGTTTCCGATTTTACGAAGCTTGAAACAACAGATTTTAACGAGCTCAGAATATCCGATAATAATTTATTAATAAATTATAGTTCAGATGACAGCACTTTCTCCACTGTCACATATAACATTTCAGACGGTAAACGATACAATGAAACTGATCTGATAACCGCATCCGGATATTATGAAAATGAATACTATATAGACAACAAGGTTTACACATCAGATTCAACCTGTATTTTTTCTGCTGATGACGATTCAGACATATTAAATATTTCTGACAGTAAAGAAAATACCGTTATAACCTGTTATAAAGATTATACTCTACTTGAATTTGATAAAGTTGATCATAACGGAAATGTAATCGAATCTCATGAAAAAATTATTACATCTCCATATTTGAGAATAACCGAACAGATGACAGAATATGACAATAAAATAGTCTGGTATGCGTATGATGAAAATGATTACAGCAAATATCTGATCATTTATGACAGTGAAGATGACTCGATCTGCACAAATCAGACCGATCACGATATTAAAGATATGCTGATGACAGATAATGAAAATCTCCTGATTGTTGAGGATACAAAAGACATCAGCAGTTCATCCTCTTTATTGTCTTATAACATTTCATCAGATACAGCAAAAGCAATAAGCACCGACAATGATATCAGATATCTTTCTGTTTGTTCAAATAAGAACAATGAAACTATGTTACTGGGTACTGACAATACTAATTATTATATTTCTTATTATAATGACGGCAATATTTCTTCATCTGAAATCATAAAAGACTTAAGATATGAAGAAAATGAAGATAATGTCAGCATTTGTACTGGTAAAAACGAAACCGGATTTTATATCATAACAGATGAATACGTTTATTGCTCTGATAATAATAAACTCGAAAAAACAGCTGATTTGGGCGACATTAACAGCATCTGTGATTCAAAAGCAGTATTTCCTGTTTCAGACAGTATATTTTATGTCCTTGGAATGGATTACTATGATTACCGGACCGGTGCTTACAAAATTATTACCGGTTCAGACGATACCAGACAAATCATAAAAATTGCAGCTGATGAATCTGCCGAATCCGAAATTCAAAGTATAATTTCAAGATACAACAATGAAAACCAAACCTTAGCTGTATTTACAGAAATAAATGACTTAAACAATACATATCCTGATGTTTATTTTCATGATTTTGATACTGATATCAGTAAATATACAGAAAACAATATGCTTGCAGATTTAAAAAATTCTGATTTTCTCAATGGCAGCGAGTATATTTTCCCTCATGATAATGATCCGTTATATTCATATATCATTTCATATCACCTTATTTCAGAACAGACAAATGATGAAAAAATATCTTTATCGCAGGATGAGGCGATGGAAAATATCATATTAAATAATATTCCAAAATATATTGATCTCAAAAACAGCACAGCAAATTTTTCCTGCGATGACTTTTATTCAAAGCTAAAACAGCTAAAGGACAACAAAGATATGTCTGTTTTTTACAAATACTACTCTGCTGACGATATCATCGAAGATTTTGATAATATTTCAAAAAGTAAAAATATTCTGAAGCCTGATTATGAAGTATCTGTATTTAATACAGCTGATAAAAAAGTCATTTCTGATTTTCTGTCATATTTTACAGAAAACTTCTCATCAGATCAGGACAGCTATGAAATACATACACATCAGATTGACGGGATTCCAAACAGTCTTTCATACTATGAACAGCTTCTTGAAGACGGAAAAATCAGTAAAAAGTCACATGATGATATTATTGAATTATTAAAAAACGCTTATGTTGTTACAAAAACAAATGCTGAATTTAAAAACATCGTATCAACAGAAACTGAAAATTATTTATCCGGAAATTCAAATGAACAGGATACCGCAAATATAATAAATAACCGAATAAATCTATATTTCAAAGAAAGAAAGTGATAAAATTGAATATTAAAAATAAAGTAATCAGATATATTATTGCATTTATTCTGTTTCTTTGTGCTGTCGCAGCTTTTGGAGAATTTAATTATTTGTCTTTTATTTCAAACCTGGATGACCGCGAATGTATACAATGTGAAATCGGCAATGTCAGCAACTGGGCTGATATTATGAAAGAGACATCCCAAAAATATGATGTTGAGCTTTATATAGATGATATTGATTATTCAGATGGATTTCTTCATTATTACAGAAAAATTATTAACCTTTCAGACAGTAAAAATCTTGGAAAACATTTAAACATAAATTCAGACAGCTATAAAAGCATTTTGTTCGGACAGATCGATATTTCTTATATTGATATATATTCAGGAAAAAATATCGGAAACTGTACATGCATACATATGATAGGTTCAGAGGATAACAAAAATCTGTTTATGTCTGAACTGGAAAATCAGATAGAAATAAAATATTATATGCCATCTGATATTCATGATTACAGTATAATTATTTACATTATCTGGGCTGTATTTGCTGTTTTTCTTCTGATACTGACATCATATGATGTTAATTGCAATAAAAAAGAAGTATTTATTCGTCAGACATTCGGAGAAAAGAAATTCATTATATTTATTGAAAGTGTTATTCCTGATGTTTTTATCTATTTCACAGAATATCTGGTTGTCAGAGCTATAGTTTCCAGATACTCATTTACAGAAGTTTTTTCCATTCCTGTCATTCTGTTGTTTATCATAACAATGATATTATTATTCCTTCCGTATTTATCTTATCTGTGTACAACTCCTCAGATACTGAAAAAAGGAAAGTATTCCAAAGGAATGATCAGACTGAACAAAGTATTTGTTTGTATTACATCCATTCTTAGTATCAGTATAATAATGCTCATGTTAAAAACAAATGATCTGTACAACGACTACACTAAATTCAAACAGTTTACTGAAATTTTTGACGGATACAGTGTCTGCGATATTCAATATGCCTATGTTAATGATTTAGATACTTTAACATTAAGAAATGGTTATGTCGAGCTGAATGAAAAAATATACAGAGAATGCTACAAGGAACTTGAACCGGTTTTATTCATTGAATTATATGCGGATGAAAAAAATCCGTTCATATATGCAAACAGCAACGCATATAGTTATATAACTAATGAACTCCCTGAAATAAACTCTGACGAAATAGATTCCGATATTTGCTTTCTTGTTCCGGACAGTCTTTCTGAAGCTGAAATAAATAATTATTGTGACGAAGCCAAAAAAATAACAAATTTTTATGAAGGTAAAACTTTCACCTACTCTTTTAAAGTAATCAAATATTCAAAAAGTGCTGAATTTATAGTACTTAATGATCTGGAAACGTCAGGACTGAATTTTTTTGAAACAGTTGAAAATCCTTTGATCATTTTAAATACTATCTCAGCAGACACTTTAACCTCACCATTATTAGAATCCAACAGACTTAATGCTTTCGACACTATTATATATAATATTGATCAGGATCAGATCGATTTAATAAAACAGAAATACAATCTGCAAAGAGAAATATTTGATGTCTCCAATATCAGAGAACATTATATTTTCTACTACACCATGCTAAAAAGCATTGTAAGAATTGTAACTATTGTCACCATCTCAATTTTATTACTGACAATAATGTTTAATCTCTCAGTAATTAAAATCACATATGATCTGAATGCTGTTGAGCTTGCACTGAAAAAAGTGATGGGATATACTGCTTTTGAAAAGAATTTCCGAGAATTTTTACTGATCATTATATCCTGCATCCTTTCCGGCATAATAAACATGCTCATATTTAAAAACAACATGACAATTATCCTTTGCCTGTCTCTGATGGCTGCTATGCTGATTTTCGTTGCTGTTCAGATATCATTTTCAGAAAAAAGCAATGTCAACACAGTCATCAAAAGCAGAAAATAGTATTCAGATGTATCATGAAAAAACAAAATTAATTATTATGGAGATTATATGAAGGTAAAAAAGTTTTTTTACCTTTGAAAAAGAACTCATAACTTATTATTTCAGGAGAATATATGTATTTCAGTTATATCAACACTTCTGAAATCTGTGATATGGCTTTGGTTGAAACACCCGCAGATTTTGCATTCTTTAAAATGTTAATATTAGTCACACAATGCAAATTTTTAATTCATTATTGATAATGTGTTATAAAAATGTTATAATTATTATATGAAATATTAAATTTAATAAATATATACACTTTTTTACACAAAATATTTATGGAGTTTATATGAAATTAATACAAATATTAAAAAAATCTTTAAAAGCACTTCTAATTTTAATCATTTTTCTAATTATTGGTTACAATCTCCTTTGGTTTGCAAATTATCAGAATGTTAAACATTTTGCTGGTTCAAAAGGTCAAACGCAGTCTGTTGAATCGATGGGCTTTGGATACGAAATAAGAAAAGAAAGCTATGGTTTTGATATAATCTTACCGGAATATCCTTCCCTTTCATGGGGGTATATGGCTTATTCTCATAACTCAAATTATTCTAAAGTCTTTAAAATCAGCTGCTATCCATCAAATTCAATTATAAAGCAAAAAAATCATGAATATGAAATTGAATTAAATCTTCCTCTCTCCGAAGAAGATGATTCCACTACTGAAGAATACCTGATGTACATATATAGAGTAAATTCAGATCTGGATATTCTGGAAGTTAGCGAGGAATCTAAAAAAGGACAAGGAAAAAAGGTGTTTGAAGACTCATTGGACGAACTGAAAAAACTCAAAGACGAAGCAATTAAAATGTATGGAGAGGAATACTATAAATGATAAATATTGAAAAAATGACAAAAAAATTCAGCAGCAACATAGTCTTTGATTCATTTGATATGAAAATTGATGATGGCGAGTTCGTAGCGGTTTAACCTGGGATTATCCTGCATCTTGGTTTAATTATCGTTATGTCCGACTAATTAGAACATCAAAACTCGCAGCAAAATAAGAAGATGACTTCAATATATTATTCAAGAAGTACTTATCAAAAACTTTTTTAGAAATCTTTTTTATTACGCAATTTATAATATTATTCGGCTTTTATTAATTTTTTTACTTAATATAAAAGAAAATATCCCCACTGTCTTAATAAAAGTGTGGGATATTTTCTTATTCTTTTAATTTGAAAAGGTGATTCAAATATGAAAACTGCAAATCTGATAAACGTATTAATAGTATCATTACTATGCATGATATCATTATCAGGATGTAACAGCAAAAAGAAAAATTCATCTGATAAATTACAACCACAAACAGATTATTATAGCTGCAATATAATTAATAAATACACTGATATTACCCCTGCTTCCATCTATCCGGTAATAAATGATGAGAATATCGTTATGAATGGATATCAAAATCTTCCTGTTTCAGAAATATGCATAAAATCTTCCGATGAAAATTCCGTTTCTATATTGGACGAAACGTTTAACAAACATGTAATAGATATTTTTTATTCAGATAAATATAAAGATGATCTTTTTATTATTTTTACTGATGAAAACCAGACACTCAGTGTCGTTGACTACAATTGCACTGACAAAACGGAAAAAAATATAATAAGCTTTAAATCAGCTTCTCGTATTAATATAGATACTGATTCCGAAGGAAATATTATTATTCCTGAATATTCAGATAATAACTTAAATAACAAACTTGTCAACATCCACAAATATTCTCCGATTACTGAAAAAACTGACACTATACATTTTTCTGATTCCGACTTTCCTGAAACATCTGATTTATGTACTTTATCTTTTAAACATCTTGATTCAGAAGGCTATATGATTCTTTATTATAACACTGAAAAAGAATTATATGAATTTGGAAAATACAATGATAACTTTGTTTTTGAATATCTTATTGAAAGTAAAGATGACAGAATATACTCAGATGAATACTTTTTCGACTACTGTTTTTCCAATAATGGAGAACTTCAAATAATATGCTGTTCTGACGATATAAATACAGTTGTTGACTGCTATGATATAAAATCAGGAAACTTCTTACGTTCCTATCAGGTTATGCCATCTGACTTTTACGGAATTATAAACGGTTCAGATGCATACAGCTATTATTGTTATAATGAGCATAGTCTAAGCGGAGTCAAGGATAACGGAGAAATCGAAGAATTAGTTATTACTGACGACAGTCAGGTCATGAATTTTTACCAGTCTGACGGGAAGTGGTTTTATATTTGCTCTGACTACTGCTCACAAAGAGAAATAACTTATATTTTTGACAAGAAATTTGAAATTATAAAGGAACCTGAAGACCCTGTCATTGAAGATTATGATATTTATTATTCATATTATGATAATAATGATAACGAAATACATCTCATCAATGATGAAAATAATCTGCTATATATTATAAAATCAACAGATTTACAAAGTGACACCATATCTCCTGCCATTAATGAATATGATACTTTTCCTGCATATATATCAATAGAAAATGACGTTTTAACAAGCGTGTTTTATGACTATGATTTTAATTTCAGCATCATCTCCGTTGATTTGAAAAACTATTCAAAAACAGATCATGTAATCGGAAAACTTCCCGAAGGAACTGAGTTTTTATATACAAACAATTGTCTTTATTATCTTTATTATAATGATGAAGCTGACTCAACAGATATTTATAAATACAATAACAATTCAAATGAAAAGATATGTTCATTTGATGATAACAATGTTCACTTTACACAAACATGTAGCGAATATGATTTCTGCTGCTTTACAAGCAAAGAAATATATGCATATTATAACAACCAAAATCACAGACTGCTGGTTTGGAAAGAAATCCAGTATATTCCGCAGGTTTTAGAAGTGTTCGTAAACAAAGATCACAGTATAAATATTTTCGGAGTCAACAATGAACAAAAATTGAATATATATCAGTTTACAAAAACAAACACACCTAATAAAGCCAAAAAAACAGTTACCGTCTGGGGAAATATGGACTTTGATTCAACACTTCCAGACACATCTGCAGAAAGAATTAAACACCTGATTGACAATATTAATTGTGCTGACTATGAATATATGATAGAAACACAATATTTTAGTTTTGAGGATCTAAGAAAGAAAATACTTACTGATGATGCTCCTGATATTATTCTTTGTCAAGGTCATCTTGAAAAATCATTTTCAGGATATATGGAAAATCTGTCAGATATTTTTTCTGATGATGGTATAAAAAAACAAGACTATTATGATAAGATCATTGATCTTGGAAAAAAAGATAATAATATTTATGAAATATATCCTGAATTTCTTTTTGATTCATTTTACACCATTAATAATGATTATAATACATCTGAATACTGGTCAATTGACGATCTGCTAAGAACAGCATCAGAAAAAAAATATCAGAAAGTATTTTACGGAGACCGAATCTATACGCTTGATTCTATGTTTTATAATTGTCTTGATAATTTTATAGATACCGGAAACAATAAAATATCTATTAACAACAGCAAAACAATTGAATTACTTGAATTAATAAAGAACTGCAGCGAAGAACAAGGTATGACCGGTTATGATACAGGATCAACACGTCGAAATCAATGCCTGCTTGAAAATACTTTGTTTTCACTGAGTGTTTATAACAACTTGTCAGATCCGAAAACAAATACTTATCCTAATATTATAGGCATTCCGTCATCTGAAAAAAAATGTGTTAATATTTCTCCTGAGTTTTCTGCTTCTATAGTAGCTTCATCAGAAAACAAAGAAAATGCAAAAAACTTTATAAAGATGCTTCTTTCTGATGAATATCAGAATAATACAAATCTCATTCCACTTAAACGTTCATCATTGAAACTACAGGCTGAAAACAATAATATAAATGCTGAAACATTAAATAACTTTGAACGTTATCTGGATAATAACGTTGTCCTGTCGTTTTCATATTCGTCAATAGGTGAATCTTTGATGAACACTGAACTGGAATATTTGAATAATACTATCAGCACAGAAGAACTTATTAAATTCTATGAAGATAAGATAGGCCTGTTTCTTGGTGAATCAAATTAACAAAAAGAGTGATCCGAACTTTTTAAACAGTTTAAGGATCACTCTTTTTTTATTAATTAACGTAATTGAGATCTTATTATCTTTGCACTTAGTATTGACAGATCAGCCTGAAAAAAATCGGATATTTCCCACAATAAAACGCAGGAAATATCCGATTAATATATCAAACTCTGATCTTCTCAAAAACTTCCCCTATCGAATCATTGAACACGATCCCGCATCTGTCATCAATCTGGGTTCTCGACTTGTTAATAAGCACCAGCTTGTTTCCTCTGAAGTACTGAAGAAGCCCTGCCGCAGGATATACAACAAGTGAAGTTCCTCCTACTATCATCATATCGGCTTTGCTTATTGCCCTTACAGCAGCTGAAACAATACTGTCATCAAGACCTTCGTTATAAAGAACAACATCAGGCTTGATAAGTCCTCCGCATTCACATTTCGGAACACCTTCACCCTTCATGATAAAATCAGATGAAAATGATTTTCCGCATTCAAGACAGAAGTTTCTGTGAACACATCCGTGAAGCTCATATACTGTTTTGCTTCCGGCCATCTGGTGAAGTCCGTCAATGTTCTGGGTTATGACCGCGTCGAGCTTTCCTGCCTTTTCAAGCTCTGCAAGCCTTATATGTGCGATATTCGGCTTTGCATCAGGTGCCACAAGCTTATCTCTGTAAAACCTGTAGAACTCGGATGTATTTCTGAAAAAGAACTCATGACTTATTATTGTTTCAGGAGGGTACTTGTATTTCATGTTGTATATACCGTCAACACTTCTGAAATCCGGGATACCGCTCTCCGTTGAAACACCTGCGCCCCCGAAAAATACTGTTGACTTTGAAGAATCTATCCATTCCTGAAACTGTTCAATTTTCTCCATATCCATATATATCACCCCTGTATGATACTCAGCAAACTTCAATTACAAGACATGTAACATTATCTTCTCCGCCGTTTATAAGAGCAGTGTTTACAAGTTCTTTGGCAAGGTTTTCGCATTCCATGTCAAGTACATCGCTTATTTCCTTATCAGTACACATATCAGTCAGACCGTCTGAACACATAAGATAACAATCTCCTGATGAAAGTGTATAGGTTCCTGCATATTCTGCATCAAGTCCCATCTTATCATCGTCAACCCCAAGGAACATCGTCAGCTTATGCGCATCCGGACTTTTCTCCGCTTCCTCTTCAGTATAGATATTTGCATCCACTTTTTCAGTCGCAACTGTGTGATCTCTTGTGATCCTTGTCATGATGCCGTCTCTTAACATATATATTCTGCTGTCTCCAAGATAATACATTGAGATCTTTCCCTCAAGAATGCACGCCAGAGTAAGCGTTGTACCGCCTCTGAGACCGCCTGCTTTGATTATCTCATCAACTATCTGATTGTTTGCATCCGTGACATATTTTCTGACTGACTTTTTCTGTTCATCAAGATTTCCGGCTTTTTCAATTTCTGCACTGTGTTCGGAAAGAATTCTGACTGCACATCCGGAAGCAACTTCACCGCAGCTCTCGCCGCCCATTCCGTCACATACTGAAAAAACCTTTGACTCTGATGAATCAGTTTCAAAAAATATTGTTTTATCATTTTCAGCATCAGGATTTGAATATCCTGAACCTGCATAAAAATTATCTTCATTATTGCCTCTGCAGTTACCTACATTTGTCGAAACATATACTTTTAATTTCATCTTTTTATCTCACCCCGTTTTTCGGATGTTTTTATTTTTATTTATCTTTATCTATAAATTCAAGACTGATAATACTGATAACTGTAAGAACTACGCAAAACAGGATCAGTACACCCCATACTGTCAGAAGATTTTCAGCAATAGGTTCATAAGCATCCTTAAACGCCGGATGTACCTGGGTAGCAACATCTGTATATCCTGCATTTTCAAGCTTTATCTGAAAACTTGAAGGAATATCATTCATGTTTCCTATGCATCCGAGTCCGTCCATACCCCATTTGCTTACTGTAAATGAAGCAACAAGCTTGCTGGCACCCTTAAGGGTAAAAAGAACACCTGACATAAGAAGCTGAATAATAAGAACGAACGGCATAACAGTCATCGCAGCATTCGGAGTTTTTACTATCGAAGAAATTGCAATTCCCATCATGTCAGATGCAAGCATTACAAGGAAGAATGTAATGAAATACTCTAAAAATGCCGGAAGAAATACATGATATTCCTTCGGGAATTTTATAAAAATAAAGCATATAACCGTCATTATCAGAGCCTGTGCAAAACATATAATAGCCTGATAAATGACATGCGAGCAAATGTACGAGCTCATATGAAGTCCTGTCCTGTGCTCATATTTTATAATACTTCTTTCCTTGCATATGGTCTGTATCGAGTTAAAAAGTCCTGTCCATATCGCTGCTGAGATCATTGCAAAAAATCCTGATTTTGTTGCGTCATATGTCTTGAACATTCTGCCGCCGACAACAAAAACAACTATGATTGAGATCAGCGCGCTGAACAGAATAAATGTCCAGCCTTTCTCATGAAGAAAAATTCTGAAATGCTTTGCAAGATAGATCCCTGTCTGCCCTGCCCTTGATGCTCTTTTCGGAGCCTTTGTCTGCTCCCCTGTCGGATTGTTATTTTCCATTTTCAATACCTCTCATCATATTATACTTTTCTATAAATTCATCTGCTCGGCCCTCTCCGCCCTCACTGAGTGCGTTTATTCTTACTACTATGCTCTGCAGATTATCAACTTCAAAAAATCTCATCGCTTCATCGATGGTTCCGAAAAATGCCAGATGTCCTGCTCCGTCTTTTCTGCTCTTTGCAAGAACCATTATCTTTGTAAACAGATCCTTTGCATCGTTCGGAGCATGAGTGATGACCATGACCATCTTGTTCTGATCAGCTGTTGTTTTCAGTGCTTCCATAACATTTCGCCTGTTTGCAAAGTCAAGACCTGAATCAGGCTCGTCAAGGAAGAACAGACTCGGATTGTTGAACGTTGCTATAGCAATGCTGACACGTTTCTTCTGTCCGCCGCTTATCCTCTCATAATATGTATCCCAGATCTCGTTGAGCGAATATCTGTTTTTAACTGTATCTATGATATTCTTCTTCTCATCATCGGAAAGATCCGGATCAAGATTCATTTTTGAAGCATCGAGAACTATGTCTGAAACCTTCTCACTGTCACGGATACTCGGGAACTGAGGTACTATTCCTATCTTGTATTTCAGAGTTCTGTAGTACTTGTAGAAATCCTGACCGTCAAGGATTATTCTTCCCTTTGCTTTGCTCTCACCGAGAACAGCCTTCATAAATGTCGTTTTTCCGGCACCTGCACCGCCTAACACAAGCATCATATCTCCGCCTTCTATATCAAGCTTAATGTTTTTAAGAAGTGTTTTGTGCTTTATGGTGCCGACATTTTTCTCAACTATGTCAACGCTCAGGCTTCCGCCCTTTTCCCTCATAATATTGTAGAAGAACGAATCACCAAACATTACAAGCTGTGTGTCAACGATCCTGATAACATCGCCTGCTCTTACAGGTGTTCTTTCTGTTATCTGATCACCGTTTACAAACACCCCGTTTTTGCTCTGTTCATCTGTAATATACCATGTATCCCCTTCTCTCTGCAAGCATGCATGGAGCTTTGATACTCGCTGATCATTGATCTTAAGATCAGCTTCATCTCCTCTGCCTATTTTAAACTCAGTAAAATCCGAGGACAGCGGTACTCTTGTCCATGAATCCTTTTCTGAAAAAGTAGTACTGAAAATAATAGATACTGCTTCAGGATGAGGATTTGATTTATCTTTTCTGGTTATTTTAAGAATATTGCCGTTTTCAAGTTTAACAGCTTTTGATCCTCTTTCGTTGAATGAAGTCAGCAGAGCGCCATTTAAAAACGTTCCGTTTTTACTGTTGCAGTCCATGTAATAGTAGCATCCGTCTGAAGCATTCCATATAAACTGTCCGTGAACACGTGATGCTATTGAGGAATCCAGACGAATATTCACATCGCTTCTTCGTCCTACTGTCATGTTTCCTTCAAGTTTAACATAAGTGACCATTCCGGTCTTTACTTCAGCAATTACTACTGCAGCCGGCTGAGGAGGAAGCGGCTCATACATTACTGTGCTGTTGATATCTGACATAATTATTCACCGGCCCCTTCTATAAGTTTTTCCGTCTTTATCTGACGGCCCTGACAATAACCTTCTATAAATGATTTTTCAGGACATATCACTGTAACATCCTTGCATTCTTCAAATACATTTTTTCCCATTGACGAAATTGCCCCATGAGCCTCAACAAATTTCAGATTGTTACAGCCGGCAAACGCATTGTCCTCTATTCTCATCATACTTTTCGGCAAAATGATATTTTCAAGTGAAGAACATCCTTCAAAAGTATTTGCTCTCAGAAATCTCATTTCACCCTGAATGTTGATCCTTTTCAGATTTTTGAAATTTTTGAACGCACCTGATATTATTGTCGTTGTTGTTGTAGGTATGTTAATTTCCGTTATCAGATTTCTTTCAATCTCATGCTCTGTAAAAGCCTCAATCTGAGAATAACCCTCAGGAATATCAAGAAGTCCGTTTTCAACTCCTATAGAATGATAATCTTTTCTTCTGAATACAGTGGAATCAGATATTACTGCCAGACCTTTACGATGTCTTATAGGTTCTCTCGGTATGGTCGTTGTAAATATTTCCTTATACTCATCTTCCTGAGCAGCTGTCTGCTGTGGTTCTGACGTATCTGCAACTGAAGCTTCAGACTCAGTTTCAGAAATCTGCGCCTCAGTTCTTATATTATTTGTTTCAGACTGTGATATCGTCTGCATTGGTTCCGGTACAGAATTAAAGACCTCAGCCTGTGCAGTTTGCGACTGCGGTTCGGATACCGTACCAAATTCTTCAGGCTGTGATATTTGCTGCTGTAATTCAGATACCGTACTAAATACCTCCGGCTGTGCTGCAGGCTGCTGCGGCTCAGATACCGTACTAAATACTTCAGACTGTGCTGTTTGCTGCTGCGGTTCGGATATCGTACTAAATACTTCAGACTGTGCTGTTTGCTGCTGTGATTCAGATTCTGTACACAATACTTCAAGCTGTTCTATTGGCTGCGAAGCACTGCCAACAGATGACTGCGCCGAAGAATCATATGATGTCTGATCATCAACAACTGTACTCATCCATATTGATTTCTGTGAATAAACATCCTCTTCTATCTGCTCATAATTTACAGTTTCATCAGTATGTTTCAAAACAGCAGAATCAGGAACATAATATCCTTCATTTGCATCTGCTGTTTCAAGCATATCTTCAGGGATCTGACCGTCTACAGGCAGCGCTTCTGATGAATTTTCCTCACTTCTGTCAGCAATATCCTCAAGAGCTCTCAGGAATGATTTCATATCCGCTATTCTGTTATCCGGATTAAATTCGCACATTTTGCATACAAGTTCTTTCAGCTGCGGACTTCCGTTAGCAGGCTCCGGAACCTTCTCGCCTCTCATACGCATTGAAACTGATTTTTCAATCTCATTTCTTGTAAAATCAGTCATAAAAGGAAGAAGATTGTTGTTTAAGAGCTGATATAACACTATTCCAAAAGAATATATATCTGCTTTGTATGTATATGCATGCTCAGTCATACTGTCCTGACGCCATACTTCAGGTGCAGCATACGGCTCAGTACCTGTACGGGTGGAAGTAAAACCTGTTGCATTTATTGTTTTGCTGACGCCAAGGTCACCAAGCTTATAATATCCTTCAGTATCTATAAAAATATTATCCGGTTTTATATCTCTGTGGATCATATTGTTTTTATGAACATCCTTAAGAGCATTTCCGACATCATATCCAAGATTCACAACATCCTGGACAGTGATCTCCTTATCGGATTTTCTTATTGCATGTCCGAAGCATTCAAGATACTCCATACGAATGAGAATATCATAACCGACTTTTTCACCTGTCTCGTCGTGTATCTCTCTCATAGCATCATCATAATATGAAACAACATACGGACATCTTCTGAGCTTTATCATATTGCTTATTTCAACTTTTGCTCTCTGGCACTTATCCTCAAGATATCTTTCACTCTCACTCTTTGAAATAAGCATATCATTATCCGGTAAAATTGTTATCATCTTTAATGCAGAGAATTCAACTTCACCGTCACGTTCTCTTTTTATCTTAAAAACTCTGGAATTTGCACCATTATAGACCAGACTGTCAATAAACCAGTTTTCCCAAAGCGGCTGGTATTGTTTCAGTCTTTCTTCCGCAGAAGCAGCACCCATCTGTAATTCCCACCTTTTCTGTTTAAAATATCGGCATATTAAAAAATTTTCTATCTGAAAAATATTATTTGCTGTAATAGCCGATAAAATACATACTTAGATTATATCATAAACTATAACTTTTGTCCAATTCAAAAATGTAAAAATGTAATATCTCTATTTGTAACTTTTATAAAAACAGAAAAGCTTTGTATAACAGTACAGTCATACAAAGCTTATTTTTATCTCACAGTATCGGGGAATTTAATAAATTCAGTTTATCGGACGAATTTATGCAAGGGAAGCGAAAAATACCCCCGATGCTTGCAAAATCAAACATCGGGGGTTAAAACATTAAAATATAAATATCATGCCGGCACTGATCTATTTTCCCGGGTCGTCGCCAACCGAGTATCTTCGACGCGAAAGAGCTTAACTTCTGTGTTCGGTATGGGAACAGGTGGAACCTCTTTGCTGTAAACACCGACTATCTAAAAAAACTGAACTTTCAAACTTTCTAACCACTTCTACAATCTTTCCTCTATATACTCTAGGAAAAGCCCTCGACCGATTAGTACTCACTCGCTAAACATCTCACGACGCTTACACGTTAAGCCTATCAACCTCTTAGTCTTTGAGGGGTCTTACTCTTTCGATGGGATATCTTATCTTAAGGCCGGCTTCACGCTTAGATGCCTTCAGCGTTTATCCGATCCGCACTTAGCTGCCCAGCTGTGCCACTGGCGTGACAACTGG
>JAZQPR010000076.1:0-15703 GCA_045628605.1 Oscillospiraceae bacterium
TGAATTAAAGAACAGTTCAAAGGACGGAGTTGTATTTGAGACTCCTGTAAATTATAAAGAGCTTATCAAAAACGATACTGTACTTGTATTTCCTGAAGGACAGACAGATGGATGGACTTTGAAGGATGACGTAGAGGAATACAACGGTGACCTTAATCTCATATCAGGAACTCTTGATCTTAACGGAAAAAAACTTATAGTTCACGGTAATCTTTTACAGAAAGCCGGAGCCGTCGTATTAAACGGGGGCGAACTTATAGTAGAAGGAAACTATGAATTAACAGGACACAGCCTGCTTAAAATGACAAATGAAAATGATAAGCTGACTGTAGAAAAAGATTTTATCAGCAGTTCAGTATTGTCCGGCACAGATTTACTTACAAACGGAACAATGTATGTTGGTGGAAACTTCACTCAAAAGAACGGAGCAAGAAACGCTGTATGTGCAACCCCAAAGCACACTCTCATCCTGAACGGTAAAGAAACTCAGACAGTTAGTCTTGAAGGTGATCAGTCATATATAGGCTCAATTAAGATAGAAAATACATCAGAAGACGGAGTAATATTCGGAAACTTTGTTTATGTTTCCGGAGATGTATATGATACAAAAACTAAAACAACAGGCTGGTTAAGACTCAAAAGTTCTGCTGTTTTAATGGATAATTCTTTTTCCGGTGATGTTATAATCAGTGAATCAAGAACTCTTGAAAATGATACTGTCATAGGCGGAAGATTTTGCGTACAGAATAACTTTGATGTTAACGGAAAAAAACTTGATGTAAAGGACAGAATGTACATTGAAGCCGGCACTACAACAGTAAAAGCAGGTGGCTCTGTTAACACTCAGAAAACATTGGTGATATGCAATGCGCTGCTTCATCCAATGGGCGGAACTGTAAATATCGGCGGCGATCTGAGACTTCAGAATGAACAGATCGGTGAAGACGGAAGCGTTTCATACAGTGAAGGAGGAGACTGGGCAAATTACACAGGAAGATTAATTATGGATGATGCAGATGATCATATTATCGTAAACGGAACATTTGGAATAAATGAACGTGACACATCTGTAATGACCAATGGTATACTCGAGATAAAAGGTGATCTGCTTCAGTTTAACGGCTATGCCCAAGGATGTCTTTCATCAGGCGGAGAACATAAAATAATACTGAACGGTGATCATAAGCAAACCGTTAAAATGAACGGAAGCACTTCAACTCTCGGTGTTCTGGAACTTAAAAATACATCAAAAGAAGGCGTGGAATTTGCCACAACTGTTAAATATAATAAACTTATAACAAATGATGTTCCACTTACATTGTCAGAAGGTGAAAAAATCGGATGGAAAGTAACCGAAGACAATGAAATCATCGATGGCGATGTAACTCTGGTAGGCGGTGTGCTTGATCTTAACGGTAAAACTCTAACTATTAAGGGCAGCTTAAAACAATCTTCCGGTACAGTAAAATTAAACGGCGGTCATCTTATAGTAGAAAAAGACTACAGCATTACAGAAAAAAATGGCGGCCAGAGTTCCGGACGACTCAATATGACAAATGAAAATGATATTCTTGAAGTTAAAGGAAATTTCGAAACATCATTTACATATTCTGAAGTAGACCTGCTTACAGAAGGTAAAATTTATGTCGGCGGAAATATGACAAAATTAGACGGTAATGAAATTTATATAAGTAAAAACTCTACACTTATTTTAAATGGTACCGGTAAACAAACAATTAATATTGACAGTAATGTTTCTAATTTAATATTAGAAAATAAATCAACAGATGGAATTTATTTTACATCAACACTCGTAGTAAACGGCATTTATAAAAATGAAGTATCCAAAGTCGAAGGCGGAAAACATATTTATTTAAAAGGAACTACTGATTCTCATATTATTTCAGATATTGCTCTGTATGGAAGCAGAACATTAACTGAAGATATTATTATTGATGGAAATCTGTATGTTTACAATGGTTCACAACTTGACCTGAACGGAAGAAAAGTTGATGTTAAAGGAAATTGTATTTGTTCCGGAGAAATTGATATAAATTCAGGAAGTCTTTATGTAGGAGCAAATCTGATTATCGGAGCTGAGTACGAAAATGCCGACGGAACCTGTTCTTACACAAATCAGTGGAATTGTTATATAATTATGAATAATGATGACGATTATGTTCTTGTAAATAAGAATTTTTCAATGATATCAAGCAGCTTTTCGCCGGATCATATGTCTGCAGGTATTCTTGAAGTTAAGGGAAGAGTTACACAAACAGATGATTTTACATCTTTTGCGCCTTCCGGAACTCACAAGACAATACTAAGCGGAAGTGATGTTCAGAGAATTGATTTTCTTAATTCAAACAGTAAATTCAATATACTCGAAATTACAAAAGATCTGTCCGAAGGATATAAATTCAATACTGAAAAGCCATGGGTCGAACTGATAGAAACAAAGCAGGATACAAAAGCACCTTCCGTACCGACAACGATCAAAGCAGAAAGCAAAAACGCAGTATCAATTAAGCTTTCATGGACCAAATCAACAGACGAAAATGCAGTTAAAGGTTATGACATCTACAGAGACGGTGTCAGAATAGCTTCATCAAATACAAATGAATACACAGACAACGATCTTACTCCGGACACAAAATATGTTTACACAGTCAGAGCATACGATTTTGTAAGAAATGTTTCATCTGAAAGTGAAAAATATACTGTATCAACTGAAAAGGATACGGAAGCACCTTCAACACCGAATGAATTTAAAATCGTATCGCAGAATGCAGATTCAGTTAAACTGTCATGGAATACCTCCACTGACAACTATAAAGTTAAATGCTACCGTATTTACAGAAATGATAAAGCTATAAAAGAAACCAATGAAACAAGTTTTGAAGATAAAGAACTTGAAAACGGTGTTTATACATACAGTGTAACAGCTGTGGATATGTATTCAAACGAATCAGAAAAAGCAGAAACAGTTACTGCAGATCTGATGCCGCCGGCTGTTCCTTCAGACATTAAATCCGAAAACCTTGAAAACTCTATTAAGTTCACATGGAAAGCCAATACTGAAGAAGATTTTTCAAATTACATGATTTTAAGAAAATCTTCTGAAGAAAAAGAGTATGTTCAGATCGGAGAATCTACAGTTCCTGAATTTTCTGATATAAATATAGTTCTTGCTGAAAAATATGACTATATAATTAAATCAGTGGATAAAATATCAAATGTAAGTGCCGCTTCAAAATCAGTTTCAGCTTCAATTGATAAAGATATATATCCTCCGGTAATAACAGACGCAGCTCCAG
Organism: Oscillospiraceae bacterium; assembly: GCA_045628605.1. Taxonomy (GTDB): domain Bacteria; phylum Bacillota; class Clostridia; order Oscillospirales; family Ruminococcaceae; genus HUN007. The sequence continues at coordinate 3,318 of JAZQPR010000076.1, forward strand.
ATAACGGAAATATTAACAATACTACTGTTTTCACTGTTTATTTCAAAGATAATTTTGCGATGAGCAAAGCAAAGATCGAATACAGTGAATCTGAAAAGAACAAATGGACGGTACTTAAAGAAACTGATCTTGAATCAAAGGATACATCCTATAGTTTCACTCCTGACTATACAAAACTTGCATCAGGCAAATACGACTTCAGATTTACTGTAACAGATGCTTCAGGTCAGGAAAGTGAAGAAGTTATAAAAACCTATGAATATAATTCTCCAACAATAAAACAGCCTTCTTTGTCTGCATCAGGAAAAGGAAACAAGGCAGTTCTTTCATGGGATAAAACTGATGACGAATCACTTGCAGGATATATTATATTCAGACTTGATGCAGGAAGTGAAGAATTCAAATCAGTATCTTCAGAATTAACTCAGAATTCATTTACTGATGAAACAGCAGTTGAAGGAATAAAATATACTTACTATGTTTCAGCAGTTGATAAGTATAATAACTATATTTCTTCTGAGAAAGTCGATGTAGTTCTTACTCCTGAAAACGACTATAAAGACAGACCATACGGTTATGCAGTAAGAGACGGATATATAGCAATTACAGACTGTGATGTTACTGCATCTGAAATAGAAATTCCGGAAAGCATAGATGATATTCCTGTTACTGAAATTGCCGATATGGCGTTTAAAGATTCAAAGGCAACAAAAATCACTATTCCTTCAACAATAAAGAGAATAGGTTATTCAGCTTTTGAAAACTGCACAGGTCTTACATCTGTTAAACTTCCTGAAAATCTTGAATCCGTATATGCAAAAGCATTTGTAGGATGTGCTTCTCTTAAAGAAATTGATTTCCATAATGCAGTTCTTTATTTTAATGATAAGAACAGTATCCCGGAAAATGATAAATTTATTGTTAAAGCATCACTTTCATCAAGCGGACAGGATTATGCTCTGAATAACGAGATCATGTTTGTTCCTGATGACTGTGAGTATCTGGTATCAGATAAATCAGTATCAATTCTCACATATAAAGGAAACAATACAAATATCAAACTGCCGACAAAAATTGAAAATATGACTGTTAATGAAATTTCAGCATGCGCATTCAAGAAAAATACAAATATAACTAATGTTGAAATTCCGGATACAGTTAAGAAAATCGGTGCATACGCATTTATGAACTGCTCAAAGCTTGAGAATATTAAATTCTCTGAAAATACACTCGAAGAAACCGGCAATGATTTTCTTTATGGAACACCTTATCTTGAAAAGATAAAAGCATCATTTACAATTGTAGCAGGCAATGTACTTTACAGATATTCCGGTACAAATGTGAATGCAGTAGTTCCGACCGGAATCACCGTAATAGGAAGTGATGCATTTGCAGACTGTGATTTTATAAAAACTGTAAAAATCCCGACTACTGTAAAATATATTATGGACGGAGCATTTTTCGGATGCAGTTCAATAAAAGAAATCACAATTCCTGAAAGCGTTCTTAAAATAGGAAATAATGCATTTTCAGAGTGTTCAAATCTTGAAAAAGCTGTAATTCCACAGTCTTGCAAAACAGGTAAAAATATTTTTGGAAACACCAAAATTAAATCTGATGAATCTGCAAAGGAAAAAGATGTAACTACTGCAGTTACAAAAGCTTCAACTGCTGCCACTACAAAAGCTTCTACAGCCGCTACCACGAAAACAGTAACAACTGCAGCTGAAAAGACTTCAACAGCAGCTACCACAAAAGCAGCAACAACTGCAGCAACAAAGACTTCAACAGCAGCTGCCACAAAAGCAGTAACAACTGCAGCTGAAAAGACTTCTACTGCTGCTTCTACAATAGCTGCAACAACTGCAGCTGAAAAAGCAGCAACTACAGCAAATACCACTGCAGTTACATCAACGTCATCCTCTGCTGAAGCATCCTCCGCAAAAGCTCAATAAAAGATTATAATAAGCTTTTAGTCTAAAAAATTCCGTGTACCATTTATCTTTATTATAAATGGTACACGGTTTTTTGATTTAATCTAAATGTGCATTTTTATTGCTTATAGACTTTTTATATGTTATATTTATATTGTCACTTTCGTGTAAGAATAAAAATATATACTTAAATTAAAGAAAGGGGCGTATAGCTATGAAAACTCTAATTAAATTATCATTAAAGTATTTAAAAAGGCAAAAGTTCAGAACAATTTTAACATTTATCAGTATTGTACTTGGTGTATTCGCCGTCTCAATAGGACTAATGTATTATACATCCAAGTATAAGGATCTTTGCGACGAAGTCTTTAGATTTTATGGAGAATATGAAATTGATGTTTCAAATTATCTGCCTGCTGATGATCCTTTCATTGATGGAATCAATAGAATCAACAGTCATTATCTGACGGAGGATTCATATTCAGAAGTAAAAACAGAATTTAAACATGATGATGATATAATTGTATCATGTGATAAAGAATCAAACATAGAATTCAAAAATATATTATTCATATCCATAAACGGAGATCACAGCAAACTTGAAGATTATAATGGTGTAAAATATTATGGATTTTTACGATTAAATTATGAAGAATACGAGCTTGATTTATACTATAATGAAGATAATATCCCCGGTATAATTCTTCCTTCATATTTTAAAAGCATAGGATACAAAATTAATGATTCAATTGAACTAAGTTTCAGTAACAGAGATAAGAGTAAAGCAATTCCATCCGAAAAATTTTTAATTAAAGGATTTTCTAATAAAATAAATGATTCAAAATGGAATTTCATTGTAAATGACGGGCATAATCTAATAAAAAACTATAATAATACATTTGCAGAAGCTCTTATAAATACTGAAAAAAAAGTACTGCTTAAAGTAAAAAGTGATCTGTTTCGAAATTATATAAATAATACTGAAACTATTATAAAAGACAGCGGCATAAATGCAGGACGTGACATTTTTGAAACATGCAGCAGAAGTCCTTTTGTTCTTCTGGTAACAGGAAAATATGCAACAATTAAAGAAGCTGCACTGATTAAATATTATTCAGTTCGCATAATTAAGGATATAATATTTTTATTTATAAATATTTTGTTTGGAATCTTTATTATAAAAAATTCTTTTGAAACATCAGGTTTTGAAAGAATACAAAAATACAACACTTTAAAAATGATCGGAGCTTCCGAGGATCAGATTGCTGCTATGACATTTATAGAAGCTTTTATTTTCTGCACTGTATCCGTTCCGGTCGGATGTATATTATCATATTGCGCATTTAAAACTATTATTGATTCGATTAATTTAATGAAAAATATACGCAGTTCAATGACAATAATCTGGCAGCTTCAGTTGATCGGAATTCTGATATGTATAGTATCAGTATTTATTTCCTCTTACAGATCAACAGTTTCAAAAACTAAAAAAATCACATTGACTCAGGCTTCAAATGTTGGGTTATCAATTAATTTAAGTAAAAAAACAGATGCTGCAAAAAAATCTTCTGTGCACTCTCTTATAAAGAATTATTCAAAAAGAAGTATAAAAAGAACAAAAGGCAAATATATTTTTTCTTCATTTTGCTGTATGATATGTGCATTTCTATTATCCTACTATGTCAATGAAATGAATATTTCTCGTTTGTCTAATATATACCCCGAATTCAGAATGGTTTTTTATGACGACTTAATCGAAGAAAAACCCGACTTTGTGATTGCTTACTCATCAGATAATCATATTACCTGTAATGAACTTGATAAAATACTTGAACCTTTAAAGAACAAATGCAGCATTAACTATGAATCAAATAATATAAGTATAATAGATACAAAATACAGGAAAGCACTTTTAAATGATAACGCAGTTACATCTTCTTCCGCTGAAATATGCTATGACATCTTTGAAAAATACACCGGACCTTCATATATAAAAGGAAAATTTAACGTTATAACTCTGAACAGAACAAGCTATAAAGAACAATATCAGAAATACACCAAAATTTCCTATGACGAATTTCTTAAAAACAAATATATATTTTTGCTCAACAATTCAAAAGAAAATAATGATAAATCATATTACAGTTACAATGATATGGGCTACAGCAGTACTCCTGACTTTTTTAAAAACGATCTGGGGTTCAAAATATATGGCTTTTTCCAGGAAGAAAATATAGGCTCCTGCATTTTGGTACCTGAAGAAATGATGAATAATTTTTATATTAATGATATCAATACAGAGATTAACATTCTTAAAAAACATTACGCTGAAAATGTATGTACATTAATACAGAAAATACAGGATGAAAATTTTGATACCGGCATAAAAATATATGATATTTACTCAGATAAGGTAATCAAACAAAAGCAAAAAATGAATGAAATTAAAATATTTTCAATTATTCTCTTATTTTTTATGCTTACAGGAATGATATCCATGTCTAATACAGTAAATACTAAAATTTTAAATTCTCAGCGTGAATTCTATATATTCAGATGTTCAGGAATGAACAAGAAGAACATAGTAAAAACAGTTTTTCGAGAAATATTGGTGTTTTCAGTGAAAGCATTTGCTGTAGGAACTGTTCTGGGAACAATAATGGCATATCGAGCAACTTATGTAGTTTTTTCTGAATTACCTGCTGATGCCGTAATAAATATAATTTTTAAGCCTTTACTGTTCCAGCCGGTTTTATTCCTGTTGTATATTTCATTTCCGATTATATGTTCGATTCCGTTATTAAAACAGCTGTTCCACACATCATCAGAAATAGTAAATTCAAATCTCGTAAGATAAAGTTAATATATCTCCGTAACAAGCTAAATAAATTAATCAGTTTGTTACGGGGATTTTCTTTTTGAAAAGATTTATTGATTTAAAGTCTTTTTTGAAGTATAATTATAATTAAAATAATAACTAAATACTCAGGGGAACAAAAAATGAATATAAGGAGACGAAATATGTCAGATAAAGAAAAAAATATTGAAAATGAAAAACAAAAACCTGAAAATCTCAAAAGACTTACAGAAATAATTGAAATATTAAAAAAATATGATCTTATAAAAGGAGGACTGTCACCTGTAAAACTCCGTTCCATCCTTGAAGACCTTGGTCCGACTTTTATAAAGCTGGGTCAGATAATGTCCATGAGAACGGATTTTCTTCCTGCAGAATACTGTTCAGAGCTTGAAAATCTCAGAACAAATGTTAAAGAACTTCAATTTGAAGAAGTAAAAAAAGTAATTGAAACAGAATGTTCAGATACACTTGAAAATTTGTTCGAATATATTGATGAAAAACCTGTCGGATCAGCTTCAATAGCCCAGGTTCACACGGCCATATTAAAAAATTCAGGAAAAAAAGTAGTTATCAAAGTTCAGCGTCCGGGAATAAAAGAAGTAATGGCGCAGGACATCAGCCTTATCAGAAAAGCAGTTAAAATGCTTAAAATAATTCCTGTCAGTGACAATATAAATATTTCTGACGTAATTGAAGAAATGTGGGTCATTTCACAGGAAGAACTTGACTTCATGATAGAAGCAGGTCATATAAATGAATTTTACGAAAACTGCAGAGACGTTGAAGGCGTATCATGTCCTGCAGTCGAATCAAATATGACTAATTCAAAGATCCTTGTAATGGATTTTGTAGACGGATATTCAGTCGGAGAAAATGAAAAAATCGATGCTGATAATCTTGACCGCAAAAAACTTGCTTCGACTCTTACTGAAAACTATATGAAGCAGGTCCTCGATGACGGATTTTTTCATGCAGATCCGCACCCGGGAAATATAAAAATTCAAAACGGAGAAATATTCTGGATCGATATGGGCATGATGGGCAGACTGTCACAAAAAGACAGAAAGCTCTTTAAAAAGGCCGTAAAAGCTGTTGTAAAAAATGATATTGATGATGTAATTTCAGTTATTGTATCGCTGGGAGCATGCAAGGGTAATATTAATTACAGCAAGCTTTATGAAGATGTAGAAAATATTCTGAAAAAATACCTTGAATCTGATATGGGAGATATTGATCTGGCAGCTATGCTGAACGATATGCTGGCACTTATGAAAGATCATAATATTACAATTCCAAAAGGTTTATCCATGCTTGCAAGAGGAGTACTTACCATACAGGGCGTAATTGCAGGATTGTATCCTGAATTGAATATAATTGAAATAGCCAAGAATAAAATTCTTGCAGATACTATTTCTGAGTTTGACATAACGAAAGAAATCGAAAACAAATTCGCTGCAATGTTCGGATCAGGAACAAAAGCAGTTGAACTTCCCGGAACCGCCAATGATCTGATGAAAGCGACCCTGAAGGGACATACTAAATTAAATCTCGATCTTACCGGTTCTGAAGCCATTTTAAATAAAATTTCAAAGCTTATAAGCAGACTTGTTATGGGACTGATATCAGCTTCTCTTATTATCGGATCAAGTACATTGTGTACTTCAGAAGGAACACCGAAAGTGTTCGGAATTTCGCTCGGATATTTAGGATTTGCTGTTGCTGCTGTTTTAGGTGTTAAAATTATAATTGATGCAAAAAGAAAGTAAAATGTAACTTATATACAAAATAACGCAACTTAGTTAAAAATACTTGTTCATAGTTTTTATCAATGCTATAATTATTAATATAAATAACATTTCATTTTATATTAGCGGGGTTGATAATATGAAAAGATTTTTAGCTGTTTTATCAACAGTTTCGATGCTGCTTACCTATGTACCGTACACAGCTTTTAAAAACACAGCAGTAATTAATGCTGCTGAATCATTTGGTACAAAAAAATTTGACTTTGGAGGACTTGGAACAGCTGACGGATATGTTGGAGTTTCAGCATCAGATGAATACAGTTCATCAAAAGGGTATGGATTTTCAGATACAAGTAAGATGGAAAATGTAACTGCGGGAGGAAGCGGTGCTTTAAGTGATGCAGTCAGATTTGTAACAGGAAGCAGTGCTCATACATTTAACGTAGATGTTCCAAATGGAGTATACAAAATTACAGTAACGACCGGAAATGTAGAATCAACATCTATTTTTGCAGAAGGTCTTGCACAGATTTTATTTATGACCGGAAATAACGCTGTTGATTCATTTTCGATTCCTGTTACTGACGGACAGCTGAATCTTTATGCTACAGCAGGTATATCAGGAACTGCTTTTTCTATCAGCGCTCTTGAGATCGAACAGATATCAACAGGTACTCAAACCAAACCTACGATATGGGTATGCGGCGATTCAACTGCTGCAAGCTACTACAATGTATCAGAGGATGCACATCGCGGATGGGGACAGTATCTCGAAAACTACGTAGATACAGAAAAATTCAATGTTCGAAATCTGTCTGTCAGCGGTATATGTGCAAATCATCTGCTTGACTGCAATTTTTTTGATACAGTAGAATACTATGGAAAAAGCGATGACATTTTCCTTCTTGCTGTTGGAATAAATGATTATATCAAGGCTTACAGTGCAAACAGAGATAATCCGGACTCGACTTCATATGTAGAAAATATAACCGAAATGGTAAAACGTGCAAAGGCAAAAGGAATGAGAGTGTGCCTTGTTCATGAAAACGGAGAACTGAAAGACTGTGCACAGTATCCTGTCATCCAGAAAAAATGGTTCTATGATGAAACAGAAAAAGTTGCTTCTGAAGAACAGGTCGAAATTCTGGATCTGTTCCATTCATGGCTTGTGTACTGTCTTGAAAACACATATGTTATAGCACAGGATTACTATACAGAAGACGGACTTCATCCAAACGCAGCCGGAGCTGATAAAATGGCTGAACTGGTAATTGAAGAGCTATTCGCTGAAAAAGAACCGGCTAAAACGGAAGATCCGGACGAAGACAAGGATTTTGATACGCCTTCAACAGTTGTATATGAAACAGAAGTTTCAGGAAAACCTGTTGCAAATCCGCACAAAGGTTTCGTTCTTACAACATATCACCCCGGAGTTTTCGAATCTGATTATGAATACGGTATCGGAGGATCAAAGGAAAATCATTCATGGGATGTAGTAACTCTCTGCAACGGTGTTCACTACTGGAGTGATATAAATCCTGCGGAAGATGTATATAACTGGGAAGAAATTGATAACATGATCGCCGCAGCATGGAAGCACAACATGACATATATCATTCGAATTCTTCCGTATTCACATCTCGAAGGATCACATGACAATTACGGTGCTGAACATGATTTTGTGCCGCATTGGATATATGACAAGGGCGCTAAAAAGAACAGGGTAAAATTAAAGGAAGATACAAGCATTGAACTTGATGTTCCGGTCTGGGATGATCCTGTATATCTTGAAGCCTGCAAAAAATTTGCATCAGCCTTAGCTGAACACTATGACGGAGACAAAAGGGTTGAGTTTATTGACATCAGACCTTTCGGCAACTGGGGCGAATGGCATTTTTCACAGGTAATAGGAAGCGATATGCCTTCAGTTGAAATCCAGAAGGATATGCTTAAATATTACAGTGATGCTTTTGACGAAACACTTATAGCAGTGCCGTCAGACGCGTTTGGCGAAGTATATGAATATGCACTTTCACTCGGAATTGCAAAACGTGATGACGGTCTTATAGGAAGTTCAAACGAAGAATGGAACCTGAGACTTTCATACAAGGCAAATATTCCGGCGCTTGCAGAAAACGCAGGACCATACAGTATGATGCTTGAAAACTCAAACGGTCCTTACGGTCCTTTAAAATGGACAGAGACCCGTTTCCGCGAATGTATCGAGATAGGTCACCTGACTATAACAGCCTTTGACCAGGACAGTCTTTGCGGTTACAAATTTTATCAGGAACAGAAGGATGTAATTGATGAAATGGTAAACCGAATAGGGTATAACTTTACAGTGACTTCTGCAAAACGAAACGGAAACAAGCTCAAGGTTAAAATCAAAAATACAGGTGTAGCTCCATGTTATTTTGGAATTGATCTCTGTGCTGAGATCACAGACAAGGACGGAAACAAAATTAAATCCTTCGGAAAACCTGTGAAAATAGAAAAAGGCACCTTCCATGACGAAGATGAAAAGACCTTTATATTTGAATATGACGGCGAGCTAGATGAAAATGCAATAATCGCACTTGCAATGTACGAAAGCGACAATCCGCTTCTTGACGGAATAAACCCGAACGTTAAATTTGACAATAAAAATACTTTTACAACAAACAGATTAAATCTCGTAGCTGTAAATAATGAAGAAGATATTTTCTACGGAGATCTTAATCATGATAATGTAGCAGATCTGACTGATCTCACATTGCTTTCCATTTATCTTATGACAGGCAAAGGAATATCTGCTAATGATATCAAAGCTGCAGATATAGATTCAAGCGGTGAAGTTGATATTGCAGATCTTGCATATTTCAAACAGTATGTATGCAAAGACACTGCAGTAATATCAAAAATCAAAATAGGAAAAATGTAATTAAAAATCAAAAATCCTCCTGTAAAGTGCGGCGCTAATATAGCAGTATAGAATCAACCACTATATTAAGACCAAAACAGCGAGCTATGAAAACGAAAGACAGATACTTCCACAAGAGAGGTGTCTGTCTTTTTACATAGAAGAAACGGCTTCCGTTAATATATTTAACTGTAACTAGTGGTCTGAACTAATGATTTCGGGATCGGCGGTCATTCTGCATGATACCATGAATTTGTTTAACATAGGATTTACCTCTCTTTCGCGGTCTGTGGTTTTTATGTTCCTGTTGTGATTTTATCATACTTGACATTGCACGTAATGTCAAGTATAATTTTAAGAAGAAATTTGATTTTGTAGGAGCGCAGCAATCAGCGCCAAGATTTTCATGTTTTCCCAGTGAAATTTGCATAATTCTCAGATTATACTTGACTTGGCACCCAACATCTGATAGAATAGGTGTAAAGAACATCATGAGGGGGGATGAGCGTGAATAAGCTGTTACTCACGGCGCTGGAAGAATACAAGGAACATCATAGCTGATTGCGATTATTCATGGAGGTGTCGGCTTATGAGCAGAAGCTATAAGCATAGAAAGAGTAAAGTAGTTTACATCAAAGAGCAAAACAGCAGATTTGGTAAAAGACAAGCATCTGCTGCTGTACGGAGAGCTGCTGATGTTCCAAACGGAAAACAGTATAGAAAGTATTACTGTTCCTGGGATATAAGTGAATACCGTTGGATTGAGGAAAAATACACACGAGATGAATTTCGGCGCAAATGGTTTGATACCTCTCACTGCAATGCTGACATGTGGAATCGTAGAGTATTTGAATATTACAGAAAAGAATTTCGTAACTGGAAAGAAGCGTATAGATGCTATATCAGGGATCATAAATCCAAATAATCACTCCAAATCCCCATTCTTTTTATGTCTGCGGTCTTGCTCCTGAACGCTTCACAATCGCCGCAGTCACCGATTCTTCTGCATTCTTTGCAGCAGTCAACACCACAATATGTCATTTTCAATTTCTCCGCATATACTCCTGCATTTCTGTATTTCATGAAATGCTCACTCTGTAAAGTCAATATCGATCCATTCGTTATTGACAACAATCGTTCCGTTGTCTAATTTGATTTGCAGAATGATCGTGTTTTCATCCTCGAAATTATTATGCCCATTGTCTATCCATTCTGCAAAGTAGGTTCTCATTTTTTCCGCGATCTCTTTATTTTCTTCTTTACAAAAATATCCAAGAGTGATTCCCTTGCCGGTCGCTGTAAACCAATCTCCTGAAACAGCCACATTGGGATTCCGTGCTATTTGTTTCATCTTGTTGGATAATGCATATGTCAAAACGTAGAATGCCCTATCGGCATAAAAAGCATCAACTGTACGGACATACGGCTTATTCTCTACGGCTGTTGCCAAAGATATCAGGCTGTCTTTTGCAAACCGTTCCATTAATATTCTGTCGATTTCAGCGGTAATCTTTTTCATATTCGCCCTCCGTTCAAATCTTATTGGATTGCTCTATATAATAAATACATATATATACCTATCTGCATTATACAGTATCCCTCATGAAATGTCAAGGCGAAAAACTGCAAATTCATATTGAAGTGTTATACTGAAAGAGCAGTCGACAAACACCCAAAAATCTGGTAGAATATAAATGATAAAACCGGAAAGGGAAAACAACTATGAAGTACAGTAAAGAATTCAAAGAAGAAGCATTAAAGCTCTCGGATGAAATCGGATTGAAAAAGGCTGCACAGCAGTTAGGAATCCAGTTTTACACACTGTCAGATTGGCGTACAAAGCGAAATGCCGCTGCCAAAGCTAAGAAGTATCATATGTCTGATGAAAAGCTTAAGCAGCGTAATCTTGAGCTTGAGCGTGAAAATGCCGAGCTTCGTAAAGCAAATGATATTCTCAAGGATGCACTCGTTTTTTTCGCAAAAGACCGGAAGAAGTAAAGACAAGCGAACGACACCTGTTCGTCAATGAGTTCCGTAATAAGTATGGAGCTAAAGCAATATGCAGCTTTCTGAAAATCAGCGAATCAGGATATTATCGCTGGCACAGGAATCAGGGCAAGCCCGGTGCAAGGCAGCTTCTTCTGGTCAAAATACAGGGAATTATTTCAGAGCATCCAGATAACAAGAATTACGGAGTCAGAAGGATGCAGGCAGCTCTTGCACAGAAAGGCACTCATGTCAGCCTCAGAACAGTATACCGCACTATGAGCGAAGCCGAGCTTATTCACAGGCATCGCCGACCTCACGGTATCACAAAGGCTGATACCGAAACTCAGAACAGAGAAAATCTGATTAAGAGAAATTTCAGTGCAAATGAACCTTTGAAGAAACTTCTGACCGATATCACTGAAGTTCAGTGTTCTGACGGAAAGCTCTATGTATCGCCGATCCTCGACTGCTTCAACGGCGAGATAGTTGCTCTTGAAATGCGTGATAATATGAAGAAAGAACTCTGCATAGACACCGTAAAACAGCTGCGTGAGAAGTACGGCAGGCTCGACGGAACTGTCCTTCACAGTGACCGTGGATGCCAGTATACAAGCTATGCCTTCCGCAGGGAACTTGTTACAAACGGGCTCATTCAAAGCCTCAGCGGCACCGCTCACTGCTATGACAACGCTCGCATGGGGAGCTTCTTTGCCACACTGAAAAAAGAAAAGCTGTATCAGATTCCGACTTACAGGATGAAGCGTGAAGAAGTTAAAACTGTCATCTTCCGATACATCTTCGGTTATTACAACACCCAAAGGATCAACAGCTTCAATACAGGCGGTCTACCACCTGTGGCACTAAGAACTTCAAAGCAGCTCGCTCCTCACGCTGCCTGATATCTGACTATTTCAGATTTTGGGTATTCTCCGACTGCATATTTCTTGACAATTCCA
>JAZQPR010000077.1:0-32614 GCA_045628605.1 Oscillospiraceae bacterium
ACTCCTTGGCTCACAGAACGACATGGCTACGATCCGACTTGTTCTATCTGACCAAACAGTCGGAGTACAATCTCCGACTGAGCGGGAACCGATTCTACAAATCGCCTCTGCTTGTTAAAAGCAGAGCTTTGAAAAATTTCTATCTGATATAGTTTCTTATTATATTATAACATTCACAGTATTATCAGTCAATCAATTATTAATAGAGAGAAAAGCAGGAAATAACTATAAGGATATTGTTATTCCCTGCTTTTCTATTTAGTATTTTATTCAAAGCTCTGTGTTGTTAAAAAAAATTATTTCTTTCTCTTTGACTCCATATACATATCCGCTTCTTCTCTCCAGTTTCTGCACTCATCATTCCTTTTTCCCATTCTTGCGTTTGAAAGGGCACATGAAACAGCCTTGAACAATGTTTTTGTACCAAAAGAATCTGCAACATAGTCGACCGCACTCTCTCTGGAAATTCCTATATCGCACGCTGTCTGTGCAGCATCTATATTAGCTCCGAGGAAAATAAATTCCCATCCTTCTTCCTTTTTTGCCTCGATCATTTTCTTTACTTCTGCCTGTGAATATTTTCTGCTTGCGTTTTCCATTCCGTCAGTAGTAATTATAAAGATCGTATGTTCCGGTCTGTCTTCTTCTCTTGCATACTTGTGAATTGAAGATATATGACTTACAGCACCGCCTACAGCGTCAAATAAAGCTGTACTTCCCATAGGACGATAGTCTTTATCAGTCATCTCCCCGATCTCACTGATATTTACTCTGTCATGAACGATTCTGCTTTCATGGCTGAACATTAAAGTTGTAACAACAGCATCACCGTTTTCATCTTTCTGCTTTTCGATCATGGAATTGAAGCCTCCGATCGTATCACTTCGAAGACTCAACATAGAACCGCTCTCATCAAGAATAAAAACTATTTCTGTAAAATCCTTTTTCATAATTTATTACCTCCGTAAAATTATTATAATATTTTAATTAAGACTTTTATTTATATTTGTCTTTCGTTGTTATTATTATAATTCATTACATCGGTATAAAGGTCGCTTCAAAAGCGACAAAAATATTTTAATATTATGCGCCTATCAGAGTCTGATCGTAACTGAACAGAACATTATTTATTTCATAAATATCATAGTTTCCTGCTTCAATATAATGTTTTATTATTACATCAAACAACAGGCTGTTTGACAGAATAAATCCTGCTTTGGAAAGAAGATCTGCTGTTTCATTCATATCAAGTTCCAGCGCAATAGCAAAAGCAACTGCCGTCTGTTTCTTAGGACGATAATTCACATCAGAACGGATCTTTGAAAACAGTCTTCTGTCGATATTTGCTTTTTTATATACATCGGAATCTTTAAGTCCTTTTTTGTCTATTATATCAAGCAAAGTCTGAGAAAAAGACATATCAAGTACTTTAAAGCCTTCATCACACGTATCAACTTCCGATACATCTTCACTGACTTCACACATATCCGAAAGGCGTTCTTTGCCGGCTGATTTGGTCTCTTTATGTAATTTATGCAGTGGTTTTTCTTTCTGTCTGTAAGTATCCGTCAAACAATTTACATAATTCAGAATTCCGGTATTTTTTGTGAATATCTTATATTCATCTCGTATTTCCAATGGTTTATTAAATGAAGAAGATATATACTTGTCAACTCTTTCTTTAATACCTGCTTCAAGTTCCACATTTGAATCGTTATAAATAACAAGAGTTATTTCCATATCGTTATCTGTAAGAAAATCTTTGATCGCTTTCTCAGCTACAAGAAGAGCTTTATCCTTAGGATAACCGAAAATTCCGGACGAAATAAGAGGAAAAGTAATACTTTCACAGTTGTGTTCCTTTGCAAGAATAAGAGATTCCTGATAGCAGGAATATAAAAGTTCTGATTCACTGTACATACCACCGCACCACACAGGTCCCGGAGTATGAATAATATATTTACATGGCATATTATAGCCTTGTGTGATTTTGGCATGTCCTGTTTTGCATCCGCCAAGACTTCTGCATTCCTCAAGAAGTTCAGAACCGGCTGCATTGTGTATCGCACCGTCTACACCGCCTCCGCCAAGCAAAGACTCATTTGCAGCATTTACTATTGCGTCAGCTTTTATTTTTGTAATATCACCTTTTACTATTCTGAAAGGCATCAGGATCACCTCTTATTTATATTTTTGTCTCATTTAAGATATACAGGTCAATAAATATTGAAAAACGTGAATTATCCTGTTATAATAATGATATCAGTTTATTTAATCAATATCAAATATAAAACACAGGATGTGAAAAAATGGTCGCGGAAAAAGATATGCAAATGCTGGATATATTAGCAGATGCTCTGCATAATAAAAACAAGCATATTATTGAAAAAGATAAATGGAATGACTTATTATCAGAACTTAAACAGCAAACGATGTATGCCGTTCCTTCAGAAATTATAGACATCAGTTCAGTAGATAAAAGTGAACAGATAAACTATCTTAAATTAACAGCCTCAAACATCCGGTTTTTTTATAAATTAATGAATGAGCAGCAAAGAGTTTTAAACGCACTGGCAGACGCTGATATTCCTGCAGCAGTTATCAAAGGTGCCGCAGCTGCCATCAATTACCCTTCCCCGCATCTAAGGTGTATGGGAGATATCGATATTATAGTAAGACCGGAAGACATTACGCAGGCATATGAAGTATTAATAAAAGCCGGATTGAAGTCAGATGAAACTCCTGAAAAATTCAACCGGCATATTGCATTCACAAACGATGAAGGAATAGAAACAGAACTTCATAATCATTTTTCCTCCGGCGGCAATGCAGAATACGGAGAAATTCTCGATAAAATGATAAGTGATTCTCTGACTCAATGCGAAAAGAAAATGCTTTACAAATATGAGATTTCTGTTTTGCCGGCAAATATTAACGGACTTGTTTTACTCGAACATATAAACCATCATCTTTGTTCAGGACTTGGACTGAGACAAATAACAGACTGGATGTGCTTTGCTGAAAAATATCTCGATGATATGACCTGGGAAAATTCTTTTTCAAAAGATGCAGAAAAAATCGGTATGAAAAAGCTTGCTTTGATTACTACAGCCATGTGCAAAAAATACCTTAAATTAAACAGTGCAATAACATGGTGCGACAGCTATCTGGATGACAGTACATGCGACGAACTGATGGAATACATAATTGACCACGGAAATTTTGGAAGGAAAAACAAAACAGAATGTTCTTCAGTTTCTGCTATCAGAATTTTAAAAAATCCTTTCAAAGGTTTAATGAGAATTCAATCCATCGGATGCAGTACATGGAAATCACTTGAAAAGCACAAATGGCTCAGACCTTTCGCATGGATATATCAAATTTTCAGATGGATAAAGCATGCCCGTCAAAAAAACATATCTGTTTCAGATGCTGTTGCAATTTCAAAGAAAGAAACACAATTTACAGATATGATGAACAAATTAGGCATAACAAAATTATAACAACACAGAGGATATCCCCCGCCTCTGCTTGTTAAAAGCAGAGCTTTGAAAATAATTCCCCGGTTATTCATAACCGGGGTTAATTTTTTCCAGGGTAAAAAATTATTTAGCCCATTCACTCTGCTGCCATCTCCATGAATCGCGGCACATATCAATAATTGATTTTTCAGTTTTCCAGTGAAGAATTTCAGATGCTTTATCTGTAGCAGCATAACATACAGCAATATCTCCTGAACGTCTTGGTGCGATCTCATATGGAATTTTAATATTGTTTGCTTCTTCAAAAGCCTTGACTATATCAAGAACACTGTAGCCGACACCTGTACCAAGGTTGAATACTTCACAGCCCTTGTTTTCTTTGCAGTAGTTATAAGCAGCAACATGTCCTTTAGCAAGATCTACAACATGTATATAGTCTCTTACACCTGTACCGTCATGTGTAGGATAATCATTTCCAAATACTGAAAGATGGTCTCTGATACCTGCGGCTACCTGAGTGATATACGGCATAAGATTATTTGGAATTCCATTTGGCTTTTCGCCGATCATTCCTGATTCATGAGCGCCGATAGGATTAAAATATCTCAAAAGAACAACGGACATATCCTTGTCAGCAAATGAAGCATCTTTAAGGATCTGTTCGATCATAAATTTTGTCCAGCCATAAGGATTTGTACATCCAAGTTCTTCTGAATCCTCTTTGAAAGGAACATTTTCAGATGTACCGTATACAGTAGCTGATGAACTGAATATAATATTTTTACATCCAAACTCGTTCATTGTTTCAAGCAGAGTTAAAGTTGTATCAATATTGTTTCTGTAATAGGCGATCGGAATTTTTACAGATTCACCAACTGCTTTATATCCAGCAAAATGAACTACAGATTCGATATTGTGTTTTGTAAACACTTCTCTGAGAGCTTTTTTGTCAGCAACATCAATTTCATAAAATGAAGGACGAACACCTGTGATCGCTTCAATTCTGTTTATTACAGACTTATCACTGTTAAAAAGATTATCTACAATTACAACTTCGTTGTTTTGTGCGATAAATTCAACAGCAGTATGAGAACCGATAAAACCTGTTGCTCCTGTTAATAAAATTGCCATAATCTAATACCTCCTGGAGTTATACCCCAATATTTTTTCCTCAAAGTATCTTTTCTTTGATTATATGTATTATATATTTTATATCCTCATCCGAATACCGCTGATCACAAGGCAATGGCAGGATATCTGAAGCCATTTTTGCTTCAGTGCTTTCCTCACCTGCAGCAGTTCTGACAAAAGGCCACAGCAAAGGAATGTATATCTTTAATGACTGAAGATATTTTCTTAATTCAAAACCGTTTTCAACTAAAAAAGGATATGCAAATGCACCGTCAGGTAAATGAAGTTTCAGACCGTTTATATCTGACAATTCATCATCATAGATTTTAAAATTATCGTTTCTGCGTTTTTTAATGGCATCATAGTCAACGGCATGAAGAAGATTTGCGGTAAGTTTTGACATCTGTTTTAAAGGTTCATCAGCAAACATGTGATTATTGTCAGCATATTCACTGTAAAATTCTGAAGCAGTACGTTCAAATCTTCCAAGAAGAAAATGCATTCTTTCAAATGACTCATCAACATCAAGCTCGCGGTCAATTTTTTTGTCAGTATATAATACAGCACCGTCAGCAACACCAAAAAATTTTCTGCATGTATACAAAGTATCAATATTTTTAAGAGGGACTGAAAAATATGACTGGGCATTGTCGACTATAACTCTGTCATATTTTTTCTTGACAGAAAGTATATATTCTTCTGAAAGCTGACCATAATAATTTACAAGATAAAGCCATTCGTCATCCTGCAAATTGATGTTTTCAGGAATAAAATCTTTGTTTATATGATAAAAACTGTATGAAACGCCTTCCCTTTTGCAGACATTTGGTACACTGTCACATAAAAAGTATGGAAGGGCTATTTTGGATATTTTTTTAGATTCAAAAAGATAAACCAGTGCGTTTCTTCCGCTGTTTAACAAAACAGCTTTTTCGTGAAGCATTGGTAAACTATATTTATCAAGTTCAATATAACCGCCGTATTCTTTCACAATAGCCTCCAAAATTTAAAATCACACAAAAACAGCAGCACTAAGGTTAATACATGCTTCAGCGTGATAATAGCAGTGTTTTGAATTATCAATAATATTTTTTTATTTTATCATATTATTTGACTAAAGTCAATATTGACTCTCTTTTATCACAAAAATCTGCATAAATATCAAATACTGTTTTTGCATATAAAATTACCGCAGCAAGACAATAAACTTACTGCGGTAAAAAACAATACAGAATTAAAATTACTCAACAGGTTCAGATAAAACCAGAACGCCGTATTCTTCTTTGTATTTAATTTTACATAAAACTGAAAATACAAGACCGAGTACGATCCAGATTCCTGCTATAACCCATTCCTGAGGCAGTAAAGTACATCCGGTATTAGGAAGAATATACATAGCAACCATCAGACCGGTCAGAAGAACTGCCATAACGCCTACAAATCTGTAATGCTTTATTTTATAAGGTCTGTTCATATCAGGATCGATTTTACGTAATTTAATAAAAGAAAGTGACACAATAAAATAAGCAAAGCAGCATGCAAGACTTGCAGTATCAGATATCCAGACAAGCATTGCTCTTCCAAAGAAAGGTGCTATCATAGATAATAATCCGATAAGAATTGTAGATAATAACGGAGTACCGAATTCAGGATGAAGTGATGAAAAACAATCAGGGATCATTTTAGCCTCAGCTAAAGAATACATTGCTCTGCTTCCGCCGATAAGGAATGAATTCCAGCTTGTAAGGATACCGCAAAGTCCGCCCAGTATCAGTACCTTTGCCATAACAGAACTGTTAAATACTTTTGCCATTGCGTCAGCTGTTACAAGACCTGAAATGCTGACAGAACTGTCAATATCAGATTTATTCATTGCATATCCGACTGCAAAAACAACCAGACCATAGAAAGCAACAGCCAGAACAATACTTAATATAAGAAGCTTACCGAGTTTCTTCAAAGGAACTTTGATTTCTTCAGCTGCCTGAGGAATAACATCAAATCCAAAGAGGAAGAACGGTGCTATAACTGCAACAGAAAGCGTTGATTTAATAATACTTTTAGTGGAATCACCGCCAAAGACCTGTCCGTCAAGATTTGAAATATCACCTTTTATAGCAGATCCTGCTATAAGTAAAATACCTGAAAAAGCTATAAATATAGTTAATACGGTCTGAAGTATAGCAGCTGCTTTAACTCCTCTTATATTAACAACAGTAATAACGCCTGCTACGAGAATTGCAACTACAAGCCAGCTTAAATATACATCAAAACCGGCGACAGTATACAAATAACCCTTTAAAAAGCCGGGAAAAATATATTGTAAGACTGTTGGGAATGAACACGCTTCAAAACATACAACTCCAATATAGCTTAAAATAATTGCCCAGGTGCAGACGAAGGACCCGGCCTTTCCGAATGCTTTATAACTGAATACATGTTCACCGCCGCATTTTGGCATTGCAGTTGTAAGCTCAGCATATATAAGGCCTACAAAATAAATCATTATTCCGCCTATCAAAAATCCTAAAACAGTACCAAGTACTCCTGCTTTCTGAATCCATCCGCCTGAAGAAACAACCCATCCCCAGCCAATCATTGCACCAAATGCTACGACAAGAACATCACCTGTATTAAGCACTCTGTTGAATCCTTTTTTATTACTGCCAGATTTCATAAAGTTCCTCACTTTCCTTGAAATTATCTATAAAAATCAGCCCATATAGAAATTAATAAATTCTTCCTTAGTCATATTCAGTTCGAAAGAATGTTTAGCTCTCTCAGGCTGAACTTTTTCATACCATTTCCAGATCACATCCATCTGAGGAGTGTCAACATCAAATAAATCAGCAACTTCGATCATGATTTTAATTCCGAATGGAAAATCTGAAACAAAATATCTGGAATTAAAATCAGGTACGTATCCAAGTTCCTCTTTAACAACCGGAGAATAAAGACCTTTAAGACGGTCAAGAGAACATATTTTTGCAGCGAGTTCCTCAGGAGTTTTTATACCGTGTCTGAACTGCATGGATTCAACATCTCTCATGTCCATAGGAAGCGCTTTGCAGAGATACTGAAGTTCATCACTGCAGTTTAAAAGAATTTCTGCGCCGTCTATAGTCCATTTCTCATAGAATAATTCATTTTCAGGGTAATGATTTCCCGGAATATAGTCTTTAAACATACCATAAATTCTTGATGTATGAAGTACAGGATTTGATGGTGTAAAAGCAATTACAAGGTAATTTGCTACCGGTCTGCAGTTCATATCAAATAAAGGCTGTATTGCATCGCAGATTTTTCCTGAAATATTTGCAGGAATGCTTCCGATAAGCAACTCCGGTGCAGGTCCAAGCATATATGTTGATTTTCCGTATTCTTTCAGACGGGCAATACTTGGAACTCTGGCAAGTCCAAAGAACATAATTCCTTTATCAATTAATTTCTTAAACGCAAATTCTGCAGCACCGGCTCCGGGAACGATACCAACCATCTGTCCTGCTTTTACATATGGTTCCATTGCATTTGCAGTTTCAATAAAAAGCTGCGGAGGAACGACAACCCAGATAAGTTCAGCATCTTTAACTGACTCTTCCCAGCTGTTTGTTACTTTTGCAACTGTTCCTTTAAAAAGAAGCTTATCTTCGTTGTTGTAAACTTCAAGTTCTTTTGAAAATTTTTCAGGTTTGGAAGTCTGAATGGTAACTTCATTTCCTTTGCTTGCAAATGAAGCTGCCATAAGGGTACCTAAATTTCCACCGCCAATAATAGTAACTTTCATAATTAATCTCCTCATTCAAAATAATTTGTTATTATAAATATATTCCTCAATATGATCAGGTAAACTATAAATATATTTAATACTCAGTCATGCAACAATACAGAGGATATCCTCTGTTTCGCAATAATCATGATTTCATCCTATAATTAGATGCAGATTATTACAAAAAGGTTGCAAAATAATGTTTTTAAAAGTATTTAATTTATTATAATTTATCAGGATCATATTTCTGCATCAGTAAAGACTTGCCTTCGCTGTTTTTTACATCAAAAATGCTGTTCAGCTTGTTCAGGTCTTCTTTAAGCTGTTTATCATCATCAGCCAACAGATATACACAGATAACAGGTTTGTCTACTGTTCTGTCAGTTGTATAATGGAAACCTATACCGCGCTGTAAAATTGATGAAACATATGATGGCAGCTTTTTCATTTCCTCGAGTCCGTCAATTTCAGCAATTGTTTCATCTGAACCCTTTAATAAATAGTTGCACACAACTGCCTTCTTTTTGAAATCAGCAACATCATACGGAATATCTGAAAAATCATTTGTCATTTTTCCTGTAAGAGCACATCTGACGATCATGTCAACAGGATTGTATCCGAGATATGCCTGCTCCAGATTGTAGAAGGAACCGCCGAGACGTGCACCCATTTCATAAAATGTGATCCTGTCACCTTCAGTATGTCCCTGAAGAAAGATCAGTCCGTTTTCAAATCCGAGTTCCTTGAACATTTTTGTTACTTTGTCATTTACTGTATTCAGGTAATTATCAATTTTCTTTGAAGGAGCCATTGAAATGTTGGAATAGTTGATCGCACTTCCTCTGTCATCGCACATATATCTGTCGAACATTGACAATAAACGCCATTCTCCGTCAACTCCGATATAATCAAGAAGGAACTCTCTTCCTGTAATATAGTCTTCTATAATAGCATTTTTTGATGATGAATAGCTTAAAGCATCCTCAAACTGAGTTTTAAGTTCATCCATATTTCTGCAGACACCTGCACCTCTGGAGCCGCTGGCATCAAGCGGTTTTACAAAAACAGGAAAATTGATCTTTGAAGCAACCTCTTCAGTAATTTCATTACCGATAAGATATGTTTTAGGAACAGGAATATCAAATTGCTCACATGTTTCTTTAAAATCTATTTTGTTGGTTGCCATTGAAAGCATTTTAGGAGTCCAGTAGCATGGCAGACCAAGTCTTTTTGAAACTTCATAAGCTATCGGCATTAAAATATCAACAAATCCTGTTGTAACACCATCAACATGTTCTTTTCTGCAGTACTCTGTAATAGCATCCACATCCATTGCATTTATCAATTCACCCTTGTCAGCAACCTGTTTTGCAGGTGAATCTTCATTGTAATCAGCAACTATTACATAAGCGCCCAATGCTTTTGCATGTTCCACTATATCACATGCAAGCTTAACACCGCCTAAAACCAAAAGCTTTTTTCCTTCAAATTCTTTCATAATATACCTCCTGCGTGCAGCATAAAAAAATAATAAATCTACTTTACTTTAAAACGGGTCTGATATAATCGTTGATATTCTCAAGATATTTCTTCATGCTGTCTTCATTGTCGAACTTAAAAAATACTATTCCCAGAGCTTTTGCTGCATTGTCAAAATACTCAACAGGGTCTCCGGGCTTTTTATACTCACATTTTTTTATTATAAACGGTTCAATTTCCGGCGAATAATATACATGATCATATATACCGTTTTTATCACTGTGAATATTATGAGTGGCATAAAACGGTTTTCCTTCATGAACAGTAAGAGCAGGGATCTCACCCATTGCTGCTTTTACAGTCATTTCTACCACGTCTGCATCAAAAATGTAACCAAGCAGATCAGGAATCATATTACCGCCGTTTCTCGGACCAATATCGATCGGGTAAACTTTGCCCGACTTGTCGGTAACCAGCTCAACATTCATGGCGCCGTACTGAATACCTAGTCCGGTAACAAGATCCTGCAAAACTTTTTTTATAGAATTCAGATATATATCTGAAATTATCGGAGGATAACTTTTTCCAACAGGGACCAGAGGATTTACATTTGCGTCACGGTAACAGTTGAGCAGTCCCCACATAATTACTTTTCCGTCCCATATAAATATATCTCCGCCGATCAGAAACGGATGATCTTTTTCAATGAATGTTTCAATTACAATACGTTTGCATCTTGAAAAAGAAAATGCAAATTCAACTGCTTTTTTTCCGTCTTCCTGATTTTTCAGAACTGTAATACCTTTGCTTCCGGACGAATCAACAGGCTTAATGATAACAGGCAGATCAAAACTGTTCAGTGCTGATACTGCAGATTCAGCATCAGAAAAAGACTCTGCCTTCGGAACATTAAATCCGTTGTCAGAAAGAAATTTTCGAAACATATCCTTATTGCAAAGAGTTTCTACGGATTTGCATGGATTTGTATGAAGTCCCATTTTTTCACATACATAAGCAGCTGTCGGTGCAGCCGGATCAGATGCATAAGCAGCAACACCGTCAACTTTTTCATCCTCAGCAACTTTTAAAACAGCATCCTTATCGGTTGTACTTACGAGATAAAATTTATCAGCTGAATATTGTCCGGGATTATCAGGGAGATAGTCACATAAAACTGTATATAAACCTAATTTTTTTGCAGTTTCAATTGCAATTACCTGTTGTGAAGATCCTCCTAATAGTAATATTTTTTTCATTATATTAAACTGCCTTTCATAAAATATAAACAAGTAAAATTATTTTTTTAGTTTAATGCCAAAACCTTTTAACAAATTAAGAAGATATGTATAAGATTCCAAACGAAAAACAATACTTCCTGCAATATATATGATTATTCCTGCAAAAATTTGCAAACAGAGAATAAGTATATTATTTAAATTCAAGAAGGAAATACAATATACAAGTAAGGCCATTACAGCGGACAAACAAATATGAGGAAGCATATCTTTAAACTGCTCAATATAGCTGTAATTCAGTAGTTTTTTGTTAGGCCATGAATTGATTATTTGATTAATAAATGAAGCAAAAAGGAAACTGTATGCCATAGCAAGAGGACCGTATATAAGAGCTATTATAGTTGAAATTACAGCAACTCCCTTTTTTATAATTTCAAGAATCAGAAACAAATCACTTCGTCCCAAAGCTTTTATTGCATTAAGATTAGCAGTATGAATAGGATAAAAAGCATAAGTAATACAAAATATTCTCAAATATGGTATACAAGGAAGCCAATTTTCACCAAGCAGCAAACTTACTGCTGATTCAGAACAAACAGCAAAACCAAACATCATAGGCATGATTACAAAACTAGTCATTTTGATAGCTCGTCTTGTCATGGATTTTACTTTATTGACATCATCCTGAACATCAGACATAGATGGAAGAAGTACACTGTCAATGGACACGTTAATAGTAGAGACTAAAAAGGACGGATATTTTACACCCTGATTATAATATGCGAGATCATTTTTTGAATATTTTTTTCCAATTATAAGCTGATTAATATCTGTAAAAACTGTATCTATAAGAGCTGAAACCAAAAGTTTCCAACCGAATGAATACAGTTTTTTTAATCGCTGAAAAGAAAACATCTTTTTTGGTCTCCACTTAACAGTGAGCCATAAAATCAGTGTATCCACTGTAGTGTTAAAAAGCATCTGACCTACTATAGCCCATACTCCATATCCGAGTTTAGCCAATGTAATACCTACAATTGCAGCACCTATAGTACCGCCCAGCGTAGCGTAAAAGAATCTTTTAAACAACATATTTCGTGCAACATATGCCTGCTGAACATTCTTTAATCCGGAAATCACAACCACAAGACTTAATACTCTGATTACAGGAGTAAGAAGCGGATCATTATAAAATGAAGCAATTAAAGGCGCACATAAAAACATGAGAATATAAAGAACTGAACATATAACTATATTTACATAAAACACTGTTGAGAAATCAAGATCATCAGCATCTTTCTTTTGAATAAGCGCATTTCCGAGGCCACTGTCCACAAAAACCTGTAAAACAGTTGTAAAAACTGTAATTAATGCTATAGTACCATAGCTATCCGGACCAACAATCTTTGCAATAACAATTTCTACTACAACAGCAACCGCTCTTGCACCAAATCTTTCTGCCAGTCGCCAAAGAGCGTTTATCATAACTTTGTTACTTGTTTTCAAAAATAATTTCTCCTGTCTGTTAAGAATAATAAAAATCTATATAAAGCCGGTAAAGAATAAAACTGAAAAAACAGCAAATTATTTTAAGTAAAAAAATGTATTGAAATATTAATGATTTACTGTTAATATAATATATATATATATTATATGGAGATGAAAAGTAATGATATCAAATGAAAATCAAAAATTATTAAAAATTCTTTCAAACGCTCTTCATATGAAAAAATGTGAATCTCTTGATGAAAAAGAATGGAAAATAATTTCAGATGAACTTAAAAATCAGGCTGTATATGCAATTCCTACTGACTATTTGGACTTTACAAATATTAATCAAACTGAAAAGATAAAACAACTGCAGCTGACTGCAAAAAACATACAGAGGTTTCATTTAATAATGTCTGAACAGCAAAAAATGCTTTCTGTTTTAGAAGCTGCCGATATATCTGCAGTAATCTTAAAGGGTGTTTCGGCTGCAATATACTACACTGTTCCGGAATACAGATGTATGGGAGATATCGATATAATTGTTCAGCCTGATGATTTCGAAAAAGCGTATACAACATTAAAAGATAAAGGATATCAAACCAAAGAATCTCCTGATAATTATCATAGACATATAAAATTTAAGTCTCCGAAAGGAATACCTATAGAACTTCATAATTATTTTTCGACTAGCAGTAATAAAAAACAAAATGACATTTTGGATAATTTTGTATATAAAGGAATTGAAAAAAAAATTAGTATTCAGCTGAAAAATTACAGCGCTTCAATTTTACCAACTGTCGAAAACGGTCTTGTGCTGCTTGCACATATTAATCAGCATTTAGGAACCGGATTAGGTTTAAGACAAATAATAGACTGGATGTGCTTTGTTGAAAAAAATCTGACTGATGAACTTTGGTATAATGATTTTTCATATAAAGCAGAGCAGATTGGAATGAAAAAACTTGCTATAGCTACAACAGCAATGTGTAAATGCTATCTTGGCTTAAATGCTGATATTACTTGGTATAAAGAACTGGAAAACGACAGTATTTGTGATGATCTGATCGAATATATTCTTGAACGAGGGAATTTTGGGAAAAAAGATTCTCAGGGCGGTGCTGCCATTACTGTATTAAGATCAGTCAAGAATCCGATTAAAGGCATTGCATATATGCAAAGGACAGGATGCGTAACCTGGAAAACATTAAAGAAGCACAAATGGCTGAAGCCTTTTGCATGGCTGTATCAATTAACCAGATGGTTGATTCATGGCAAAGAAAAAGGAATTAGCATTTCAACTATAAAAGAACAATCAAAAAAAGAACATAACGAAACAGAACTTTTAAAAAAACTTGAAACTACAATGATGTAATATTAATTTTAAGCCGACTTTACCTGCTGAAAAAAAGCGAAAATGTCGGCTTTTTCATTTAAAAATTTAACAACACAGAGGATATCCCCCGCCTCTGCTTGTTAAAAGCGTAGCTTTGAAAAAAAATTAAATGTTTTCTCTTGCGAGGATTTCTTTCCACCAATCCTGATTTTCCAGATACCAATTAATTGTCTTTTTGATCCCGTCTTCAAACTTTGTTTCCGGAAGCCATCCCAATTCATTGTGAATTTTAGTTGGATCAATAGCATATCTCATATCATGACCTTTTCGGTCCGCAACATATGTTATTAAACTTTCCGGTTTTCCTAATTCCTTACATACAAGTTTAACAATGTCTATATTTTTCATTTCATTATGTCCGCCGACATTATAAACTTCTCCTTCTTTCCCTTTATGAATTATCAAGTCAATAGCTTTGCAATGATCCTCTACATAAAGCCAATCTCTGATATTTAAACCTTGTCCATAGACAGGAAGAGGTTTGTCTGCCAGTGCATTCACTATCATAAGCGGAATTAATTTTTCAGGGAAATGATAAGGACCGTAATTATTTGAACATCTTGAAATTGAAACAGGAAGACCATAAGTTCTATGATAAGCCATTACAAGCAGATCTGCTGACGCTTTTGACGAACTATAAGGACTGCTTGTATGGATCGGTGTAGATTCTGTAAAGAAAAGATTAGGTCTGTCAATAGGAAGATCTCCATATACTTCATCTGTAGAAACCTGATGATATCTTTTAATACCATACTTACGGCATGCATCCATCAAAACCTGAGTACCTAATATATTTGTCATCAAAAATATTTCTGGATTTTCAATTGATCGGTCAACATGTGACTCAGCTGCAAAATTGACAACTATGTCAGGATTTTCTTCTTCAAATAATCTATATACACCTGATCTGTCACATATGTCTAATTTTACAAATCTAAAAGCAGGATTATTCATTACCGGTTTAAGTGTTGAAAGATTTCCTGCGTAGGTAAGTTTATCCAGACAAACTATTCTGTAGTCTTTATATTTACTTAACAAATGAAAAATAAAATTAGAACCAATAAAACCGGCTCCTCCTGTTACTATAATTGTCATAATTACCACCTCTAAAATACAAATACATCTTCAGCTACTTTTCTTAAATGTTCACCGTACGGGGATTTTCCATATTGTTCAGCAGTTAATAAAAGAGCTTCTTTGCTTATCCATTTTTCATGATATGCAATTTCTTCAGGTGCTGAAATCAATACTCCCTGAGTATTTTGAACTGTTCTTACAAAAGATGATGCTTCCATTAAGCTTTCCATTGTTCCTGTATCAAGCCAGGCAAAGCCGCGACCTAAAATTTGAACTTTAAGGCTGTTATTTTCAAGATAAATTCTGTTAAGATCAGTAATTTCAAGTTCACCGCGATCTGATGGTATTACTTTTTTAGCAATATTGCTGACGCCGGCAGGATAAAAATATAAGCCTGTAATAGCATAATTTGATTTTGGATGTTTTGGTTTTTCTTCAACTGAAATAACTTTTTTATGATCATCAAATTCCACTATGCCGAATCTTTCCGGATCACGAACATAATAACCAAAAATAGTCGCATTTCCTTCTTCAACATTTTTTACTGCTTCAGAAAGATTTTTTCTGAACCACCCACCGTAAAATATATTATCGCCAAGAACCAAAGCACATGAATCATTGCCAATAAATTTTTCTCCAATAATAAATGCCTGAGCTAATCCGTCAGGTGAAGGCTGAACAGCATATGATAGCTTTATACCCATTCCTGAACCGTCGCCTAGAAGTTCCTTAAAACGCGATGTATCACTTGGAGTGGATATGATTAAAATCTCCCTGATACCTGCCAGCATAAGAGTGGAAAGCGGATAAAAAATCATAGGCTTGTCGTATACTGGCAATAACTGTTTTGATGTTACTTTTGTCAGAGGATATAGTCTTGTACCGGAACCACCGGCAAGTATAATGCCTTTCATTAATTAATCTCCTTTATTTTTTTAATTTTAAAATCAAATCACAGATTCTGTCAACGTCGCTGATTTCTAAATCTGCATATAATGGTAACGTCAGAATTCTTTTACTGTAATGAAGAGCAACCGGAGTATCATTGACATCAAATTTACCATTATAACAATTAAATGAATTAGTTAATGGATAGAAATATTTTCTTGCACAAATATCATTAGCAGCAAGAAAATCGAAAACATCATTTCTGCCGGATCCAAATTCTTTTTCGTTAAATACAGCAGGAAAATAAGCGTAATTTGAAATAACACCGTACTGTTCTTTGCATAATACTATACCGTCTGTATTACTTAAATTTTCTCTGTATCTCTTAACAACTTTTTCGCGTTTGGAAATTTCACTATCAAGATGACGAAGATTACATATTCCCATTGCAGCCTGAAATTCATTCATTTTTGCATTTCCGCCAACATACTCTACATTATCTGTACCATGAATTCCAAAATTTTTTAAATCATTAAGTTTGCTGACAAGAGAATCATCTTTGTAACATAAGGCTCCGCCTTCAATGGTATTAAATACTTTAGTAGCGTGAAAACTAAACATCGATGCATCACCAAAAGATGCAATATCTTTATTGTCATATTTTACGCCAAATGCATGAGCTGCATCATAAATTACTTTAAGATCATATTTTTTTGCAATTCTTTCAATTTCATAGACATTGCATATATTTCCATATACATGGACAGGAAGGATAGCGCATGTTTTATCGGTAATTAATGATTCTATTTTCGAGACGTCCATTGTATAATCTTCATCATTCACATCACAAAATACCGGGGTCAAACCATTTCTAACAATAGAATGAGTAGTAGATGCAAAAGTAAAAGGAGTTGTAATTACTTCTGCTCCTTTTGGAAAATTAAATGAAGAAATAATATTTTCAAGAGCAAGATGACCGTTTGTATACAAAGTTACATGAGGAACTTCAAGCCTTTCTTCAAGTAATCTCTGAAACTCATTGTGCTTTGAACCGGAGTTTGTAAGCCAGTGACTATCCCATAATTCTTTGATTTCCTGACAATATTCTTCAAAATCAGGCATTGAGGATTGTGTTACCAAAATTTTTTTCATTATTATACCCTCTCAAAATAACTATTTATTCTTTTTAAAAATTATTTTTAATTTATTTTTTAAAGGCATACAAAGAAAATGTTTTGAAAATACGGCCTTTAAATATTTTTTTGACATCCAATTATTAGTGTATTTTAAATGAGATATTTCTTTATTAATGGATTTTGTGAATTTATAATTTGTATTTATATCAACTTTTTTTAACATATCAATAATCATGTTATTTAGAATTATTCGACTTTTGTTCTTCGTGGAAACAGTCCAGCTCCCTTTGGCAAACATTCGATAATTACACATGGAATCACTTAAAAATAACATACCTGCATTCAAAGAACCGGCTATCTGATAAATATAATCAACAAAAAAATTTTTACAGTATGGCAATCCGTTAATATAAATATCAGACTTCATAAATAACCCGGCTGTTATAACATAATCGCCTTTACCTGCAATAACTTCATCAGGAGGTATTATACAGTCTTTCTCTTTTGGTTTAACTTCATGCAATATTTCATTAGTCGTTGCGTTTATTGCTTTACCGGCACATGCACAAATATCAACATCAGGATTTTTTTCCATGGCATCGTATTGTTTTTGAAGTTTATAAGAATCAGTCCAGTAATCATCGCCTTCACATAAAGCGACATATTTTGAATCAACATGTGCAGAAATGGCAGAATGTAATACACCGTCACCTTTTGAATATAAGTTTTCATCTTCGTAAAGACCTACTATAATATCCGGGTATAAAGATTCGTATTTTTTAATTATCTGAGCGGTGGTGTCTGTAGACTTATCATCATGAACCAGAACCTTAAAAGGAAAATTTGTCTTTTGTGAAACAAAACCTTTTAATGCATCCTCAATATAAGATTCCTGATTATATGCCATACATACAACAGTAACTTGACATTGTTCCATTAACAGTAAACCCTTTCCTTACAAATATAAAAATATTACTTTATTTGAAAAACATACGGCATAATACCGGATTCGCCATTTACTCCAACCTTTATTATTATATTGTATAAAGGCATAATAATGAACATAAATTTATACAAGTATGATACTTTTTTGTTTCTGGTCGAAAAAGCTACAAAAGGCATCTGGAAAATAGAATAATACAAACCCAGTCGTCCTGCCTGATCCATAAAAAATCCAATTACTGATAAAAATAAACCAATTATATAAAATTTAGTATATAATAATTCTTCTGTATAATTTTCACCTTTTTTACCGGAAACCATGATTATAAAGTAAAATACACCTAAGAATACATAAATCATTGTAAATAGATTTATTCTTGCTTTACCAACAATTCTGAAGAAATTGCCGTATTCCCCTAAAAGAACGGAAGACATTAAATAAGCAAAAATCATTAATGCCAAAAAGCCTGATGAAACAAAAAGGAATTTTTTTAACGTATATTTTTTTTGCTGTCCTGCAATCTGCAGATATAGCAAACCGACACTAATAACAGCAGAAGTGTGAAATAAAGTTGCAATAAGTACAAAAATCAAAAAAATAATATATCGTTTTTTATCAATAAATCTTGTTGCCCAAAAAACAATAGCTAAAGCCAGATATTGACGAACAATATTAAAGCTTTGAGGATAGAAACAGGAAAAATATATAAAAATCATAAATGGAAACGATCCAAGTTTCCTGAGTTCCCATAATCGAAAAACTATTAAACTGCTTGTAATCAACGAAAAAGCAAATATAACCAATTGGACTGAAGAAAGGTATTTATATAAAAATCTAATAAATTCTTCAAATCCTTCTTCAAACAATCCGGATCTTCCATTAACTATCTGATTCAAATAATTATAATAATTTTTTGTATCTGTACCGGTTTCGATACTTCTGAATCCGCAAACTATTGATAAAATCAAAGCTATTAATAAAACAGGAA
This sequence comes from Oscillospiraceae bacterium, assembly GCA_045628605.1. Lineage (GTDB taxonomy): Bacteria > Bacillota > Clostridia > Oscillospirales > Ruminococcaceae > HUN007. The sequence continues at coordinate 19,010 of JAZQPR010000077.1, forward strand.
AAAATCTGTTCTTTTTCTCAGCCCAAAACGCTAATAATATAGATATACAACATGAACCATAAAACAAAACCATTATCTAATATATCCTTTATATTTATTTAATGTATTTTTTGTAATAATATACCAGGAAAAATTTTTTTCTGCACACTGTCTTGCGTTAGCACCTTTTGTTGAATAATTTTTTCTATCTTCAACTGCAAGACGAATTACATTTTGAATAGAATCTACATTTGTTTCAGCAACCCATCCGGAATTGCTGTCACTTATAATTTCTCCTAAAGAAGTCCCTTTAGTTACTAAACATGGTATTCCATAACTCATAGCTTCAAGTATTCCCATTGGCATTCCTTCGGATCTGGAAGTCTGAATGAAAATATCTCCGTCCAGAAGTGCTGTTTCTTTTTCTTCACCTGAAACGGGTTCGTGAGTATTTATAATATCTTCAAGAGAATTTTCTTTAACATTTGAAACTAACAAATCATACCAGCCTTTAACATTTGGACCATATATATCAAATGAAACATTATTGGAAAGCAAATAATCTTTTGAATTTTTAACAGCTTGTAACAACATGTCAATTCCTTTAGTATAAGGATCCAGTCTTCCGATATAAATAAATTTAATTTTATCCGAATTAAATTCATCCTTGCATTTGGAAGGTATATTGATCCCGTTTGTACCAATAAATTTATCTTTTCCAAAATGTGTAGATTCCAGCTCTCGAACTGACAGACACTGTATTGCATCTGCATTGTTAAAAAACTTATTAAATAACAAAATGTTAGCAACGAGTTTTTTAAAACGTTTATGTTTTTGTGTTTCTTCTTTTAATTCTCCATGCGGAATAATAATATAAGGTATATTAAATTTTCTTAATTCTTTAGAAATCTTTAAATAAGGAGGGAAATATGTTTCATGAAAAACAACCAGATCCGGTGAATTAAAAGGCGATTTTAAATCTTTCAAAGAAAATTTATCATTATAATGATATTGCGGAGAAATACCTGCGATATCTTCGGAATTAACATTTAAAAAAGCAACATTTTCAAATTTTCCCTGAGCTTTAATATGTTCGGGAACAACAACACAAACACCGTTGAACGGATTATTTTTTAAGTGCGCAATATGTAAAATATTCATAAGAAGAATCACAACCAATATATTATTACTTTAATTTATTTTTTATATCTGTAGTAGAAACACCTTTTGTATAAGGCAGGTATTCAATAGAAACTCCTATTTCAGCAAATTGTTTTTCTGTTTTATTGTACCGTTCCGAACCTTTCCAGTCATCACCTGAAAACAGAACATCAAATTTAAATCTATCCCATGCAAGCATTTTATCATCTGTAACAACAAAATCAACTAATTCGGCTCTATCAACGCATTTTAAAGCGTTAATAATCCTTGCTCTGTCATTTTCAGGAATAACCGGTTCTTTATGTTTAATATCTCGAACATAGTTGTCATCACAAATTCCAACTATTAAAATATCGCACATTTCCTTGCATCTTTCCAATAAGTTCAAATGTCCGACATGAAACAAATCAAAAACACCGGCTGTATAACCTACCTTATATTTTTTCATAATACCACTCACCTTTCCTTATAATTTTTTTCAAAATCAACAAATACAGGCTGATGCTTCCAAACCTGATCTTTTTCCGGAGGAAATTGCATGTAATCTCCATACCAGGACTTTAGCATACCGTCATAATCGCTGTATCCTTTATACTTTTTTGTATTAAATAAATACTCTGTACGATCATCAGTCATACTTGCCGGCATCTCATGACGAAGTCCATCCAAAGTATTAGCACTAACCCACGGGCAATCTTCGCAATTATTATATTTAGTAATTTTCTTCAAATACTTTTTCCTTGATAATTCTCTGGAAGAACCTGATGATTTTACAGTTAATAAAAATTTTGAAAAAGATTTTACAATAATATTTGATTTATCCGGAACAAATTCTCTGGTGAATAAAAGATAGAACATTAAATTCCATTTATATAATAATTTATTAAATTTACCATTAGGTATTCTGTCTATTGGCAGAATATCAACGAATATACCCTGATGATGTTTTTTGTCTTCATCGCCTTTTTGAACGAATGCTGTATGATTTTTTCTTATTTTAGTAAAAGATTGAGAAAAAGAAGGTTCTGTTTCTTTATTTTGAATAATATAATCTTTATTATTTGATGCGATCCAAAGTTTTATAAATTTATTATAATCAGGTCTTGTCATGCAAAGATCTATATCATCATCCCATGGAATAAACCCCTTATGTCTGACTGCACCAAGCATTGTACCGCAATACAATGAATATGAAATGTCATTTTCATTGCAGAATTTATCGATGACATCTAAAATTTCTAATTCAACATCATGAATTTTATCAAGATCAATTTGACTCATAAAAACCTCCGGGACAATTTATTTTCTCAAGAATTTCTTATTTAATTTAGCAGTTAATTTAGCCGGCGTAATAAACATAGCAGTTTGCCCCGCTGCTACATATGCAAGATCAGATAAACCGCAATAGCCTTTTTTATAAAAGCCATACATAATAGAAATATATTCTGAACAGTTTTTCCATGTCTTTCTTCTTAAAAGATTATCAGCGTCAGAACGATATTTTAACAAAGCTTCATCAATATTCTGAGCTTTGTATCCTTCATTTAAAAGTCTTACAAACAGGTCAAGATCTTCTTTTCTTCCTGACGTCTGATATCCATCCAGAGCTTCTATTACGGATTTTCTGTACATTACTGTCGGATGATTGAAAGGACTCCTTCTGCGCGCGAATTTTTTTATATCCTCATATTCTGTCGGAACAACTCTGGATGAAACTATATTATCGGGTGAATCAATAAATTCATCGATCTGACTTCCTACAATCGCTAAAGAAGGATCACTATTAAAAATTTCAATTTCTTTTTCACAGCGATGAGGCAATGAAATATCATCGGTATCCATACGAGCAACGAGCTCATTTCTGCAATACTTCATACCGGTATTTAATGCGTTTCCAAGACCGCCGTTATTTTCGAGTCTGACAATAGTGAATATCTCAGGGTAATCCGACTCATATTCACAAATTATACTCTCAAGCTCCTCGCCAACCGGACCGTCTTCAACAAGAACAATCTGATCAGCCGGAAGTGTTTGATTTAATATGCTTTCGATACTTAATCTCAGATAATCAGGTTTCTCTTTAAAGTATACAGACATCAATACACTGTATTTGTCTAAATTATAATTTTTTTTTTCATCTGCTGATTTAAAATTTATTCCCTCAGTCTTTTTTATGGATTCAGACAAGGATACTGCCTGATAATCTATACCCTCATATTCAGATAAATTATGAGCATAGCAGCTGTTGCCAAATGCTTTATTTACCAGTCCGCCAATTTTACCGGGAACTTTTCCTCCGATTTTAACAGCGGGTTTCATCAGCTTCATATTTTTTATTTTTTTTCCGCTGACATCTGCAATTATTTTCACCATATCACTGGTCTTAGTCCATTCAGAGTTCTGCGGAATAAGTACAACAGCATTTTCCTTTATTTCTTCAATGAGCATGATCTGACAAAGAAATTCACAAAGGTTATCAATATGAAGCATACTTCTTTCATTATCAACATCAGGAAATACAGGAAGTTTTTTAGCAAGTTTGGCAAGAGTCGGATAATTTCCTTTACTTCCCTTTCCGTAAATCATAGGTGGACGAATTACAAGAACTTTAAATGAGTCATCAGCAAGATCTCTTACAGCAACATCGGCCTGAAGTTTAGAATCTCCGTAAAAATTAGCAGGAGAAGGAATTGTATTTGCACTTATTATTTTAGACTTTCCATATGGAGCAGAATCGCCATATACTATCATCGAAGACATAAATACAAATTCTTTAACACCTTCACATTTGGCCTTCTCGCATACTTCGATTGCAAGATCGGTATTTACAGAATAATATTTAGCCTTAGTAGCATCATCAACATTTCCGACATCAGCATGAGCAAGTCCTGCAACATGATATACTATATCATAGTCAGAAAAATCTTTTTCTCTCCATTCCGGATCCAGCATATCAAGTGTATCGATTATAAGCGAAGGATAATGCTCCTCTGCATAAGCTTTAAAGCTTTCACCGATATATGAACCGGCACCGGTAATAAGAACCTTTTTTTCAGATTCTTTATTAACATTAACAGGCTCTCCGAAACCTATATGACCAATTAATTCTTTATCAGATTTGCCCTCTGTGTAATGACGTCCGTTTTTAGCCATTTCACCTGTTCCGCCTTCAACAACGGAGTCATCTTTTCCAAATACATGTACAGATCCTAAAAATACTTTAGCATCCATCAAAGGACTGATATTTTTTACATATTCTCCGTCAAGTTTGGCTTTCTCAGGGATCTCAAGTTCATCTCGACCATTTATCTGTGCCCATCCTGTGAGACCCGGCTTGACATCATTTGCACCGTATTTATCTCTTTCAGCGGTAAGAACATCCTGGTTCCAGAGACCCGGACGAGGACCTATTACAGACATATTTCCTACAAAAATATCCCATATCTGCGGAAGTTCATCAATAGAATGTGCTCGTATAAACTTACCTACTTTAGTAATATACTGGTCTGGATTTTCAAGCATGTGTGTAGGCACATCATGCGGAGTACACATTTTCATTGATCTGAATTTATGAAGCTTAAAATACTGTTTATTTTTCCCAACTCTTTTCTGAGTAAAAAATACCGGTCCCGGATCTTCGATCTTAATAGCAAGTGCTGTTACCGCAAAAACAGGACTTAATACAACAAGTCCCCCAAACGAAAGAACGATATCAAGTCCTCGTTTTACATATTTATCATAAAAACCTGGAACATATTTTGATTCTCCGACAGATTCAAGATGTCCTTTTTTACCGTCTGCATTTTCTTTTTCATTTTCGTCTTCAACAAAAACCACTTTTTTTCCTTCAAGAGGATTTTTTTGTTCGGGTTCATTGTCATAAACCGAATCAGGCTTTTTTTTATCAGATATTTTTTTTAATACAACAAAAGTGGTACCTGCAGCTACTGCAGCAATACATAATGCTTTTTTTAATTTTTTATTCTTCATAATATTACCTTCTGTTTCGTTTCGAAATTACTTCACCGGCATCAATTTTAACAAATGATTCAACAATACTTGCATCACAAATTACTGCTCCGGAATTTATGTGGGAAAAATCATTTATTATTACATCATGGTCTATTAAAGCACCTATGGAAACGATACAGCCTTTTCCGATATTTGCATTTGCGTTTACTACAGCCTTTGGTTCAATAACAGTACCATCACCTACAGATGCAGATTTACTGACATATGCAGAAGGATGAATCAAAACAGGCAAATTATAGCCAATATCTGATAATTTCTGAAGGATTTCAAACCGAAATTTATTATTTCCGATACTTACAAAAGCACTGTCATAAATTAAATGCAAATTTTCAATGTCGTTAATTTTTCCAACTGAAAATTCATAATTATCATCGGCAAAATCTATTTTCTCAAACAAACCTGTTGCTTCAGCGATCTCCCTGACCACTCTTCCGTGACCTCCTGCCCCAATAATTAATAGTTTCAATATTTCTCAACCTCTCTGAAATACGATAAAAATATAAACAAGAATAAATACATAACCTGAATTTCTGATTTAAAACAGTGTCTTCAAGGTCTGTATTGTTGAAAGTTTTTCAATGAAAATACTAATATATTATATCATAATCACATATATATTTTATAAAAACATCTGTTCAAAGCTCTGTGTTGTTATAGTAAATATATGTTAAATCTTACATATTTCTATTTTAACATATTAATAATATTTGTCAAGTTAAAACTAATTTCGCAAGATCAGCGCTCAATGCATATAAGATATCCCCTGCCTCTGTTGGCGGCGGGGGATATCTTCCCGCTCAGTCGGAGTACAATCTCCGACCGGACTGAAGCGATTCTGCGAATCGCCTCTGCTTGTTAAAAGCAGAGCTTTGAATTCTAATACAAAATGTACTTTATCATTATTCTGTAAATTTATTTTGTGCAAAAGTCAGCTTTACTGTTTCTGCTGTACAGGAAAAGGTCTGATCTGCCACCAGTAATCCTTATCCATTTTCCAGCCGATCAGATCTTCAATTTCTTTTCTGCAGCCTTTGCCGTTGATCAGCTGCCACATACATTCACCGGCATAATTGATTTCCATAACACACCAGCCATCCCTGGTCAGAACAAGATCCAATCCAGCATAACCATAACTTGGAATCTTACTCATTACTTCTTTAGTAAAACTAATTAATTCTTTCCATTTTGGTATTACAAAACCTTTGATTTTAATCCCGGTATCCGGATGTTCAGAATAAATTTTACCATTTTCACTGTAACCATCCGAAATTACTATTCCGGTCTCCGTATCTATTTCTGCATCAAAACCTGCATATACCGCTGATGAAACAAACTGACCTCCAACTGCGACCTTTATCCATGGGTGCAGTATCTGATACTCACCGTTTTTATCTTTTACTGCAGTTACTCGAATAGCATTGACTGATGCGGGATGTAAAGCTGACAGTTCTTCGACCTGAACAATAAGCTCTTCAATAACCATTGAGCATTTTCTTGAAGGATGAAGTCTGTTTGTTTCCTTTCCTTCCTCAAGCAAACTTAAAAACGCTTCTCTGACAGAGCTGAAATCAGATATATTTACCTTGTGTACTCCTGAACCATAACAAAAATCAGAAGGTTTTACTACAAATTCTTTATGTTTCGAAACAAATTCTTCAAATATATCAAAATCATTTTCATCATTTATTTCAATAATATCTCTTTTATAATATGGTTCAAGAAGCTTGTAACAATCGTATTTCATTTCAAGCTGATCTACTATCTTTTTTCTTTTTTTACTGTCAATATAAACATCCTTGCAGCAAAGGTAATCAACATAAATCAAATGCACTCTGTTTGTCATATATGACTGTTTTAATTCGTGAGATTTTTCATAAAAATGATAATAAAATTCCTCATCAATATTGTTGCCGTAAACCCAAAAATCATAAATAGAAACATACAGCATTTCCTCACGAACCTTATCACTTTTATCCGGATACTCATGAACTATTCTGTCCATAATTTTTTTCAGCATCAGTGAAGTATAAATATCGCTGCGTTCCTTAACGATTCTTTTTCCTATTTCAATCATTTCTTTTTTTTCATTTACTACTTTAATGAATTCCATATATCTTTTCACCTTTCAATACAAATACCAATATTTAAAATAAATATTAATCCATTTTATAAGATGAAACAGAAATACAAAAAGTTCCAAAAAAAATTTTTATAACCAAATATTCATAATTTAATTTTAAAAAAATACAAAAAAGAATATCTGAAATACACAGATATTCTTCTTTTGTATTTATGAAATTGTTTCAGCAAAAAAATAATTGATATATTGGATTTTTTCAAAGCTCTGATCTGTTAATAGTATTCCACAAAGAATGAATATTGCAAAATGCTAAAACTGAAATTACTTTTTCATTTGGTCCGATATAAAATACAGCATGCGGTTTATCACCGGGCTTAAGTATTTTTCTTTGATTTCCGCAGTCCGTCTGAAGTGCGATCCACTCAATATAATGATCTTCATTCATAGGATGGTCATCAGAACCGACGTTTACTTCAACTTTATTATCAGCAACACTGTAAACCGGTACATGTTTTTCAACTGAAGCGTCTGTTGAATCCGGATGTATTTCCTGCATTTTTAATCCGCAGCAAATAACAGGAAGATCTGTATCCTTTACAACAGAAATAATTTGTCCGCAGACGGGACATTGATAAAATGTCATTTTCATAAATATTTCCTCCTTCAATGCTCTGTGTTGTTACTATGTTTAGCTATTAATAACTATGATCAAATTATATATAACTAAAATACAAAAATCTGTAACTGTGTCACATGGAGGAAAATATATAAATTACTGCATACCTTTCAGCCAGTTTGAAAACTGCGAAAGTATAATATCATAAAGCTGACTGTCTTCAGTCATATCAATATCGTTAAGCTGAGAAAATCCTGTATTGTCTCTGACTCTGCCGTTCAGATTGTCTATACTCATAAGATATTTGAACTGCCTGTCGCCTATTCCGATAAACTGAATAAAGACATTTTCTTTCGAAGCATTTTTCAGAAGAATATCTGTTTCCATTCTGTCTCCGTTTTCGCCGTCAGTGATAAAAAGTACAAATGTAGGCATCATATTGTTTACAACAGGTTCACAATATGGGAGATTAGGCTCGGAAGAAATATTGATCTGTCCGTAAATAATAGATTCGAGAACAGGAGTGTAATTGGTGCCTCCCATTGTATATCCTGATTGTCTTATTATACCCTCAACATAGTTTTCATAGTTCTGCAGACAAAGATCCGGAAACTTTCTGAAGTCTTCCTTAAAAAGATAAAGGTCTATAGAGCCGTTATCATCAAATGTCAGTCCCAGAGGTACAAGTCTGTTCAGTGTTTTTTGAACAATACCCGTATTGAACATTTTCATCATTGATCCGCTGTAGTCCAGGGCAACTACTACTCTGGCATGCAGATCCGACAAATGAGCTCCGGATTTTTTTTCAAGTCCTATAACGCACTTTGAAAGACTTATAACATGTTTTTCAAGATTGACTTTGTCCTTGGACAGGGAAATTCTGCCCATTACTTTATCTGCAAGCATTTGTTCAGAACTTGCATTCGGAACCGGATTCTGTGGAGGAACTGAATTCTGTGGAGGAACAGGCTGACTGATATTTTGATGAGCAGAATCAGGGCTCTGATTCTGAGCAGAAGTATCTCCGGAAAGTTCACCGCCGTAATTTGTGACCAGAGCATCAAGTCCTCCGTCAAATCCCCTTGCTATTGCATTGATTCTCCATTCATTTTTCATATAGATCTCAAGATCAATAATTGCTTTTTCATTTTGAAAATCGCTGCCGGAAAGCATAAGTTCAAGCATTATATTGTTGTCCTGAACTATTCTGACAAAATGACAGCCAATGTCTCCCATTTTTCCGTTTCCGTCTATACTGACGGTAAAAACCATTTTTGCAATAATAATCGGCAAATTATTAATATCTATTATATACTCATCCATAACTCCGTTTTTTCTGAAACAGATAGCATTGCACGGAGAACATGGCTGATTGTAAAATACTGTAAAATTTTCATCAGAGATTCTGTCGTTGGCATCGACACCAAAACAGCATGTGTCATAAACTGCATTTCCCTGAGTTTCAAGACTTACAATAAACGGTCTTCCAACATCAAAATATTTTTCGGCTTTATCTCTGAATCCTCTTTCAATTCTCATAAAACTGCCCCCTTTATTTAAATAAAAAATAATCTGAAAAATAAATAATACTCACAATTTGTCAGAAAAAAATATTCTTTTATTTATTTTATCACATGTTCAATAAATTGTCAAAAGTGAAAATTTCAACTAGGAATCTCTTGAAAAATATATAATCTGACCGATAATATTAATGTAGGATAAAACAAAAATTTTTTTGACATTTAAGGTAAATTTATAATTATTAAAAAAGAATCAGCATGAAAATATGCTGATTCTTTTTTGATTTTAAAAATAATATTTAATATTACAGTTCATAAAATCTGTCAATTTCTTCATATGCACGTGATAAAGGATCTTCAGTCATATCGATCCAGATAATATCTTTTCTTTTACGGAACCATGTCATCTGTTCTTTTGCAAGATGCCTTATTTCCATAAACAGTTTGTTATAAAAGGCATCAAAACTTTCAAACTCATTTCTCAGATACATCAGAATATATCTGTATTCAAGACCAAGTCCGTAGAGAAAATCATCACTTGCCCCGTTTTTTCGTAAATTGATGACTTCATCGATCATTCCCATATCCAGACGCATATCAAGTCTTTTGTGTATTCTTTCATACAATACAACTCTTGGCCAGTCTGTACCAAGAACCAGTGTCTGATATCTTGGTGTATTTACAGGCTCATCAGTAGTTCCGAGAATGATTCGTTCCACAGCTCTCTCAACTCGTCTTTTATTTTTCAGATCAAGTTTTGAAAGCATTTCCGGATTGTTGTCTTTTATTATTTCGAGAAGTTCATCCAGGCTTTTTTCGGCAACATTTTTTCTTGTTTCCGGATCAATTTGATTTTTTGAAATGTTGTATCCGTCTACAACTGAATTGACATATAAACCGGTACCCCCGACCAGAAAAGCGTTGACATTTCTTGAAAGAATATCATCAATACAACAGTAAGCGCGTTCCTGAAAATCCATAACTGAAAAGAACTCATTAGGCATAACAACATCAAGAAGATAATGCGGAATTCCTTCTGTTTCTTCCGGTGTAACTTTTCCTGAACCGATATCAAGTCCTTTAAAAACCTGTCTTGAATCCGCAGATACTATTTCTGCTTTGTATTTTTTTGCAAGTTCAATTCCGAGACCGCTCTTTCCGGATGCAGTAGGTCCTGTGATTACAACCAGTTTATTATTTTGTATATTATTTGTACTCATACTCTGTTTTAATTTCCATTCATTTTAAATATTGCAAAACAAACATTTGCCTTATGTATTATATCATAGTATATTTTCAAATTCAAGAACGTACTGTTTTCAGGTGATTTTTTCTTAAAATCAGACCTTATCCATTTTTTTATAAATGCTGATATATTTTGAAATATTTAGAACAGCACGTACAAATTCGTCGGAAATGACAGCAAGAAAAACACCTTTAATACCCATTCCAAATACATTTACAAAAATAAAAGCACAGCTTATTACAAAAAATGTTCCGAAAATCTGCGTCATAAGCATCCACCTTGTGTTTCCTGAACCTCTGATTCCGTAACCGAAAATCATATTTGCAAATTTGCTGTATAAATTAATACACATCATAATTAGATATATACCGCATGCAGAGATTAAAGCCTTATCATTGGTGAAAACAGAAAGTAAAGGATCCGGTAAAACGAGACATACGACCAATATCAGAACAGCAAGAAGCACTGAAAAAATATAGGCTGTAAGAGTAACTCCGAGATATTTTTCCTTGTCTTTTCTGCCTGTGGCTTCACTTGTCAGTGTAAGCGTTCCCTGCCCGAGTGCGCCAACTACCACCACAACAAGAAGCTCGATACTGAAAACCATTGTATAAATTCCGGCAGCCATCTCATCAATTGAATTAAGGATGCTTATCAGTACAAGATTTCCGATATTCCACGCAAGATCTTCAAGTGCAGCATTAAATCCGAGACCGGCTGAAACAATAAAAGGCTTTATATTTGCAGAAAGAATATCACGGAATGCAGGTCTTGTATGAAGTTTTTTGCTTGTCATAAACACTATCCATGATAAAGCAAATCCTGCATATTCGGCAATAAGTGTGGCGATCGCAGCTCCTTTTATACCCATCTTCGGGAATCCGAAACGTCCGAAAATCAAAACCCAGTCAAGGAACATATTCATTCCCGCCCTGACGATGCCGTACCACACAAGAGGCTTTGTGTATCCTGAGGTCTGCATTATGACCATACATGAAGCTTCAAGTCCTATGATCAGAAAAATCGGTGAAAACCATCTGCAGTATTCAAGACACATAGGCATGAGATTTTCTGAAACTCCCATTAAAGAAAAGATCTGTTTGGGGAAAAATGTCCAGAAAAGAAAAAGAAATATCGGAATAACGTTACCCCACTTGATCAGAGACGCAGAATATTTGTGAAGTTCATCCTTCTCTCCCGCTCCGACATTCTGACTGATCAGAATTGATGATCCCATACTGAGTGAAAAACAAAAAGACATTGAAGTCCACAAAGGTGAAGACACATTGCTGAGTGCGCTCATATAGATCTTGTTTACATGTCCGAGAAAAGCTCTGTCAATGATCATCTGCAGCTGATTTACTATTTCACTTAAAATCAGCGGAACAGCAAGAGTAAGCAAAGATCTGACATATTTGGTTAATTTAATATTCATATTAAATTATCCACTCCTTAAATTCAGTATTTGTCTGTTTATTTTACCACAAATATCATGTGTAAGTCAATTAAATTCAAAGACCTTCGGAACAAACCGAAGGTCCTTGTTTTTTTATTCAGATTTAAATCATTCCAGAGGTTCACTTACATAAGTATCTGTATTTTTTACAAATATCTCACCTGAATTAACATCCTCATATTTTACAAATCCGCGTACATATACTGTATTATGAGCAGTTTGTTCAGCCATGGTAAGTGTGTAGTCATAAGTATAATCATCTGAGATCTGAGCCGGGGAATATCAATTGGCGATTATGCATTTTATGCCAATAACAAACTTGAACATCTTACTTTACCATCTTCATTTGGTACACTTGGAAGATATATTTTCTATAGTTGTTCTGATCTGACAACAGTAGAATACTCTTCAGACATTTTCAGTTTAAAAGAAATACCCAGCCACTTTTTCCATTTTTCTCAAAACAAATATAATATAAAAATTTAATAGTAGCATTTTTGTTATTAATTTTGTATAAAATTATAAACATTACTCATTCATTTATAGCTATATGAATATTTTTTGGCAAAATGACAAAAATAGAATACTTTCTATATTGACAACGTAAAAACAGAAATGTATAATGAGAATAATCTTTATAAAAGATAGCAATTTTTTTATAGAAAGAAAGGAACTTAATTATGAAAAAAAATCAGAAAAAATTAATTGCATTTGCAACAGCATTAACTCTTATTGGATCTGTTTCAGGTCAAATACCCGGAGAATATTATAACGAAATAACCAGCATTGTACATGCTAAAGAAGACGTTGAATTTCAATTTGCAGATCCGTATGATGAAAATACCGCATTTTTGTGTAAACAAAGCTTTTATATTCATAAATCTGAAGATGAAACAGAAAAGATCGAAATCTTTGATGATGCAGTATATACTTTTTCAAATGGAAAACTTACTATATCAGGTAAAAATTCAAAAGGCAAAGATTGTACCGGATGTATTGCATCAAGCAGAGTTTATTCTAAATCAAGAGATCTTGTAACATCAATAGAAGTTGGAGAAGGGATCGAATATTTAGGATACAACTGTTTCTCCGATTTCAATAATGTTAAATCTATTTCATTACCATCCACACTTAAAGTAATAGGTGACTGTGCCATCAACATGATGGACAGTCTTGAAAGTGTAAACATACCGGATTCTGTTGTTGAAATTCAAGGTCTTGCACTTTCACATCTGCCAAAAATCGAAGAGATTTCTATTCCTTCAAGTGTAAAATATTTTGGATATAATGTTATTCAGAACGATGATTCTCTAATAAAAGTCAGCGTTAATGGTTCAGGAGCATCAGTTGGAAGAAGATTTATCGGTTATAACGACAATCTCGAGGAAATATATTTCGGAAGTGGAATTAAGTTTATAGAAGATTTCCCCGTTTCTGACTGTCCAAAAGTAAAGAAAATTACAATCGAATCTTCTGATACAAGCATAGTAGATTCTGCGTTTCAGGCATTGGGAT
>JAZQPR010000078.1:0-16258 GCA_045628605.1 Oscillospiraceae bacterium
GTCGCTTAATTATATAAGTAACAATAATCTAATAAAAGCAACATAATTTTACGTCCCCTGATAAGGGGAAGAGGGCCGCGCGTAAGCGTGGCGAAGGGGTCTCAAAGGACGCTGTGCGACACGGAAGGCTTAAGTTGATGACATTGCTCCTGCAGGCGGCGGGTTCTATCTGACCAAACAGTCGGAGTACAATCTCCGACTGAGCGGGAACCGATTCTACGAATCGCCTCTGCTTGTTAAAAGCAGAGCTTTGAAAAAATAAATTGATTTTTATAAACGAAAGCGAAGATGAATAAACCGCAGATTGTTTAGTCATCTCCGCTCAAAGGAAAAGCGAAATCTATTCATCCCGTGAAAATGTAATCAGAATCACTGTCCCGTTTAAAGTTGTACTAACTACATCCCATCCCTTTTCAGCCATTTCATTCATCATCTTTTCTGCCTGAGAAAAATCTTCAGTATACGGTGCTTTCATTATAATGTACTTCTTCATATAAAATTACCCCTTTTCTGAAAAAAATGATTCAGTTTTTAAAGCCATTTTTAAGTGACTTATATATATTTAATTATAACAAATATTAATATAAAATACAATATGTACTGTTAATTTTCACATAAATAAGTTCTGAAATTTTTACATCCTATATCTCATATTGATTTCCCACATCTATTTATGTTATACTAAAGAATATAATTACAAAGACTGTAAATGCGAAGACTGTAAATGCGAAGGTGCAGGGCGACCGCAAAGCCCTGCAAACCTAGCCCCCCCAAAAAAAACTACCCCTAAAATCATCAAACATTCAAATCCCATAATCGCGAAGGTGCAGGGCGACCGCAAAGCCCTGCAAACCTAGAACTCCCAAAAAAACTACCCCTAAAATCATCAAACATTCAATATCGTAATCGCGAAGGTGCAGGGCGACCGCAAAGCCCTGCCGCACAAAAGGAGTACCCCCCATGAATTACCCATTGATCCTTGCATTCCTATTTTTCATAGGCTCCCTCGGCGGCTGGATACTCGAATTATTTTACCGCCGTCTCTTTTCAAAAGCCAACAAAAACAAAAAATGGATAAACCCCGGCTTTTGTACCGGTCCGTATTTACCCATATACGGAAACGGTCTCTGTCTGATGTACACAATAGCATTACTGGAAGACCATAATATTTTTAATAGCTATATCGCCAATAAACTCTTTTTATTTTTCATCATGGCAGTATGCATGACCGCAATAGAATACCTCGCCGGTATACTGTGCTTAAATATTTATAAAGTCAGACTCTGGGACTACAGAAACGAATGGGGAAACATCCAGGGCATCATATGTCCGAAATTTTCATTCTACTGGTCCGTACTCGGAGCAATATACTATTTCCTCATCCACCCTCATATTTTAAAAGCCCTGTACTGGCTCTCCGAAAACCTTGCATTTTCCTTCTTTATAGGCCTCTTTTTCGGAGTGTTCCTGGTTGACGTTGTAACATCAACTCAGCTTGTACTTAAACTCAGGAAATTCTCCAACGAACATGCAGTTATCATGAAATTTGAAATGCTCAAATACGAAATACGCCAGAAGCGTGAGGAGCTGAATCTTAAGTATCATTTCTTCAGACCTTTCAAAACTGACGCCTTGCTTCATGAACTGATTCTGGAACTTAAAGAATCTTTTGATGAGCTTGTTAAAAAGTGACTTCATTTTTTGACGGTATTGATGACCTGAATTATGTTTATATGACTGAGGAAAATGAAGGAATATGCTATATTTTATGTTCAGACGGTATTTTCAGATATAAGGAAAAGCAGAATCATGTTGAACAGATAATAGACGGAAAAAAGTATAAGCTGGGTTCAAAAGAGAACAGGGCGGTTGATTTCTGTGTACCGGAAAACAGAATGATTTTTCACCCGAACATTTTTTAGGGGTAAACTACGGAAACATTAGAAACGTTCTAAACAGTGATTCATTTGCTTTTCGTTTTGGACAGTCTTATATTAATTCCGGTTCATTTACTGTCGGCATGATAAATAACATTAAAGATGAGCTTTTCTTTGTTACATCATTGGATGATACAAGAGACAAATCAAATGATTCTAATATTGCGAGGGGAACAAAACTTCTGAAGCTGCAGAAGAAACGGTAAAGTTTTTCAAAGATAATAAATATATGTGTGAATAGTAAAAATATAGAGGTTAATAAAAAAAAGGATATTCCGCACCGTTTAAACGGATCCGGAATATCCTTTTTTTATTTATGCGTATCTGTTTTTTGTTCATAAAGCAGAACTTTAAATAACGCGCCTCCTGTTTTACTGTCCTCCACGGAGATCTTTCCATGGTGAAGATCTGTAAGTTCTTTTGCAATAGAAAGTCCGAGTCCGAAATGCGACTTGTTTTCACGTGCTCTGTCGGCTCTGTAAAATCTGTCAAAGATGTGAGCCTTGTCTTCTTCAGAGATTCCTGCTCCGTTGTCCTCTACAGTAATACAATGTTCGGGGCTGTTTGCTGTGTATATAATGCTTATTCTACCATTTTCAGGTGTGTATTCAACAGCGTTGTTTAATAAGATCGAGAATATCTGTTTTATTCTTCCGGGGTCAGCTTGAATTTTAGAAGGCGGGTCATCAGGAAGACTGAGATCCAGACTGATTTGTTTCTTTCCGGCTGCAGCAAGAAAGGCACTGTGACAGTCGAGAAGGAGAGTATCCAGAGAGATTTCTTCGAATGAAAGCTTAAAGTTTGCATCACTTGTTCTGACAAGTGTCATAAGATCCTCTGTAAGAGAAATAAGTCGTTTTCCTTCTTTTACAGCAGTTGACATAAACTTTTCACGATGCTCATCATCACTTTCCTTAGCGGCTTCGACAGCAGATATGATAGTGTTTACAGGATTTTTTATCTCGTGAGAAGCTGCAGAGATAAAATACATCTGGGCTTCCTGTGATTTTTTGATCGGCATGAGCAGCTTTCCTGTGAAGAAAAAAGAAAACGCAAAAAATACACCAATACTGCATAAAAACAAGATCGCCAGCTTAAGGCAGAGTGCTGTAAACTCCGAGATTTCTTTTTCCGGTCTGCTTATAACATAGATCATAGTGTTTTCATATTCACCCGGAATTGAAATAATACCTGAAAAATATTTTATATTTGCCTTGTCTTTGATGACAAATTCTGTGTGTTCGGTTTTAAATGTATATTTTAATCCCGATACAGTATCTTTATATTCTGAAAACAGCATATTCAGAATGTCATCATATACGCTTTTGCTTTTCTGCTGTGTGTAAAATAAAGGCTCGTTATTTTCATAAATATATATACAGCAGCTGTAGTTTTGCTCGATCATTCTGATACTGTCATGAGAAATATATTTTTTTTCGGCATAATCTGAGCTAATTGTGTTTATTTCGTTCTGAAATTTTGAAAATGCTGTTCTGTACATACTGCTGTAGTTCAGATATGAATAAAGACATGACATGACAAGCAGGATCAGAGAACATACAGCCGTAAACAGAAGCGTAAGCTTAAAATGAACTTTTCTGTACATTATTTTTCCTCACTGCATAGTCTGTAGCCGATGCCGCGTACTGTCTGTACAGAGACGCAGCCTTTGACATTTTTCAGTCTTCGTCTGACAAAATAAATATAGTTGTCTATATTTCCTTCCTCAATGTCACTGTCTGTTCCCCAGACACGTGCGAGGATAGACTGCCTTGTCAGTACCTTGTCCGGATTTCTGAAAAACATCTCGATGAGTTCTGCTTCCTTTACGGAAAGATCAAATTCGCCTCCCAGACCTGACAGCGTCTTTTCAGTACAGTTAAAAGAAACGTCTTTGTATGACAGTATCTCCGTGTTGTTTGAATATCCGGGACGTCTCATCCTGCACCGGATCCTTGCCATCAGCTCATCAAATTCGTATGGCTTTACTATGTAGTCATCCGCACCATGGTCAAGTCCGCTGATACGGTCATGCAGCTCTCCGAGAGCAGTTACCATAATGACAGGAACATCATTGCCTTTTTTTCTCATTTCACTTAATATGGTGACACCGTTTTTGTGAGGCAGCATGTTGTCAAGAAGAACAAGATCATACTCACTGTTTTCAAGATAATATTCTGCATCATTTCCGTCATAACAAAGGTCGGAACTTATGCCTTCCTTTGAAAGCTTGTATTCGAGCAGTTCACACTGTTCATGGTCATCTTCTATTATCAGTATTCTCATAGTAAGCTCCTTATTTACATAACTATTATCAGTATACCGTAAAAATATTTAAAAAGCAAGAACAACAGGAAAAAACTGGATATAATGAAAATTTTGATTATCACTTGACAAATATCGATATGCCCCTTATAATAGTAAAGGCAAAATTGATAACAATTATCAAATTGGAGGGATGCTGATGTCAGGGTATAATACAGTCGGACGTCAGAAACTGGTTGAATTTTTAAAGGAACACAGTGAGGAGCCGATGACGATATCTGAAATTTATGAGCTGATAAGTTCAGAAAACAAAGATTCAGATATTCCTGCCCAGAGCTCAGTTTACAGACTTATAAGAAAACTGGCTGATGAAGGAATAGTGAAGCAGACCTTTAAAAATGAGAAAAAACAGGTCGCATATTTTATTCAGTGCGAAGAAAAATGTAAGGAACATCTTCATATGAAATGCTCAGAATGCGGAAAGATATTTCATCTGAGCGAAGAAACAAGCAAAATAATCAAGGAAAATATTTTTAAAGAGGATTCTTTTGTTTTAAACAGTGATACGATGTTTACGGGAAAATGTGAAAAATGTAAATGATTTCTGAAAGGAGGCTGCCGGGTATGAACAGCATAAAAAATAAGATCGCAGCGGTTGTCATGTGTCTTGTTCTTGGTATATTTGTACTTGGAACCTCTATTTTCATAGCAGAAGAAACAGATCACAGCTGTACCGGAAATGACTGTCCTGTATGTAATGTGATTCATTTTTTTGAAACCGTCATAAAAGAGATCGCATCATCATCCGGTGCAAAAACGCTCCTTGCGTCTGCACTGATCATATTTGCTGTTATAAAAATAAATAAACAAAAACAGATTCAATTCAGTGATACTCTGATCTCACTGAAGGTAGAACTTCTGAATTAAAAACATTTTTTCAAAAAAATATGCTTCGGATCATCATGCCGTGTTTCATTCGAAGTGCCATGAAAAAATGTTATTTAAGAGAGGTTTTACAATGATAAAAAAAATAATTTTACTTATGCTGGCTGCATTTATACTGTCAGGAGCTTTGTCCTCATGTGATGAGCTGGTTTCAGATGATGACGACAGTGACAGAACTGAAATAGTCTGCACTATTTTTCCGGAGTACGACTGGACAAGGCAGATCCTCGGAGATAATGAAAATGCAGAGATAACATATCTGCTCGACAAAGGAACAGATCTTCACAACTATCAGCCTTCAGCAAATGATATGATAAAAATATCAAACTGTGATCTTTTTATTTATGTCGGCGGTGAGTCAGATATCTGGGTGGACGATGCACTGAAAAATGCTCAGAACAAAGACATGCATGTCATAAACCTTATGGAGGTAATGGGCGATTCTGCAAAAACTGAAGAAGTTAAAGAAGGAATGATGGCAGAAAGCGAAGAAGAGGGTGAGGAAGAGGAAGAAGAGTACGATGAGCATTTCTGGACCTCTTTGAAAAATGCAGAACTTTTCTGCAGTGAGATATGCAGTGCTCTCTGTTCCATAGATCCTGAAAATGCGGAAAAATATAAGAGCAACGCCGATCAGTACAGTCAGAAACTTGAAAATATGGATAATGAATTTAAAGAGCTTTTTGATTCAATGGATGTAAAAGCACTTATTTTCGGAGACAGATTTCCTTTCAGATATTTTACAGATGACTATGGTCTGGATTATTACGCTGCTTTTGTCGGCTGCTCAGCAGAAACAGAAGCAAGCTTTGAAACTATTTCTTTCCTTGCTGGAAAAACAGACGAATTAGAACAAAATTCAATTTTTGTTCTTGAAAATTCCGATCATTCGATTGCAGAGGGAATAATTCAGAACACAAAAACCAAGGATCAGAAGATAGTAGAACTTAATTCCATGCAGTCGGTTACGGGTGAGATGGTAAACAGCGGTACTACATATCTCGGACTTATGGAGAAAAACTACGAAGCTTTAAAAGAAGCTTTTTCCTGATAAATATTTACAAGTCATCTTCAACTTAAAACAAAGGAAGTAAATACAATGCCTGAACAAATAATATGCAGATCGCTTTCCGTAGGATATGACGGAAATGCAGTTACAGAAAATATAGATTTTACAGTAAACGAAGGGGATTATCTGTGCATTCTCGGTGAAAACGGAGCGGGAAAAAGTACCCTGATGAAGACACTTCTCGGTCTTTGTCCTGTTCTTGACGGAAAAATGGAGTTCTGCGGTGATACAAAGCGTAACATGATAGGGTATCTTCCGCAGCAGACACCGGTTCAGAAGGATTTTCCGGCCTCAGTAAAAGAAATAGTTCAGTCAGGCTGTCTGAACAGATGCGGTATGCGTCCGTTTTTCAACAAGGATGAAAAGAAGCTCTGTGAGGATGCAATGAAAAAGCTTGGTATCACAGATCTTTCAAAGCGCTGCTACCGTGAACTTTCAGGAGGACAGCAGCAGAGAGTTCTTCTTGCAAGGGCTCTGTGTGCTGCAAGAAAGCTTCTTATACTTGATGAGCCTGTCACAGGACTTGATCCGAAGGCTTCACGTGAAATGTATGAACTGATAAAACAGCTCAATCAAAATGATAAAGTGACCATAATCATGATCTCACATGATCTCAACGCAGTAAAATATGCAACTCATATTCTGCAGATAAACAAGACGAAGCACTTTTTCGGTACTAAGGAAGAATATCTTGAGAGCGATGCCGGAAAAATGTTTCTGAAGAGTTCGTCAGAGGAGGAGATATAATGGATATACTTGAAACACTGAAATTTTACTTTAACTATCCATTTGTTCGCTATGCTATGATCGTCGGCCTTCTTATAGCACTGTGTTCATCACTTCTCGGCGTAACACTTGTTCTTAAAAGATTTTCATTTATAGGCGACGGTCTTTCACATGTGGCCTTCGGTGCCATGGCGGTGGCCATTGTTGCTGGGCTTACGAACAAAATGATAATAATTATTCCTGTTACTGTTCTTTCTGCTGTACTTCTTCTCAGAACAGGACAGAACACGAAAATCAAAGGAGACGCGGCTGTTGCCATGATCTCAGTCGGAGCTCTTGCCGTCGGATATATGCTTATAAATTTATTTTCAAAGTCAGCAAATGTAACTGCTGATGTATGCAGTACTTTGTTCGGTTCAATGTCAATTCTCACACTGACTAAAACCGAAGTTTGGGTATGTATTGCCATGTCTGCAATAGTACTGATAGTTTTTCTGCTTTTCTACAACAGAATATTTGCAGTAACTTTTGATGAAAGCTTTGCAGCGGCAACCGGTACAAGAGCCGGTGTATACAACCTTATTATTGCCATAGTAACTGCACTTGTGATCGTACTTGCAATGAACCTTGTGGGTTCTCTCATGATCTCTGCACTGATTATTTTCCCTGCACTGTCAGCGATGAGGCTGTTCAAGAGCTTTAAAAGTGTAATAATCAGTTCGGCAGTGGTATCAGTTTTCTGCGCTGCAGCCGGAATCATTCTTTCAGTTCTTTTTTCAACACCGGTCGGTTCTACGATCGTAACTGCTAATATAGCTGTATTTTTTATATTTTCTATGATCTCATTTGCTTCAGGGAGGGTTAAAAAATGAAAAAATTATTATTGATTTTTACTGCTTTTTTAATGACTTTAAGTATTTGTTCATGCGGTGATACTTCCAAAATCGATACTCTTATAGAAAAGGAAAATGATTCTCAGAACAACAATGGTGCCGCAGCTCAGACTGAGGCTGTCCAGACATTTTTTGATCAGAAAGCTGCTGTTTCGGAGACAACAGAATCATCTGTTTTAAATACAGATGATATAAACGCAGCAGCATCAGAGTATTCAGGTGAGTATGATGTCGATCTTACTACTCTCCCGAGCAATATGGTTTACGGTCAGGTTTATGACATGTTCAACAATCCTGACGATTACAACGGAAAGATCATTCACGCTGAGGGTCCTTTTTCATATTTCAAAGATGAAGAAACTGGAAAGGAATATTTTGCTGTACTTATAAAGGACGCAACTGCATGCTGTGCGCAGGGTATCGAATTTGTTTTAAAAGGAAGCAATGTTTATCCTTATGATTATCCGGACCTTGAAACAAACATTGCCATTACAGGAGTCTGTGATATTTATCATGAAGGAAACGGAGTTTTCTGTCAGCTTTTGGATGCTGAATACGAGATAAAAAAGTAATTGTTTATTAAATTTTTTATGAATTAATTATTATGACAAAACAGGACTGCCGAAAACGCGGTCCTGTTTTAGTTTTACGATTTTTTATTGAATAATTGACCGTGTTATGGTAAAATAAAAGTACAAAAATAAAAGTAAAAGGAGAGGATCGATATGTCATTTGCATTGCCGGATTTAGTATATGGAATCATTGCAGTTATAGTTTTAATTGTTGTAATTAAATTTTTGCTGAAATCGACCATTAAGAAGATCGTCAAAATCATTATCATTTTAGCAGTTTTGGGATTGATATTCGGAGGCTGGGCAGGTCTTAATCTCTCGGATATCAAAAATAAAGTTGATGACAAAATCAGTGCAGAATATTCTTACTGTGATGATAACTTCAGATATTTATAACAACACAGAGCTTTGAACAACACAGAATCCGGAACTATAAATGAATATATTTAAGTTTATCGCCCCCTCTCATATGAGAGAGGGATTTTTTTTGAAAAAATTTTTAAAAAACACTTGACATATACAGTCAGACTGTATATAATATAACTATACAGTTAAACTATATAGTTCGGATGAATAGTTTGACTAAATAGTTTTACTATACAGAGAAGGAGAGACGATTATGAATCTGACAAAATATCTTCCTTTAACCGAGACAACTTTTTATATTCTTCTTGCACTTAATGAACCCGGACATGGTTATTTCATAATGCAGAAGGTTGAGGAGCTCAGCGAAGGAAAAGTAAGAATAGCAGCCGGGACTATGTATGGTGCAATTGAAAATCTTCTTTCAAGAAAGCTTATTGAGTCTGTTCCGGGAGAGGATAAAAGAAGAAAAATGTACACTGTAACTGAACTCGGAAAAGAAGTTCTGGCGCTTGAAGTACAAAGACTTCAGACACTTGTAGATGCTGCAAAAAAGTATAATTACTGATTGATGATAAAGAGAGAGGATGATTAATATGAAAAAATATAAATATTATATTAATATAGAAAAAGAAGAAAAGTGGATAAATTCACAGATAGAAAAAGGATATAGACTTGAAAAAGTTTCATATTTTTCAGGGTATACATTCAGAACGGTTTCAGAAGATGATGCTGTCGGAAACGGTATCGGAACTGTAAAAATAGATTTTCGTCATTTTAAAAATGAAGATGAAAAAAATGAGTATTTAACATTTTTTGAAGACTGCGGATGGCGTAAAATCATATCCTTATCCGGTATGACAGGAGAAGTTTTTTATTTTGAAAAAGTTAAAGCTGAAGCGTCTGATGATATTTTTTCAGATAATGAGTCGAGAGCGGAGAGATATAAAAGAGTTTTGTATGATCTTGGATTTGTTATAGGTTTTGATACGATATGCCTGATAATAAACAGAAATATGAATAAGGTATTTAAAATAGTATTATATCCTCTGTATTTAATATTAGTAATAAGTTTTATTTATAGCTTATATCTATATATTTCCTCTAAAGATCAAAGTAATAATAAATGAAAAAAATCAAGTAATAAATTTTTTTTTAATTTCTGAAACGGAGATACAGGATGAAAAGATTTGAAGGAATCGGAAAAAATATGATGGTTGCGGATAAGTATTTTAAGATGTATCTTAAGGATGCACTTAAACCTTATGGACTTAATGCCGCTGAGGGAATAATTCTTCTGATGATGTACAGAAATGATTCCGGAAACAGCAAAGGATTTCCGGCAGAACAAAACGGAAAAACGCAGGACGAACTTATAAAAGAGATACATTATGACAAGGGCGTAATGACGAGAACAATGAAAGAACTTGAGGAAAAGGGATTTGTGATGAGAAATCAGCATCCCGCAGATTCCAGATCATTTTTGTTTTCTCTTACAGAGAAGGGAACAGAGTTTAAGCATACACTTGTCAGAATATTAAGAGAATGGAACAGCGTTCTTTTGGAAGGAATCGACAGTGATGAGCTTGAGAGAACAGAAGCTGTACTGGAAATGATGTCAAAAAATGCAGCTTTGTTTTACAATGGAAAATCAAAGAAAAATAATAAATAAAAAAGAGCTTTGAAGCATATTTTTATGTTTCAAAGCTCTTTTTCCGTATTGCATAGCACAAGAGAGAGATTGCATCCTGAAGGACACAGGATATCCTCTGTGTTGTTATAAAATTGTTCCGGCACCTGCACCAAGCGTTACTGTCAAACACATAACCAGACTTAAAAAAATAATTTTCATAATAAAGTTCCTCCCGCAATAATTTTTTTCATTTGAGTGATATTTACTGTTGATGATGTTATTATAGCATTCAGAGGAAAAAGTATAAAGTAACTTCAGTCATAAATTATATATGACTGAAGTCATAATTTTTTTACATAATTTTTTTATGGTGGTCATAACTTTTGCAAAAAGAAAATGAAGTTGACAAATACTATAAATAATGATATAATAATCTTTGTCTGACGGTTAGTTGCTTTTGCAACTAATTTATTTTTTAGGATCAAAATAGTTGCAAAAGCAACTAACCGGATTCCAAATTATGATTTTTCTGAAAATATGGAAAATCATACAGACATTTTTTATGTAATGTTTTACTGTGAATATTTCACGGAAACATAAAAAATAATTTTATGAAAGGAAAAAATAATGAGTAAGGAAAAGAAACAGAAAAGCGGTTATGTACTTGTCATGATACTGTACTTAGCCGGAATTTTCATGGGTGCTATCGATACAGGTATCGTAACACCTGCAAGAACTGTCATTCAGAATCAGCTCGGCGTTTCAGCTGACAGCGGTATCTGGATGATAACTATCTACACACTTGCATATGCAGCCAGTGTCCCGATAATGGGTAAGCTTGCTGACAAGTTCGGAAGAAAGTATATCTATATACTTTGTATCTCACTTTTTGGTCTTGGTTCGCTGTTCTGCGGACTTTCAAGTATGCTTGGCGGATTCCCGGTACTTATCGGTGCCAGAGTTGTTCAGGCTATCGGAGGCGGCGGTATAGTTCCTATCGCTACAGCAGAATTCGGTACAACATTCCCTGAGGAAAAGCGCGGACTTGCTCTCGGTCTTGTCGGCGGTGTATACGGTATCGCCAATATCTTCGGTGCGTCAGCAGGAAGTGCGGTGCTTGACCTTTTCGGAGTTGAAAACTGGGCATTTATCTTCTATCTCAATGTTCCGATATCAATTTTCATAGTAATATGCGGACTCTTCAAGCTTCAGAACAACAGAGATGAAAGCAATAAAAAGAAGACGGATATCTTCGGAATCCTGACTCTGACAGTTATGATCCTGTCACTTCTCTACGGAATCAAAAATCTTGATTTCTTTGATTTTGCAAACACTATTACAAACACAAACGTATTCCCGTTCTTAATAATATTTGCAGTTCTTATCCCTGTCTTTATTTTTGCTGAAAAGAAAGCAGAAGACCCGGTAATAAACCTCAGATATTTTACAAACAGAAATCTTCTTGTAACACTTATCCTTTCTACTATCAGCGGCTTTGTAATGATGGGCGTAATTTTCGTTCCTCAGTTCTCAGAAAACTGCCTTAAGCTTTCTACAGGTTCAGGCGGATATCTTGTAATATTCCTCGGAATATTTGCAGGTCTGGGTGCTCCTGTATCAGGAAAGATGATAGACAAGTACGGACCAAAGGTAATTCTTGCATTCGGATTTTTATGCACACTTGCAGGCGGACTGTTTATGATGTTTGTAACAACAAAGCATCCAAGTTTTGTAACAGTTCTTATCGGTCTTGCTTTAGCAGGTCTCGGAACAGGATTTACAATGGGTACACCTGTAAACTATATGATGCTTGCAGATACTGATGAAAAAGAATCAAACTCAGCACTTGCTGCTCTTTCACTCGTAAGATCTATCGGTACTGCTATAGCACCTGCTATCATGGTAGGTTTTGTATCAAACGCCGGAATGAGCGTTATGGACAAGCTCATGGCTGATCTTCCGCAGGAGGTAAAAGTTCCTGATCTTCCGTATGTAGAAGAAATAGATGCAGCTATGGAGGAAATGAGAAGCAATCCTCAGTATGCAGAAATGATGGAGGGAATGCCTTCACTTTCTTCAATGGGTTCAATGAAAATGGATATGTCATCAACAGACGGAAACTTCGAAATGCCTGAAGGCACTCTTGAAATGCTCCAGTCAAGTGACGTTACAAACATCGTTGAAAATATGAAAACAATGAGCACTCAGATGTTCGGCATGATGACTCCGGGTGTTATTGAAAAAATAACAGGCGGAATTGATAAAGGTATCGAAGGCATTGGTACAGGTATTGAAAGCATGAAGGATGCCAAAACTCAGATGGAAGATGCCATGAAGGGCGGAATGCCGGAAGGTATGATGAACGCTGAGGGTGGAATGCCGGAAGGTATGATGAACGCTGAGGGTGGAATGCCTGAAGGTATGATGAACGCTGAAGGTGGAATGCCTGAAGGAATGATGAATGCTGAAGGCGGAATGCCTGAAGGAATGATGAATGCTGAGGGTGGAATGCCTGAAGGTATGATGAATGCCGAAGGCGGAATGCCTGAAGGAATGATGAATGCCGAAGGTGGAATGCCTGAAGGAATGATGAATGCCGAAGGTGGAATGCCTGAAGGAATGATGAATGCCGAAGGCGGAATGCCTGAAGGAATGATGAATGCAGAGGGCGGAATGCCTGAAGGTATGATGGGCATGGAAGGCGGAATGTCTGATATGAGCTCAGCACTTGAAACCATGGGTGCGAAGATCGAAGAAATGGAAACACTTTCATCCCATATGACTGAAATGCGTGATGCCGTTCCGGGTGCTTTTGATACTGCACTTGATAATTACCTTTCAGAGATCGACAGAAACAAGGATAAACTTGAGACCACATTCCAGCAGACACTTAATGACGGATTCTCAGATATTTATCTTCTTACATCAATTACTGCCGCACTTGCACTTGTAGTTCTTGCATTCTACAAAAGAAAAAAAGCAGCAGCATAAAATAAAACAGTCCTTTTAAAATCTCATAAACTGAAAAAAATCAGAAACAGAGCATATTCAGCCTGTTTCTGATTTTTTTACTTAGTATTCAAATTGTTTTCTATTTTTATTAAAATTTATATATATGAAAATAACAGAATATTTATGTGATACTGACTGATCATTTATTCAGAAGATAATCTGAAAGTCTGATCAGATCAAGAATATTATCTTTTCCGTCTTCGTTAATATCTGTATTTATGAGCCCGTCGTCAGTTCCGAGCAGGTGTTTTTTCTCAGCCACAAGATCCATTACATTTATCTTACCGTTTTCATCAACATCTCCTGTGATATAATCCTTGTATACAGTTACGGCATATGCTCTGTTAAAAGTTTTTGGAGCGAGGTTTGTTCTGGATTCTTCTGTATTGCTGACAGTAATGGAGCCATCTTTAAAAACTGCAGGAACAGAAAAAATGTCAACATAACCCGGTTCAGGATTAGGACTGCTTATAAAACCTGAAGGTCCTCCGGTATCAACATTTGAAACAGAAACGGTATATTTACCTTCCGGTGCATCATCATGAACTTTAAAGGCAAGCCGGATCGCTCTTTCTCCTGAAAAATCTGTATTTCCATAATCATTTCGTGCATACGTAATGATGCAGTGCCTTGATAAGAGAAAGTCTACAGGATCCTGACTTTTTTGGTAATAAGGATTATATGTTTCAGGAATATCGTTGCTTATTGAAGCACTTACAAGTGTCATAACAGTTGCGTCATAAGTGATCAGGTTTAAAAATGAAAAAAAGTCAGTATAGCCATCAAAAGAAATATCAACGTATGTAATTTTTCCCGGTGATGTTACAGCGTCTGATACGGATACTTCAGTTGATATATTGCGCAAAATCCCCATGTATCCTATATCAGAGGCGAAAGTATAATCAAGAAATCCGTCACCATATTCTTTTGTTCCTAAAATCGGCTCATTTTTAAGCATGCCGTTTTCAACAGAATACTGCGGGCTATACCATTTTTTCATATTTTCGTTAATTTGTTCATCGGTTTCATAATCAATACTATGCAACATTTCGATATTAGTGCCCCCTGATGAAGAATCAGCATGCACCATTCCTCCCTGTGCAGAAATGATCATTGAAAATGCTGTTAAAAATGCGAGTGTTCTTTTTTTAGACATATAAAACATCCTTTCTTGGTTCTAAAATATTTATGTATACGCTGTTAAAGCAGTAACATATCTTTATCTATATAGAAAATTATCGTATTTTATCGGACTAATTCAATTGTATTTTATAACGAATATATAACACAAAATTTATGCAATAATACAAATTATCTGATGGCTGGTTTGATTCATTATTATACGGATCATAAATGAACTTAGTAACTACGGCATTTTGGTGGAAATTTATTCGGTGATGATTTGAAAAGCGTATTGACTTATTTGTTTACAATATGTTAGAATAAACACATAATTAATTTTTTTTACAGAAGAAAGAGGGAGATAAAAGTGAAAAAAAAGTTATACCGGCGCATAGTTCTGATAATTGTATTTCTGACTGTTGTACTAAATCTGGTCGCTTTCAGCGACTCTTTCTGCATCTGGTATTCGCGAAATATTTATCCTTTGATAAATGCTGCTGTCGGAACATTGACAGGTTGGTCGAAGATCGCTGTCGGTGAGATAATCATGTACATAGGTGCAGTGATGGTGGTTTTACTTGCCGTATTTTCAATTGTCGGATTGATCATGCTGATACTGAAAAAGAAAAAATTTCTGAAGTTCTGGAAAAGCTATTCGAAGATATGTCTTTTTGTTCTTGTAATGTTTTTATTTGTATATACCGTAAACTGGTTTATTCCTTTCAGGAAACCGGTTATGACTGTTGGAAGCGATAACAGGACAGATTTTACTTTTGAAGAGCTTGAGATACTGAGAAATGATGTAGTTGATCAGATCAACGAAATTGTGGAAATAGTCCCGCGTGATAAGGACGGACGTGTTATCTGTGATTTTGATCAGAAAGAGGTTTTTGATCTGATGAAATCAAGAAGTGATGAATATGAACTTCTGAAAGGACATTATTCTCCTGTAAAAGAGGCACTTTGCTCTGATGAACTTGAGTGGATGGGTATAGGAGGTTATAATTACATCTATACGATGGAGGGAACCTACAATCGTTATACTCCTCCTTTTGATCTGCCGATTTTAATTAGTCATGAAACCTGCCATAACAAGGGATATTATCTTGAAAATGAAGCAACGTTTATAAGCAGTATAATCCTTTCAGAAAGTGACGATCTTTTTTTGCGTTACAGCGGATTAAAAGAGATGCTGAAGTTTATAGAGGAAGAATATGAAATTCAATGTCTGGAAATAATAGAACATGACCCAAAACTGAATGAAAAATATCTGGAAATCAAAAAAGAAGACGGACTAACCCCGAATGAGAATATATCTGATAGTCTGAAGGCTGCTATTGTATTTCTGAAAAGATATCCTCAGGTCTCAATGAAGGTGTATGATGATGATTGGTATTCAAATTATCAGGCTGTTGAATTATATGAAAATAATGTAAATGAGGTTCTTAAAGAAACAACGGAAGAAATATTTTCAGATGCAGCAGAGACCGGCTGGGATGTTCAGGGTGAGATCCTGAAAGAAAACACATACAGCGGAGCACTTCTTATGTATCTTCAGTATTATTATAGTAATAAGAATTAAGGGAGAGTGTTTTCAAAATTTCGTTTATTGTTTTTGAAATATAACAACACAGAGGATATTCCCCGCCTCTGCAGGCGGCGGGTTCTATCTGACCAAACAGCCGGAGTACAATCTCCGACTGTTTGGTCAGCGATTCTAT
>JAZQPR010000079.1:0-3354 GCA_045628605.1 Oscillospiraceae bacterium
AATTCACAAGTATATTTTTACGGTCACGCATTACCTCGCCAAGTCCCCATTCAACAAACACCTTATCCCAACAGTTATGTGCAGAAACAATAGTTTGCAGTTCATCTATCGTTTTTTCTTCCAGTATTAGGTCAGCAAATGAGTACTTAGGTACAGATGATAAAAATTTTTGTAATTCATTATTTACCGGTACGGATTTTTCTTTTGGATTAACAAGCGGCATATAATACTCCTCTCATGACAATATTATATTTAGTATATAAATTTAATATATACACTACTTTTGGCATATACAAATTTTATTCTATAGCAATAAAAACTACTGTTACACACTAAGGTTTCTTAACCATTTACGATATAAAATTTTAAATCAACTACAACCAATCTAATTATTTTTGTAGCTATCAAATTCAATCCCATTTTCTTTAATAATACAAAACACCGCAAGCATATAGATATACCTGCGGTGTACATAAATCAATATTATCCCCATTTTAGCTGGCTGACATATCCCCACAAGTCCCTATAGCTTTACGATACATATTATATTACGTTTTGCCCTTATCACAATAAAAATTATAATATTATTTTACATCATTTTATCGAAAATGTCAATAACAAAATAAAATATTCGTTACTACTCACGGGTTAGCCAGACATTAATAACGAACTGATTAACGTTCTTTCCTTTAAAATTGTAATAGCCACCTCTATTGAGGTGGCTATTGCTATTAAAAAACAGCTGCAAACTTTGCAGCTGTTTGGACACGACGGATAGAGGTAAGAGCTTGCGCTCAAACCTCTGCGTGTCTATTAAATCTCTCTGTTACAGCGTTGAATATATTTTCACCTCGGTTTTTTATTGTTTGAACAACACTTAATCCGTTGCAGAAATATTCTACTCCGCTTTTACTTCTAAAGCACATTGCCTGAATGTTTTTTCGCTTATACACTCTTGCATATCTTTCAGCAATATTATTCGTCGGAGGTACTGATTTATCTTTAAGGAATAATACATAGTCTTCTCTGTCTTCGTACATCCTTTTGTACAGCTTGTATCCTTCACGATAATAGTCGTTTGGCGGCTCATATTCATACTCTTTCTTAGCCAGTTCCATTATTTCGCTGTACTGATTTAGAAAGTCCGAATCCTTTTGAGCATCTTCCTGTACTATACCGTCATTAATATTATTCCAGTAATCCAATGTATCAGTAATCCATTTTTTCATGCGTTTATTCCATGTAAGATTCTTTTCATTTTCAATGCTGGAAACGAGATATCTGCTGATGTGTGAAAGACATTCCTGATGTTTTTTTCCATGCTTTATCAGTGCAGCCTCATGATCTGTCACAGTTGTTCCTTCGTAAAATTCCAGTGGTGATCCTTTTACACCTTCATCTCCTTTTTTATCTTTGCTTTGATAAAGAACTACTCCTTCTTCATTAACGCATATCATTACTGTTCCCTGATTTCCGTTTACTCTTCCAAACGTGAAATCCGCATGCAAAACAGGAGATTTATACAGTTCACAATATATTTCGTTTCTCTCTTTTTCGGTTTTTTGTGAGAATTCTTTTGTGATATTGCTTATCATTCCTGCTGAAAGATTTAGTTCTCCGTTTGATATTTCACTAAGAAAAGCCTGTGTATTTCCTATACTGACATTGCATCTGTCCTTGAGCAGATATGCGCATGCTTTTACTGTTCCATCGTAGTTTACTTCATCTTTTACGTTTGACGGAAACGGTGCATGAACACGGCTTCCTGTTTTTTTGTTTCTGAATATTGGCGTAGTAAATTTGATTACTTCAACAACCAGATGACATTTGATGAGATACTTATCCAGATATTTTCCTGTTGCTCTCAAATCAGGATTATCAAGCATTTCTTCAGTAGGCGGTATCTCAACAGTTTTTGCTGTTTTTTCAGGCTTTTTTCTTGGATGATGTTTATGTTTCGGCTGTGCACCTGGCTTTTTTTCGCTTTTCACTCTTCCGTTACATATTTTTTTATGATTTGGATTTTGTGAAGATGGCTTTGATGAATTGGTGTAATCCTTGTTTATTCGTATATTGAGTTCTGCAATTTTACTCTCCGCTTCATTTAGAGCAACCTTGGCTGCATATTCATTTTTCTTGCTTTCACGAAGCTTATCCAGAGCTGCATCTCTCTGACGTGCCATTTCAATACTCTTCTTTTTCAGCACCTCGATTTCCTTATTCATTTTTTCGATTATTTTTTGTTTTTCTTGTTCGAGATCCTCGAATACTTCAAACCATATCCTGCATACCTTTGTGGTTTCTGCATGAGAAAGTTCAAGTTCCTTCTTCAGTTTTTTTATGATTTTATCGTAATATTTCAGCAGCTTGTTTTTTTCTTTTTTGAGTTTAACTATTTCCACACCGGATTCAAGCGATGCTACTTTTCGGGTTAGTCTCTGAAGTTCATACTGCTGTGCTGTCATACTGAAAAAGGCCTTGTTTGTCATTGCTGTTCTTTACTCTCCATTTTCGATATTTTATCCTGTAATGATTTGATTATCTGCTCTTGTGCTTCATATTTTTTCAGAAGCTTTTCGTACATTTCCTTGTAATCTTCCGGCGACGGTGAAGCAGCTGGCTTCTCTTCTTTCTTTTTGCGGTTTCTTCCATCTGTCGGAATGATTTCTCCTGTTTCAGGATCTATTCTTCCAAGCAGAGTTCTTTTTGCTCTCGACATTTTCTTCTCCGGATCCCAGTATGCCTTTGATTCATATGCATATGTTATCCCGCTTCTTTTGTCGTACTGTTTGATTATACCCATTTTTAAAACTCCTTTGAATTTAAATATCGTTATGTATATATTATATCACATAACGATATTTTTGTCAATAGAAAAACCCGAAAAAATCTAAGTTTTTTCAGGTTTTTTTGATATTTTTTCTTATCGTTTTATTGTTATGTGATTAATAATTTTCATCAAATTACAGTTGCAATTTTTGCAGCTGTTTTCAATAGCAATCAGTGGCTCGATAGAGTCACTGATTACCATTTCTGAGAGAGATGCAGTTCGTTAGCGCTATTCGGATTGCTGGCTAACCCGTGAATAGTAACCAGAAGGCTGTTTCCATATGTTTTTCCATCATATTTAGATTGACATATTTATCAACGGTGTTATATAATAATTGTATATATCAATTTTATAAACTAAAAGGAAGAAAAAATGAAAAACAAAATGAGATATCCGATAGGCATACAGACATTTGAAGAAATAATAAACGGCAAATATGTATACGCAGATAAAACAGATTTAGTATATAATCTTGCACAGGGTCATGTATTTTTCCTGTCACGTCCGCGAAGATTCGGAAAATC
>JAZQPR010000080.1:0-7075 GCA_045628605.1 Oscillospiraceae bacterium
ACAGTGAAAAAAATATATGCGTGGGAACCGTGGTTCTTTATCGTGTTTGGTCTGTTTCATCTTCATAGAGTCTGGGCATTGCTTGACAGAGAATCTTATGCAGCATTTTGGATGGGAATCTTGAACAGCAAAGGTGCAGCATATTTCCTGATCATGGGAGTGCTTGCGGCACTATGTGTCACTGGGATCATAGCTTTTTTCAAGAACAGGAAACAAAATTTTGGGTGGAGATGGGTATACATTTTCGGCGGGGGCTATGTCCTATTCGATTTGTTTGCCATTGCAGCGGGGCTGAAACTATGGAGCCGCTTGCTGCAATTGATGTTTGACACTGCCTCACCGTACTGGAATGCAGTTTGGTCATTCTTTATTGTTCTTGGTGGATTGTCTTTCTCATTAGGCGTAATTTTGTTATATGAGAGGAAGCAGAAATGAGAGGTGCTGCAGATATGAATGTATTACTGTTTCTCGCAAATGGCTTTGAAACAATGGAAGCAAGTGTGTTTGTCGATATTATGGGCTGGGCAGGTATTAAAGTTACAACCTGCGCTATGCGTAAAAACATTACAAGCACCTTCGGAGTATCGGTCAATGCGGATATTTTGATAAGTGATGTTTGCATTGACGATTATGATGCACTGGCTATTCCCGGTGGATTTGAAGAATACGGATTCTATGAAGACGCTTTTTCTGAGCAGGCAGTAAGGCTCATCAAGGAATTCAATGACCGTGGCAAACTGATCGCTACAATCTGCGTTGCAGCACTTGCACTCGGAAACAGTGGCATATTGAACGGCAAAAGGGCTACTACTTATCATCTGAACAACGGTCGCAGACAGAAACAGCTCGCAGAATATGGTGCGATCGTTGTGAATGAGCCGGTAGTAAGAACGGAGAATATCATCACCTCATACTGTCCGCAGACCGGACCGGCGGTGGCGTTTCAACTGCTGGAAGAACTGGTGGGGGCAGAACAAATGCAGAAAACAAAGACTGCTATGGGATTCTGAATAGTTAGTTTTCCTAAGTTTGCAAAATCTTGCCGCGTTTTGTAGTTTTCGCCCCATTCTGCCAAATTGGTAGTAGAAAAAATATGCCGCGATATACCGTGCAAAATACGGCAATACTGAGCAAATCAGAGAGGAAAAAACGTATGATAAAAGTAATGTTTGAAGATAAGAAAACCATCTACAGACCATTGGATGGATATAAGCATAGGAACTTCTGCTGCACATCTCGGAATTACTATGATTCAAAAAAGAAATGAAAACGGTGTAGAATTATATATTAATGATGACAAAGAATTGTTTAAGAGCCTTTTTGCTAAGAAAGAATCAATTGAGAAGGAATCTGGACTTACATATGATTGGCAGGAACTTCCTTTGAAAAAGGCAAGTAGAATTTTGGTGACTAACCCTGCTGATTTTGAGGATTCATCAAAGTGGCCAGAACAGTTTGAATGGATAATGGATACCCTTTTAAAGATGAAGAAAGCCTTTAAGAAATATATATAAGGACGTGTTTTAATGAGTGAGTGGGATTTTTTATGGGACCTCGAAGGACAAGAATTAATTGATGCAATGACTTCTGGTGGAACATATGATGATTGGGCATACATTGAACGGATGGAGCGTCAGCAATATGGGTTCGATGATGATGACTATTACGATGATGATTATTATGACGAGCCATCAGCTAAAAAGAACACAATGGTGTTTATAGATGCAGAGAATGTTTCTTCGACTCATGCAGCAAGTATTGAGAAAGAAATATGGGACATAGGAAATGTAGCAGAGGTTCGATACTATGCTATGCAAAAAGACCCGGCAACAGCAAATTGGAAATCTACCATTAAAGAGTATGGTTACAAACCAATTCTTATGGCAGGGGAACGAGAAAAGAACAAGATAGACAATAAAATCATTCGAGATGCAAAAAAGGTTTTGAATGAAAATAAGAGTATAGATATTTTTGTTATTGTTAGTCGTGATGGAGATTACACCGAGCTGGTACGATTTTTAAGAAGTAACAGAAAACGAGTGGTAATACTTGCACCGAAAAATACTTCTAAAAAATTGAAGAATGCTAGTAGTGAATCGAGAACTATTAATAATAGAAGGAAAAAATAGCAAAGGGGTGTGTGCTTGCACACCCTTTGTTAAATAGTGAACACCCCCTAGGCAAAAGTGAACACCCCTAGGGCAAAAAGGGTGTTCAAATGAACACCCCAAAACCTTAGTAGTAATTACCCGACAACTCTACTACGATTTTACTACTACACACGGCTGTGAAATGCTAATATTTGCAAAGATATGCCAATTATGTAGTTTACACCTGAAAAAATCGAATGCCCGGAAAACCTGATAAAACCTCGCATTTCTCGGCATATCTTGGCAATTTAGGAGGAGAATTTTTTATGATTAGAATACTTTTCGTGTGCCACGGCAACATATGCCGTTCACCAATGGCAGAATTTGTATTAAAAGATATTGTGGAAAAAATGGGTATTATGGATGAATTTGAGATAGCATCCGCTGCCACAAGTACAGAAGAAATATGGCGAGGAAACGGAAATCCTATTTATCCTCCGGCGCAGGCTGAACTCAGAAAACGAGGTATCGGAAAGACTGCGTATACAAATTTTGCTTCCAAAAGAGCAAGACAGATAACAAGGGAGGATTATGATCACTATGATTATATTTTGTGTGCCGATCAGATGAATATTCTGAATACAAAGCGCATAACAGGTGAGGATAAGGATAATAAGATAAAGCTGCTGCTTGATTTTTCAGAAAGCATAAAAAGACGAGGCAGATCAATTTCAGATCCATGGTATTCCGGACAGTTTGATGTCACTTATGATGATATCTATGACGGATGTACGGGGCTTATAAAAGCATTGCTGAAAGACCGGAGCTGATGACAGAATAGTATTAAAGATAACGAAAGAACGGCGGAACAGGATGATCTGTTACCGCTTACTCTTTTGTTATAAATCTTTTTTTGCAAAATAAAGCTCCTGCGTAACTGCGAAATATA
The DNA here is from genome assembly GCA_045628605.1 of Oscillospiraceae bacterium. Classification (GTDB taxonomy): domain Bacteria; phylum Bacillota; class Clostridia; order Oscillospirales; family Ruminococcaceae; genus HUN007. The sequence goes on from JAZQPR010000080.1 coordinate 3,040, forward strand.
CGCTTGCTTTACAGGTGCTGTGATAAAGTTATACGTAGAATAAAAATTTTTTAAAAAAAAAATGTATCTTTTTTCTGTTTCATGCGTCATCTATACAGAAAGGAAGTGATCACTCTGAAGGAACTTGATGAAATATACCGTCTGTATGTAAACGATGTTTACCGCTACCTCCTGAAAATATCCGGAAATCCTGATACTGCGGAAGAGCTTACGCAGGAGACTTTTTTCAGGGCAGTAAATCAGATCCGCAAATTTCGCGGTGACTCAAGTATAAAAGCATGGCTTCTGGTCATTGCCAAAAACTGTTTTTACAGCAGGACACGTTCGGCAGACAGCAGAAATATTTCAATTGAAGAAAATGATTCCGAACCGGCTTCGGATGAAGACATAACTGAAAAGTTTATTAACCGTGAGGATACAAGGCGCCTGCATCGTGCGGTTCATGAACTTGCCGAGCCGTACAAGGAAGTATTCAGCCTCAGAATTTTCGGTGAGCTTTCCTTCAGGGATATTGCTGAACTTTTCGGAAAAACAGAGAGCTGGGCCAAGGTAACATTTTACCGGGCAAAAGCAAAAATTTCAGATGCTGTTGCAAAGGAGGACGAACAATGAAAGATAAAATATCCTGCAGCGTTGTAAGGGATCTGCTTGTTGGTTACATGGATGAGACATGCAGCGACGAAAGCAGAAAAATAATAGAAGAGCACTTGTCTGAATGCAGGGAATGCTCTGACGAACTCAGAAAATACAGTGCTGATATTCCGGTCGGCACGGAAAATGAAAAAAAATCAGAAAACCTGAAGGCAGCAAACCCTTTCAGAAAAATTAAGAAGAGAATAGCCGCTCTGATCGTTGTTCTGTGTATAATCGTCGCAGCCGCTGTACCGGTTGCCGCATACTGCATAAAATATGATAAATCAGGAGGATACGAAGCGGACAAACTGTTCCTCGGAGTAAGTGATGAGGATATACTGTATTCAAATGATCAGCTGATTTCCAATATTAAAGTATCTGGACAGCAGCTTTACAGATCAATGTACTACAAACTGAAATCAAAACGCGGAGAAAGCAATTATGAGCAGGATGCAGCGGCGCTTACCGAGGAATTTAATATGGTAAACAATGTAAAGTTTGATTTTGAAAATGCTGAGATATCATTCGAAGAAATTTTTAATTTCCTGACTATTTCAATTCCTGTTATTACTCCATGGGATGAACAGAAAAGTACCCTTCAGGTTTATGGTTCATGGTACGCACCGGGTCATTATTTGTTCGGTACGATTCAGCTTCAGTATGAAAATTTTTCAGCGTATGGATACAGCAACACAGAATTCATTGTACTTCCGGGAGACATGATTGAAGCATGCCCGTTTTCCGAAAGTATGGACAATATGACAGTAAATGCACTTCATAACGGACACAGTAAAAAAATCGATCAGAAGGATCAAAGCAATTACAATGACAGCGGATACAGATTTAAAAGCGGTATTTATAAGTATGAAAACGAAGAAGGAAGAGTTGAGCTGCTCGTTTTCTATGATGATGGGACTGTTTTTTTCAGAAGCAATGATACAGAAAGTCTGATTACTATAATGAAAAATACACTTCGTCCCTCAAAATATGCTGTTTTTGAGGCTGAAAACGGCAGCGCTGAAAATCCTTCAGTTGTTTACAGGATTTTCTTCTGGGGAGAAAGTTCTGTAGTATCATTTGGATCAGTTCTTCCTTCCGAAATAACTGACTCTGAAATAAAATTAAATGGAAAAAACTACGAACTTATTTCAGAAAACACACCTGACGAAAAAGAACTTGAGAAAATGATAAACGATATGGGCCTTTTTGGAGCAAAAGAATAACATAAAACAAATCATCTGCAAAATTTATCAACGTAAATTTCAGTGTATAAAAACACAGAGTTTTGAAGATCCTGATTTTTAAGATAAAAAAAGCAGAATAAATCAGGCAGTAAAAAAAGCCGGTCCTCATCTCAGTACTGATGGGAGCCGGCTTGTTTTTTTGTAGAAGTATTGATGAAAATGTGATATAATGGATTTATATTATTTCCCGATTGAACCTGAATCAGTTTAAGCCCATTCATGCTGACACAGGTGTGTCGGAAAAATCAAAAAAATAAATAAACGGAGATGATTATTATGGAAAGAAGAACAAGCTTTGATCTTCCTGTATGTCTGACAGTTGAGGAAGATGCACTATTACATACGGATGAAATAATCAGGACATATTTGCCTGAAATATACGGCAAAAAAACACTTGTTGTTTCAGAACCAAATCTTATTGATCTTTATGATGATGTAGTAAATGAGATAAGCCGTGATATGGGCGGCGCTGAAGTATATGCCATAAAAAATGCAAGTTTTGACGAGGCAGTTGATATCGCAAGAAAAATCTGCATAGAAGATATACAGATAATCGTAGGCTTTGGCGGAGGAAGAGTACTTGATACTGCAAAATATGCAGCTCATATAAGCAAGGCGACATATATCTGCCTGCCTTCATCACTGAGCAATGATTCACTCGCTTCTCCTTTTGCAGTACTTGAAACAGAGAACGGTGCCAGAAAAACCTTGTCCTGTCTTATACCTGAAGCAATTATTGTTGACACCACACTGATCGCAAAGGCTCCTCTGAATCAGATACTTTCCGGAATCGGTGATACCATTGCAAAGCATACCGCACTTTATGACTGGAAGATATCTGCAAAAAAATCAGGTCAGGCGATAAATGATTTTGCTTATGCGTTAAGCCGTATGAGTTACGATTCTGTTTATCACTGTGACCAGAAGGATCTTAAGAGCAGGGTATTTATACGAATTCTTTCAAGGGCACTGGTTATGGGCGGACTTGCTATGGAAATCGCAGGTTCTTCAAGACCATGCAGCGGCAGTGAACATCTTTTCGCACATGCAATAGAAGAATACTACCCTGAGATAAGGATATCCCACGGATTCAGTGTAGCTCTCGGTTCTGTAGCTTCCTGTATTTTTCAGGGGCAGGATGAAAAAGGCATTTCTGAATTTTACAGAACTTACGGTATAGACACCGATCCTTCGGTCTACGGTATTAGCAAAGAAATGTTCGCAGATATTTGGATGAAGGCAAGAACAGTAAGACCGGGCAGGATCACTGTTCTTGATGAAACACCGTGGGACAGAAAACAGCTTGACGAAATATACAGCAGAATGGTGGAGAAATAATGAAAACAGCACTTGTTTTTGATATGGACGGAACTCTCTGGGATTCTTCGGAAAACGTTGCAGCATCCTGGACAGCCGTGGTAAGAAATCTCGGATACGACCGTCCTGATATAACAAGACAGGATATAATGAGTATAATGGGACTTACCATGGACAGAATAGCAGATATAATATTCAGCGATCTGGATCATGAGGAACGAATGCAGCTTCTTGACAGCTGCTGTACATATGAAAATGAATATCTTAGAAATAACGGCGGAATACTGTATCCTGAACTTGAAAACACACTGATAAAGCTTGACGAAAAATATGATCTCTATATTGTAAGCAACTGTCAGAGCGGGTATATAGAAGCTTTTCTGGATCACTACAGCTTCAGAAAATATTTCAGGGATATAGAATGCTACGGCAACAATCTGAAGCAAAAAGGTGAGAATATAGCATTGATAGTTCAGAGAAACAATATTGAGAAAGCATACTATGTCGGCGATATACAGGGAGACTATGATGCTGCGTCATCTGCCGGTGTTCCTTTTATCCACGCTGCTTACGGTTTCGGTAAAGTAAACCAGGATGTTCCTGAACTAATGGCATTCAGTGACCTTCCGGATCTGATGGAAAGTATTGAAAATATGTAATCCTTCGTTCTAAATTTACCATACAAATTTTGATTTATAACAACACAGAGGATATCCCCCGCCTCTGCAGGCAATGTCATCAACTTAAAGGAAGTCAAATTTGTCGCTTAATTATATAAGTAACAATAATCTAATAAAAGCAACATAATTTTACGTCCCCTGATAAGGGGAAGAGGGCCGCGC
>JAZQPR010000081.1:0-4351 GCA_045628605.1 Oscillospiraceae bacterium
GTATTGAAACAATAATGCTGTTATCAAAAATACTACCAATAAAGTTGAAGTACGCTCGCGATACGGGTATTGCAACTCGATTGATTTTGCCTTGATTTTACTCATAACTAATGTCGTTGAAGTACGCTCGCGATACGGGTATTGAAACGCTCTCTCGTCAATTTTACTCATTATAATTCCTCCTAAGTTGAAGTACGCTCGCAATACAGTTATAAACCACGTCAGCAATATGTATGGCGTGTTTTTTTATAAAAACGATAATAAAAATGATAAAGAGGATTAAAAAATGGGTAAATATTCAAATGAAGAAAAAGCAGAAATATTCAGAGACACAATAAACCGGATAAATGCGGACACAACGCTGAATGAAGCTGTAAAACAGTCAGTATCCGGGCAGAAATAAATCATTCTATAGAAAAGGTAATAAAAATGAAAGAAAAGTATAATAATAAGACACGGCATCAGGTTTCCTGAAAGAGGAAAATGATGCCGGTTTTTTTATGATCAAATGTTATAAAAGTATGAACAAAATTCGGGAAAAAGTGCCTTAAAACGGCGTAGATGTGCGATTTGAATGACAAAAAAAGTGCTTCGTCCACGATTTTTGTAATTCAAAGCTAACGTAACAGTATAATTTTCGGGTATTGCATTTACTGTAAAACTGTAAAAATGAAAGAGAATACTTTTAAATTTACTTTGTTTATCCTAGGTATACATCTGTTTTTATTGACTTAAACCTCGAAATTATGGTAATATATATGTAATGAAAAAAGCTTAAAAAGGAGATGAAGAAAATGCCGGACAGAAAGCCGATACCGGTTGGAACGGAAGATTTTAAAGAGATTGTTGACAAGGAATATTATTTTGTAGACAAGACTTTGCTTATAAAGGATTTGCTTGATCAGAATTCAAAGGTAAATCTCATCACAAGACCAAGACGTTTCGGAAAGACGCTGAACATGAGTATGATCCAGCGTTTCTTTGAAAAAACTGAAAAGAGCAATGCATATCTGTTTGACGGATTAAAAATAAGTGATGCAGGAGAAAAATATCTGATGCATCAGGGGCAGTATCCTGTTATAACGATCTCACTGAAGGACATGAATAAAGCTGATTATGAATCAGCTTTTGAATTCTTTAAGAGTGCGGTTTCAGAAGAATTCGGCCGCCATGATTATCTTTCGGTTTCCTCAAAACTTAATGAAGCTGAAAAGGAAAAATTCGTAAGTATAAGAGATGAGAAGGCAAAAGATACTATATATCAGTCGTCATTAAGATTTCTCTCAAAGTGTTTGAGTAAACATTATAATAAGAATGTAATTGTTCTGATAGATGAATACGATGTACCGCTTGAAAACGCACATTTCAGAGGATTCTATGACAAGATGGCTGACCTTATCCGTAGTGTATTTGAAAGCGTACTGAAAACAAATCCGTCACTTGAATTTGCAGTACTGACAGGATGCCTGAGGATATCGAAGGAAAGTATATTCACAGGGATGAACAATCTGGAAATATATCCGGTAACAGATCAGAGACTGTCCGAATTTTACGGGTTTACGCAAAATGAAGTTGAAGAGCTGGCAGTATATTATGGTCTTGAAAACAAACTTGACGAGATGAAGAAATGGTATGACGGATATCTTTTCGGAAAAACAGAAATATATAATTCATGGAGTATAGTAAAATATATAGCGTCGGCAATAGGCGGTAACGATGTATCATGTCAGGCATACTGGATAAATACCAGCTCCAACAGTATCATCCGTCAGCTGATAGAAAAATCAGATGAAAAAACAAAGCAGAAGATAGAAACTCTGATAGCAGGAGAAAGTGTAAAGGCTGTAATTGATCAAAATTCAGTATATTCGGATATTGACGTTAATAAAGATGCGATCTGGAGTTTTCTGCTGTTTACAGGATATCTTAAGCAGATCAGTGCAGAATATACCGAGGACGGAATTATTTCAGAGATGGTAATACCAAATACTGAAGTCCGAAGTGTGTATAAGCAGACTATACAGAACTGGTTTGATGACATAGTGGAAAATGAAAGAACGCCGGAGCTTCTCGGATATTTTCTGAGTGAAAAACCGGAAGAGGCGCAGAAGGAAATAAACCGCTGGCTGAGAAAAAGCATAAGCTTCCATGACTATCTTGAAAATTTCTATCACGGATTTCTCCTCGGAGCCATTACCGGAAACGATGAATACGAAATAAAATCAAACCGTGAGAACGGAACAGGGAGAACAGATATAACGATCTGCAGATATCAGACCAGAGAACTGGCAGTGATAATCGAAGTGAAGATAGCTAATACATTTAAAGAAATGGAAACTATGTGTGATACGGCACTTAAACAGATCAAAACGAAAAAATACGCTTTGCAGCTTACAGATGACTGTTATGAGAAAGTAATAAATTACGGAATAGCATTTTACGGAAAGTCATGCAAAGTAAAGATGGGCGATACTGTTTACGCATCTGAAGAATAAAAAAACATAAACTTACATCCTTTGATCAAATGAGGTATTTGAACCCGTTTGATTAAGGGATTTTTTTATTGTGAACATTTTGAAACTGCGATATATTGTACGCTTAAGGTTTAAAGATTGTTATTAGAAGAAAAAGTAAAATATACGTTATCCCGTAAAATCTAAAAAAAGAAATCATATTAAGAGAAAAATAAATAAGATCATCCCTTAAAAACATGAATAAAAAGTCTATTATAAGACAGAAGAAAAAGTGAGGTGAAAAAATATGGGAGAAATAATTCTTGCAGCATTAAGTCTGGTAATCGCAATAGCAGAGGAAGTAAAGGGAGAATGAAAAGGATAAAAGCCGAAAGGAAGTGATCATATGGAAGGAATAATAGCAGCCGCAGCAGCCTTACTGGTAGCAATCATAAAAGAAGTAGAAAAATAAGAATAAGAGTGAAAAAGATAAATAAAGAGAGGTGAAAAAAATGAGATCAATGAAAATAATAATGATACCGCCGGTAACTCTGTAAAAAATAAATAAGTTAGAAAAGCGAGGTGATAAGTATGATGATGATTTTAAAAAGAAGTGTGCCTGTAGTAATGTGAATAACCAAAAAATGAAAAGATAAGAAAAAAGAAACGGCGGTGAAAAAATGAAAACAAGAAAAAATCATTCAATAGAAAAGGTAATAAAAAATGAAAGAAAAGTATAATAATAAGACACGGCATCAGGTTCCCTGAAAGAGGAAAATGATGCCGGTTTTTTATGAGTAAATGTTACGAAAATATGAACGAAATTCGCAAAAAAGTGCCCTTAAACGACGTAGATGTGTAGCTTGAAGGGCGAAAAAGTGCTTGGACGAACCTCTTTTGAAAAGTCACAAAAGTATACAAAAAAAGGACCAAAAAAAAGGGGTTCGTCCACGATTTTTGTTTGACATTTGTGCAAAAGTGTAGTATAATAGATTACATAGATAGTACTTTTTCTAAATTGTTTCCGCTATCTTGTACTCCGAAAGGTCCAACCACAATTTGTAGCGGTTGGAGTACGCTCGCGATACGGGTATTGAAACGGTCGAAGGTGTCAAAGATGTATTCTCAGGAGATCGTTGGAGTACGCTCGCGATACGGGTATTGAAACACATTCTGAATATCTCGCACCAGAAGTGTCAAGTTGGAGTACGCTCGCGATACGGGTATTGAAACGGTTCCAATGATGGTAAATACACCAAAGAAAAAGATGTTGGAGTACGCTCGCGATACGGGTATTGAAACGACTTGCTTAGGTCTATATTTTATTCCTCCTCTCCTGTTGGAGTACGCTCGCGATACGGGTATTGAAACACAGCATCTGTTTGTTTTGCAGCAGTTAACATAGTTGGAGTACGCTCGCGATACGGGTATTGAAACTATCGATCAAGCGACGTTTTTTTTTTCATTCATGTTGGAGTACGCTCGCGATACGGGTATTGAAACCCATTCTCCATATATAGCAGTAGCACCAGATTTCCAGTTGGAGTACGCTCGCGATACGGGTATTGAAACTGAGCCATATGATTGGTTCACCACAAAGACCATCTCCGTTGGAGTACGCTCGCGATACGGGTATTGAAACACAGCCGCAGTTTCAATTTTTCCAATAAGCTCAGCGTTGGAGTACGCTCGCGATACGGGTATTGAAACATGTCGAAGATAAATTCTTAGATCATATTCAAAATGGTTGGAGTACGCTCGCGATACGGGTATTGAAACTCTTCAATACTCTTAGAGGTATCATAATGCCAAGCCGTTGGAGTACGCTCGCGATACGGGTATTGAAACCATGATTCTGACATACGTTATATTCAAGAACACGTATTATGTTGGAGTAC
>JAZQPR010000082.1:0-27044 GCA_045628605.1 Oscillospiraceae bacterium
TTTATTTCTAAAACTATGATAACATAAAAAAGGATCAGATGCAAATAATTTGCTCAAGACAGTCGAATTGTTTGCACCTGGTCCTTTATTTAATTTGATTGAAATTTCGAAAAATCGGGGCACACAGTGTGCTCAGTAACAATATAAATAATAACGGATCTGAAGAAAAGACAGAAGAGAAGAAAACCGAAAATAATCAGTCCGGCAGCAAAGAAAAACAGGATAAGAAAAACGATGAAGCAAAAACAGAAGAAAAAGCACCTGACAAACAGAGTCCTTATCAGTATGGAGAGGACATAAAGGATGAAGGTGTATCCGCAATGAAAAATTCTGACGGAACGATCGAACTTATTTTCAAGAGCGGAAAATTTTCACTTACACTTCCTGCTTCACTGGAAAACCATTTTATTATATACGACGGACATCTCAGTTCAAAGGCTTACTATAATGACACTGACGGATACTACAGCAAAATGGCATGCATAGGATTTAGCGAAGAATTCCGTACATATTATCCGTGGGTATGCAGGCTGCTTGGAAAATCCGGAAATACATATATGTGGAGCGGCTGTTCAACAGATGCCGACTATGCACCTGATTATCCGGAGGATCCCGCAGTAAAGGAAGAATTTGATCTTATCGAAAGCTGCCTTGAAGAAATATACTCTTCAGCAAAAAGCTACAATGAAAGAACGGGAAAAATGGAAAGAATATTTGATTTCCCGGATGATGCAGCTTTTAAAGGCGAAGTACTCGAAGACGGAATCAGCGGAATAACATCGGATGATTTTGTGTCCGGAAAAATAAGTAAGGAAAAAGCTCCGAAGTGGGATGTTGAAAATGGCTGGCATATTACAGCAAAAAGAGCAGTAAGTTGCCTTGACGGAACCTACTTTGACTGCTATGACACTGATGACGGCGATCATTATGGATGGATACTTGATAAATATACTTCAATTGCACTTAGAGAAAACAAATAATACAATTAAAAGGAAAATAATATATATGAAATTATAACAACACAGAGGATATCCCCCGCCTCTGCTTGTTAAAAGCAGAGCTTTGAAACAAACATGATTTCAAAAAACAGCATCAGCGTTTCCTAACGGGAATGCTGATGCTGTTTTAGTTTGATGAGGATATGTCATTTTGACAGGTTAAAAAGCACTGCAGACATTTAAAAACCGATGTTTGCAGTGCTTTTTTCCATGACCGCAGTTACTACTCACGGGTTAGCCAGACAGTGATAACGAACTGATTCACGTTCTTTCGCTTAAAATTGTTAGGAATTAGCAAGAATATACTAATTATTATCTGATTTCACTACAGATGATAAACCGCTTGACAAAGTATATACTGCAGTATATACTAAATATAGGGGGTGTTTAATATGCAAACAGCAAAATTATTTGTAAACGGAAGCAGTCAGGCAGTAAGATTACCAAAGGAGTTCAGATTTGAAGGAACTGAAGTTTATGCACAGAAAATCGGTGATACAGTAATGCTGGTTCCAAAGGAAAAAGCCTGGTCAACATTTTTGGAGGGCATAAATGAATTTACAGGCGATTATCTTGATATTGCCGAAAGACGAGATATGAATAATGAATTTCAGGAAAGAGAATCTTTATGAAATATATGCTTGACACTAATATGTGTGTGTATGCTCAGAAAAAAAATCCATATGTATTACAGAAAATTAAAGAAAACTGGGAGAATGGAATTGCCATTTCATCTATTACACTTGCCGAACTTGAATACGGTATAAAGTATAGCGCAAATCCTGAAAAGAATGCCATCGCTTTAATGAAATTTCTTTCCATTGCTGAAATTCTGCCGTTTGATTCCGGTGCAGCCATTGAATACGGTGACATATGTGCAGCACTGCGAAAGAAAGGTACACCTATTGGCAATATGGATATGCTTATTTCTGCACATGCACGCTCTAAAAATCTAATAATAGTAACTCATAATACAAGAGAATTTGAAAGAGTAGAAAACTTACAATTAGAAGACTGGTATCAGTGATACAAATTGTATAAGGGCACGGTTCATGGTGATTGGGCCTTTGTTTTTTAGAGATTATGAGATAGTTTTGTTTCAGCAGCTGTACATTTTGCAGTTTCGAGTCCCTTACCTTTCAAAGCTCTGCTTTTAACAAGCAGAGGCGATTCGCAGAATCGCTTCCGTTCAGTCGGAGATTGTACTCCGACTGAACGGGAAGATATCCCCCGCCGCCTAACAGAGGCGGGGGATATCCTCTGTGTTGTTATAAATGATGTACATCCATAAAAACAGAAATACCCATATGAAGCTGCAAAGCTTCCATGTGAAAAAACAGTAAATTATATTTATGTCTATTATCCCCAATCAATCCGCAATATTTGTCAAGAATTTTTTTTATAAAGTCATTGCTTTTTATTTTTATTTACGGTATAATATAAGCATATGTGAATTTATTATCTTATCTTTTATGGAGGAATTATAAATGTTAGTATCAGCTAAAGACATGCTTAACAAAGCAAGAGACGGAAAATATGCAGTTGGCCAGTTCAACATCAACAACCTTGAATGGACAAAGGCTATTCTTCTTACAGCACAGGAACTCAAATCACCTGTAATCCTCGGTGTTTCTGAAGGTGCAGGAAAATATATGTGCGGATACAAGACAATCGTTGGTATGGTAAACGGTATGATCGATGAACTCGGTATCACAGTACCTGTTGCTCTTCACCTTGACCACGGTACATTCGAAGGTGCAAAGGCTTGTATCAACGCAGGTTTCTCATCAATCATGTTCGATGGTTCACACTATCCGATCGAAGAAAACCTTGCTAAGACAACAGCTCTCAAGAACACATGTGACGTTCTCGGAATTTCACTCGAAGCTGAAGTTGGTGCTATCGGCGGTGAAGAAGACGGTGTTATCGGTGCCGGCGAATGTGCAGATCCTGAAGAATGCAAACAGATCGCTGACCTCGGCGTTACAATGCTTGCTGCAGGTATCGGAAACATCCATGGTAAATATCCTGAAAACTGGGCTGGTTTAAGCTTTGAAACACTTGCTGCTGTTAAGGAAAAGGTTGGCGATATGCCACTCGTACTCCATGGCGGTACAGGTATTCCTGCTGACATGATCAAGAAGGCTATCTCACTTGGCGTTGCTAAGATCAATGTTAATACAGAATGCCAGATCGCATTTACAGAAGCTACAAGAAAGTATATTGAAGAAGGTAAGGATCTCCAGGGTAAGGGATTTGACCCAAGAAAGGTTCTTGCTCCGGGTGTTGAAGCTATTAAGGCTACTGTAAAAGAAAAGATGGAACTCTTCGGTTCTGTTGGTAAGGCTTAATTTTATAAGTTTTTTTAGGGTTTATGATAAAAACGCCGTTTTATAAACGGCGTTTTTTGTGTATATAATGGGGAATTAATTTATATTTTTAGTTGAATTGATATGATTTTAGTTTTGGGGGCGCTTAGGTGATTGCAGGGCTTTGCGGTCGCCCTGCACCTTCGCGGGTTCTGCAGGATTTAAGAAATATTGAAAGGTGCGGGTTATGGAAAGCAGGGCTTTGCGGTCGCCCTGCACCTTCGCATATTTGCATAATTGGATGATAAAGGAAAGATGAAAATGAAGGGTGAAAGGAAAAAAGGGATGAGGGGTTGGATGAAGGGGGTGCTGGTGGTTGTGCCGTTTATTGCGGCGTTTGGGGCGCTTTGTATCGGGAGGACCAGTTATGGGGTGAAGGAAGTTTTTGATGTGTTGAGTGCTAAGATGGTGGGGGAGAGTGTTTCGAAAAATCTGGAGATAGTGATTTTGAAGATACGACTGCCGGAGGTTATTTTGTCGATGCTTGTCGGGGCAGGGTTATCCTGTGCGGGGTGTGCTTTTCAGAGTATATTTTCAAATCCGCTTGCGACACCTGATACACTGGGGATAGCCAGCGGGACTTCGTTTGGGGCTGCACTCGGAATACTGATGGGACTGGATCTGCTGTTTATACAGGGGCTGGCGTTTTCCTTCGGGATACTGGCGGTTTTTCTGACGTTTATTGCATCGAACGGAAGAAACGGCGGGATGAATTCGGTGGTGCTGTCGGGAATAATGATAGGGTCTCTGTTCAGTGCTCTTCTTTCTCTGGTGAAATTTACAGCAGATACTGAAACGCAGCTTCCGTCAATAACATACTGGCTTATGGGCAGCATGAGCTCATCAAAGTTTGACTCCCTTAAAACAGGTGCGCCTGTAATTATCGCAGGTATACTGATACTTTATCTTATAAAATGGAAAATGAACATCCTTCCTCTTTCTGATGATGAGGCTGTTTCGCTTGGCGTAAACATAAAGCTCCTCAGAATAACCGCACTTGCTGCTTCGACCGCAATTACTGCAGCGTGCGTTTCAATGTGCGGACAGGTCGGATGGATAGGACTTCTCGTTCCGCATATGTGCAGAATGGCCTTCGGAAATGATCATTCAGTGCTGATACCGACCTCCATAAGTCTCGGTGCTGTATTTATGCTGATCGTCGATACCGTTTCCAGAAGTGCCACAGCGTCAGAAATACCGGTTTCCATAATCACCGCAATAATCGGAGCACCGTTTTTCATAGTGCTTATGAGGAAAAACGGAGGCTTTAATGTATGATACTTGAAGTAAAAAACGGCTCATTCGGCTACAAAAAGGATGAGCTTATCTTAAAAAACATCAGCTTTAAAGCCGAGCCTCATGATCTTATCGCTATCCTCGGACCAAACGGTGCCGGAAAAACGACACTTCTCAGATGTACTCTCGGATTTCTGAAGTGGCAGAGCGGAGAGAGTACGCTTGACAATGAAAATATAAGAAATATCAATATAAGAAAAATGTGGCAGCATGTCGCATACGTTCCGCAGGCAAAGAATTTCAATTCGTCATCCACAGTTATTCATGCGGTCCTTCTTGGCAGAAACAGCCGTATGAAGCTGTTTTCCGAGCCTTCAAAGGATGATATCAGTTTTGCGGAAAAAATTCTTGAGAAGCTGAAGCTCACTTATCTCAAAGACAAAAAGTGCAATGAAATAAGCGGCGGTGAGCTGCAGATGGTGCTGATAGCAAGGGCACTTGCGTCAGAGCCGGAGATAGTGATATTTGACGAGCCTGAATCAAATCTTGATTTCAGAAATCAGCTCATAGTTTTAAACGTTATGAGTGAACTTGCCGAGTCGGGCATGACATGCATTTTCAACACGCATTTTCCGTCAAATGCTTTGTCGAGGGCGAACAAGTCCCTTCTTCTTTCAAAGGACGGAACATGCATATTCGGTGAGACTGCAGATGTTGTGACTGAGGAAAATATCGAAAAGACCTTTGGCGTAAAGACCGTAATAGGTGACCTTGAGACTGATGAAAATGTGTACAAGGGTATTTTGCCGGTTAAACTGTCTGACGGGGAAGAAACGGTACAGGACAATGAAAACAGAATTGCAGTGATATCCATCCTGACAAGAGACCCCGAAATTTCTGAAAAGATAAATATTTCCCTTCACGGATACAGTGAATACATAGTAGGAAGAATGGGCATGCCTTACAGGGACAACGGCAAAGTGTACATAATAAATGTGGTTATGAACGCTCCGAAAAAAGTTATTTCATCAGCTGCCATGAAGCTCGGAGCTATAAATCACGTAAGCGTAAAGGCTGTTTTTGCAGAGCAGCCCGAATAAATGATCTTAAAGGAAGTAATAGAAATGAAAAGCAGAGTTATCAGATCGTTGATGTCAGTTGTTCTGGCTGTATCAGTGCTGTGCATGGGTACAGGCTGCAGCAGTGATACAAAATCTGATGTTAAAAATACAAATGATAAAAACAGCAGCGTGTCTGAAAATGCTGATGAACAGAAAACGGACAGCAATGCTTCTGATTCACAGACAGCATCCGGTACGATAACAGTAACAGATCATTCCGGAAATGCGGTCGAGGTACCTTCAGATATCGAAAGAATAGTGATAACCGATCCGTTTCCGCTGCCGTCAGTTCTTTCAGTATTTTTTGACAGTGCAGACAAAATAGTCGGAATGCCTCCGCAGAGCATGTCAGCAGCAAAAAACAGCATCTTAAGTGAACTCTATCCCGAAATACTCGACGCATCAACTGATTTTTCCGGTGAATCGGGAATAAATATCGAAGAATTAATAACACTTGACCCTGATGTTGTATTTTACAGTGCAGGTTCTGCAGATACACAGAAAAAGCTTGAAAGTGCCGGTATTCCTGCGGTTGCAGTTTCAGCAAGCAAGTGGGACTATGATGCACCTGAGACTCTTGAAAACTGGCTTGACCTTTTAAAACAGATGTTCCCGGAAAACAACAGGGGAGATAAGTACAGGGAGTACACAGAGAAAATAGAATCTCTGGTAAATGAAAAAACAAAGGATCTGAGTGAAAAAGACAAAGAAAATGTCATGTTCCTTTTCCAGTACAGCGAATCGTCAATAACGACTTCAGGAAAGCACTTTTTCGGTGACTACTGGGCAAATGCCGCAGGTGCGAAAAATGCCGGAAGTGAAATAGACAAGGAAAACGCAGCACCTGTAAATATGGAGCAGGTATACGAATGGGATCCGACTGTTATCTTTATTACCAACTACACAACAGCGCAGCCGGAAGATATTTACGGCAATCTGACAGGAAGCTATGACTGGAGCGGAATAAACGCTGTTCAGAATAAACGCGTTTACAAGATGCCTCTGGGTATGTACAGAAGCTATACTCCCGGTATTGATTCTCCGGTGACGCTTCTGTGGCTTGCAAAGACTATCTATCCTGAAAAATTTGCTGATGTCGATATTACAGAGGAAACTAAAAAATACTATAAGGAAATTTTTGACGTCGAGCTTACCGATGAGCAGGCTGAGAAAATATTCAAACCTGCAAAGCAGGCGAGTGCGTACTGATATTTGTCATACAAACAGTAAAATACGTTAAAAAATAAAAGGAGAAACTTTTCTCATTTTTTGAGAGAAGTTTCTCCTTATTTTTTCAGATCACGATCAGTTTAAGTTTCAACTGTGGGAAATCATGAACATTCAACATTATGAACAGTACTTGTTGAATACTCATCCCGCATAAAATCATTATTCAGTAAGTCTGTATATCATTTCAACCAGATCAGATGCTGAAAGTCTGGCGTCTCTGTTGAGGTCAGCTGTTTTGATGTCGTATTCTTCAATCTCACCAAGCATGATCTGTTTTAAGGCAACAAGATCTGCTGAATTTACAACGCCGTTGCTGTCTGTGTCTCCGTTGATTCGCCCGTCAAGACTGTCTAAATAATCAGTTATTGTGAATCTGAGACTGTCCAGATATTCTTCACTCAGTACATTTTCAAATCCGACTTTTTCAAGTGCATGAAGATATCCGGTTTCGCTGTCAAAAGTGTCTGTTTTTGATATCTTTATGTATTTGTCAACGGCTTTTCTGTAATCTTCATCATTTGTTGCCAACAGACTGAACATTGCCAGTTCACTTGTAAGATAGCTTGTATTGTAAAACTTGTTTACAGTTGCTGTGAATGGTTGGTAGTATTCGGAGGATGAGAAATCAGTGAGATTGGATGCGCTGCGATAGAGCTCGATAACTCTTTCAGGGGTCAGAGTGTCAAGCTCGGATGCTGCTTTATATGCGACCTCTTCAGATATCAGATATTCAAAGATATCTGACAGCTGACATACAATTCTATCGAGTATCATAAAGTCTGCTATTTTTTCCGGAAGTATTTCAGAGTAGTATTTGTAATACAGTACTTCAAGTCCCTGTGACTGGAGTTCAGCGATGTCCAGATTATCTCTGTTTGAAATTTTTTTTACATTGGAGTATAAGGCTGAATTGAAATGTCCGAATTCATGGGTAACTGTATGAAGATAATTGTATATATTTGACTCGCTGATATATATTACGCTGGTGTTTTCATAAGGCATTGGAAAGACAGCTCCTCCGGAGCTCAAAGAATTTGAACCGGTAAACAGAAGATCGTTGTCAAGAAGATATTTTGCTGAATTATACAGTTCGTCAGATATTTCGCCGCTGTATTTTAAAACAAAATCATTGAAAAATTTTTCGGCACTGTATGTAGAATACAGTAAATCAAAATCGTTTTCATCCAGCTCCATAAATCTTTCGTCATATTCCAACCAGATATATTCTGAAATATAACTGAAAGTATCCAATATCTTATCCTTTAGTTTTAGTATATCCTCAGGTGAATAGTCTCTTCCGCGGGATTCGAAGTAATATTCAGCGAGACCGGTGTCAGGAGCTGTGAGATTTTTCTGTTCTTCGAGATATTTCAGTATATCGACATACAGCTCTGCGGATTTTTCTTCAAACTCAAAAACGTCCATACCTTCAAAAGAATATTTAGTTACAAGTTCGTTTTGTTTTTTCAGAAAATCAGAAGGAAGAGTAAATATATCTGAGGGATCCGATTCACTGGAAATAATTTGTCGGATGTAGTCTGTAAAATCTTCAGGACCTGTTTTTTCCAGAAGTGTTTTGTACTGTGAATTTGAAAAAGAATCGTAAAGTGCATCTTTTAAAGCTGAGTTTACATCAGAACTGATACCGAACTCATAATCATATTCTTCATAATCAGAATTCATCCTTGTCAGAATTGTTGAATATTGACAAGCTGAGCGGTATTTCAGGAAAAGATCATATACAGTCTCATAGCATGAGAGTACCTCATCGTCATTATTTTCTTTGCTGCATGCTTCTTTAAGCTTTTTTCCTGCATCAGATATACTCTGCGGATCAAAACGTTCATATTTCAGTTCCACCTTTTTTGTCAGGTCAGTTGTTGCATAGGTCTCATAAACAGGGGCTGCTCTGAGCTCTTCAGCTGCCTGTTCCATCCATTCCGTTTCATATCTTTCGTATGAGATCTCCACTTTTTTTGTTTTGTCAACAGCTGCATCGGCTTCAAATATCGTGTCCGTTCCTGAAAAAATCAGAACTGAAGCAGAAACTGCTGCTGTAATTTTTCTAAAAATTCTGCCTGTCATATCCATACCTCCAAAATATTTTTTACTGTTTATCCCGGGGTAATCGATCATGAGCTATAGCTGCGTTCTATTATACGTATAAATATATATTATAACTTTTGTATAGTCTAATCAACGGAATTTTTTTATCAATTATTTATAAAATATCTAAAAATTTTACCAAACAAAGAGATGAAACGCTTGTTTTCTTTCATAAATATTTTATTTGAAAAAATATTATTTATCAGGATTTAATACTGCCGGATTTGAATTTTTTTACTTTTTTCTTTAAAAAATAGCCAAAAATCATGACTGTAAAACTATTTTTTAAAAAAATATATGTACAAATAAATCGAAATATGCTAAAATATATTTTATATGGACATAAATACGGGTTCGTCTGTATTATTATAAATGTAACAGAAAGGAAATATATCATATGAAAAAACTTATGTTGGGTAACGAAGCTTTTGCAAGAGGCCTTTATGAGGCAGGATGCAGACTGGTTTCAAGTTATCCGGGTACACCGTCAACGGAGATCACTGAAGCAGCTGCAAAGTACGATGAAGTATATGCAGAATGGGCACCTAATGAGAAGGTAGCTATGGAAGTTGCTCTTGGCGCATCCATTGCCGGAGGAAGATCATTCTGCGGAATGAAACATGTTGGTTTGAACGTTGCTGCTGATCCGCTTTATACAGCATCCTACACAGGAGTAAACGGAGGTATGGTAATCGCTGTTGCTGATGACCCGGGTATGCATTCATCACAGAACGAACAGGATTCACGTCATCATGCGATAGCATCAAAGGTTCCTATGCTTGAACCTTCTGATTCAGCAGAATGCAAGGAATTTGTAAAGCAGGCTTTTGAGATCTCTGAACAGTATGACACACCTGTTATAGTCAGAATGTCAACAAGAGTAGCACATTCACAGAGCTCAGTTGAAATTCTTTCAAGAGAAGAAAAGAAACTCAAGGATTATGAAAAAAATCCTGCAAAATTTGTAATGGTTCCTGCAAATGCTAAAAAACGTCACGTTGACGTTGAAGCAAGAATGGAAAAGCTTACCGAATATGCAAACAAATCACCTCTCAACACAATTGAACTTCACACATCAGTAAAGGGCGTTATCACAAGCGGTATCGCATATCAGTATGCAAAGGAAGCACTCGGCTCAAGCGTTTCATACCTGAAGCTCGGTGTTGTAAATCCTCTTCCTGACGATCTTATCAAGGAATTTGCATCAAACTTTGATGAAATATATGTAATCGAAGAACTTGATGATATTATAGAAACAAGATGCAAGAAGCTCGGCATCGAATGTAAGGGCAAGGAGCTGTTCGGATATATCGGAGAGCTTTCACAGTCAATAGTTGCAGAAAAAATGACAGGCAGTGTCAAGGCTTTCCAGAGCTTTGAAGAAGACACACCTGTAAGACCTCCTGTAATGTGTGCAGGCTGCCCTCACAGAGGACTTTTCTACTGTCTCTCAAAACTTAAACTTCAGGTAATGGGCGATATCGGATGCTATACACTCGGTGCATCAGCTCCTCTTAACGCAATGGACGCAACCATCTGTATGGGTGCTTCAATTTCATCACTCCACGGCTTCAACAAAGTTAGAGGCAAGGAATCAGAAAAGAAGGCTGTTGCAGTTATCGGTGACAGTACATTCATGCACAGCGGTATGACAAGCCTTGTAAACGTAGCTTACAACGCTTCCAACTCAACAGTAATCATCCTCGACAACTCCATCACAGGTATGACAGGACATCAGCAGAATCCTACAACAGGCATGAACCTCAAGGGTGATCCTGCATCAAAGGTATGTCTTGAAGATCTCTGCAAGGCAATAGGCATAAAGAGAGTAAGAATCGTTGATCCTTACAACATGGCAGAAACTGAAAAGGTAATAAAGGAAGAAGTTGAGATCGAAGAACCTTCAGTGATCATCTCACGCCGTCCGTGTGCACTTCTCAAATACGTTAAGCACAATCCGCCTCTTGCAGTTGACACAGACAAATGTAAATCATGCAAGGCCTGCCTGAAGCTCGGCTGTCCTGCAATCTCTATCAAGAACGGCAAGGCTTCTATTGACCATACACAGTGCGTAGGCTGCGGAATTTGTAAAGAAATGTGCAAATTTGATGCAATAGGAGGAAATAAATAATGTCATTTAAATCAGTTATGATCGTTGGTGTCGGTGGACAGGGTTCACTTCTTGCATCACGTATTCTCGGAAATGTTCTTCTTTCAGAAGGTTTTGAAGTAAAGGTAAGCGAAGTTCACGGAATGTCCCAGAGAGGCGGTTCCGTTGTAACATATGTAAAATACGGCGACAAGGTATATTCACCTGTTATTGAAAAAGGTGAAGCAGACCTCATCATTTCATTTGAACAGCTCGAAGGTGCTCGTTACGTTCCGTACCTCAAGAAAAACGGACAGATCGTTGTTTCCACACAGACAATAGAACCAATGCCTGTAATCACAGGAAAAGCAAAATATCCTGAAAACATCATCGACAAACTCAAAAACGAAGGAATCGACGTAACAGCAGTTGATGCTCTCGGTCTTGCAGAACAGGCAGGCTCCGCAAAAGCATCCAACGTAGTCCTCATGGGCGTAGTTTCAACAAAACTCGGCTTCACAAAAGAAGTCTGGATCAAAGCCCTCGAAGAATGCGTTCCTGACAAATTCCTCGAAATGAACAAAAAAGCCTTCGACCTCGGCGTATCCGCAGCAAATTAATATTTTACAAAGCTGCAATACAAAGTTGCAATGCGAAGGTGCAATGCGAAGGTGCAGGGCGACCGCAAAGCCCTGCAATCACCTAAGTCTTCCCACCAACGCAAATCCGGGAGAATATTCTTGCGAAGGTGTGCAGGGCGACCGCAAAGCCCTGCAACCCACCTAAGGCTTTTCACAACATTTCAATTATAATTCAAAACAAAAATAATTTTTTCATTTCTTATTTACCGCTTCTTTTTAAAGAAGCGGTATCAAAAAGGAGGAATAGTCTTGGCTAACTACTGGGACGAAAAAATTGAATGCGCACCGCTTCATGAAATAAAAGCTCTTCAGAGTTTCAGACTTTGTCAGACAGTCAGAAGAGTATATGAAAACGTACCTCTTTACAGAAAAAGAATGGACGAAGCAGGAGTAAAGCCGGAGGATATCAAATCCGTAGCCGACCTCCACAAGCTTCCGTTTACATACAAGCAGGATCTCAGAGACACCTACCCATACGGACTGTTTGCAGTTGACATGAGCAAGGTCGTAAGACTTCATGCATCATCAGGTACAACAGGAAAACAGATAGTCGTAGGCTATACAGCAAACGACCTTCTTACATGGAAAGAATGTACAGCCAGAGCATTTACAGCTTTCGGATGCACAAAAAAAGACTTTATGCACATCTCATACGGATACGGTCTTTTCACAGGCGGTCTCGGAGTTCACTACGGTGCTGAACATGTCGGCATGACAGTTATCCCTGTTTCAACAGGAAACACATCAAGACAGATAAACGTTATCAAGGACTTCGGTTCAACTGCTATCTGTGCAACTCCTTCATACGCTCTCCATCTCGCTGAGACCATGGAAGAAATGGGCATCACCAAGGATGACATCAAGCTCAGAGTCGGAGTATTCGGTGCTGAACCATGGACTGAGGAAATGAGACAGCAGATCCAGGACAAGCTCGGCATAAAAGCATATGACATATACGGACTTTCAGAAATAGTAGGTCCTGGCGTTGCATACGAATGCGAAGAGCAGACAGGAATGCATATCAACGAAGACCACTTCATCCCTGAGATAATCGATCCTGATACCGGAGAAGTACTCCCTGAAGGCGTTCAGGGCGAGCTGGTATTCACGTGCGTTACAAAGGAAGCATTTCCTCTGCTGAGATACAGAACCCGTGACATAGCAACTTTAAAGAGATGCAAATGCTCATGCGGACGTACTCTCATCAAGATGATGAAGCCTGCAGGAAGATCAGACGACATGCTTATCATCAGAGGCGTAAATGTATTCCCGAGCCAGATCGAAAGCGTTCTTTTAAATCTCGGAAACACTTCACCTTACTATCAGCTTATCGTAGACAGAGTAAACAACTCCGATACACTCGAGATCCAGATCGAAATTTCTCCTGAGATGTTCTCAGATACAGTATCAAGTATCGAGCAGCAGGAAAAGATCATCAGAAGTGCAGTTGAATCCACACTCGGAATAGCTGCAAAGATCAAACTCGTAGAGCCTAAGTCACTTCAGAGATTTGAAGGCAAGGCAGTAAGAGTTATCGATAAGAGAAAATTACATTGATAAAAATATTCAGATAAATAAGATAGAAACGAGGTGCTTTTTATGTTTGTTAAACAGATTTCTGTATTTGTAGAGAATAAACCCGGAAGACTTATGGCAGTATCAAAGATCCTTAAGGAAAATGATATTGATATCAAAGCTTTGTCAATAGCTGATACGCATGATTTCGGAATACTGAGAATAGTAGTAGATGATACTGAAAAAGCCTGTCAGATGCTGAAAAATGCAGACTGTACAGTAAAACAGACCGATGTTCTCGCAGTAGGCATCAAAGATGAACCGGGCGGACTTTTTGAGATCATGAATGTTTTATATGACAATCAGGTATCTGTGGAATATGTATATGCTTTTGCAAGAAAACTCGAGGACAATACCGCATTTCTTATACTTCGTCCGGACAACAAGGAAAAAGCATTATCCGTTCTTCAGAACAGCAGCATAAAGCTGTTATCAGCAGATGATATCAAGTCACTCTGATAATAAAAAAAAGAATGATGCAGAAGGTGCTTTGCCAAAGAAAAAAATCTTAAGAATAATTCTTGCCATGATTTTTTTCATAAGCCTTGCACTTTCTGCAATTGCTTTTTTTATGGAAACAAAAGCTCCGGTCGCATATATCTACAGCGATGAAAAGCTTATGTACAAAATAAATCTTCACGCCGTGACCACTCCGTACAAAATTAAGGTCGAATCATCAGACGGCGGCTATAACATCATAGAAGTCAGAAAAGACAGCATCGGTGTAACAGAAGCATCATGCCCCGACAAAATCTGTCAGCAGACCGGCTTCACCCACTCCGCATCGACCCCGGTCATCTGCCTTCCGAACAAACTTGTTATCAAAATAAAATCCCCATCCTCAACCGACCTCACCATATAGAAAACCCTAAAAACCGTATGCATGCGAAGGTGCAGGGCGACCGCAAAGCCCTGCAAACCTAACACTTCCCCATACCACTCACCTTAAAACAATAACAAAAATCATCCTCCATCATCACATATGTCACAAATTTTGTCATAAATTCATAAAAAACTTGACATGGTTTTCATTTATTAGTATAATATAAATGAACCTATAAAAGTGATACGTGTCTATCATAAAAATTTCTAATCTTTTGGGGGATGTAAAATGAGTATAATCGATAAGGTTAATGAAACCAGTAAATCGGTTTCAGAAAAAACAAAAAGTTTTCAGGAACTGAAAAATATCAAAAGAAAAATAGAATACGAGAAGGCAAGAATCTATGAGATCTATACAGAGATAGGTCAGAAGTACTACGAAAGCCTTAAAAAAGGTGCAGATGCAACAGAAGAGATGAAACTCCTCTGTGACGATATCGATTCACGCAGACGCAGAATAAAGAAAATGACTTTTGAAGAAAACGGAATCAGAGGACACAAAGTATGTCCGAAATGTAACGCCGAAGTAAACGGAAAATTCAAATTCTGCGGCGTATGCGGCGCAAGAATCCCAGATCCTGATGACGATGATTTCCTTGACAGCATTCAGTCTGACGGTGATTCAGAAGGATAATAAAAATAAAGCACATCAGTCTGTGAGTTACAGACCTGATGTGCTTTTTATATTTGCGGGACTTTGTAAAGTCCTTTTTTTATTTTGTTTTTTTGATATTTTTATTCTTGTTTTTAAGCTTGTATTTATAATGATTTGCAGTGTATTTAATTTTTAAGAACAGATCATCGCCGAAGAAAAGCAGAAGATTTATCAAAGAGAACAAAATACTTATCTTGACGGATAAAGAACCAATAATAAATAAAACTATAAGCAGTGCTCCTGTGACATATGCAATATATTTTATCTTTACAGGAATAAAGAAAAACAGCATTATCGTAAAATCAGGATCAAAAATTGCAAATGCTATAGTCATCGAAATATCAAGAAATGTGTTTGAAGCGATGCCGGTAATAAAACCAGCGATTATCGCACCGATTATACCTGCGTAGTAAAACAGACAGAACTTCGAAGTACCCCAGTGACTTTCGAGTGCAGAACCGAACAGCCAGTACATATAAAAGGCGAAAACAATAAACAGCGTACTTGATGCGGGATACTGGAAAACGAATGTCAGAATACGCCATACCTGCCCGTGAAGAATACTGTCTCTGTCAAATTGAATATACGGCGACAGCGGTACTTTTCCCATGCCCGGAGCCAGTAGATCGACCAGAAATACGACAACCATTCCTACTACGATGTACAGGATAAGATTCGGGACCGCGATTGGTGAAATAAACCGTTCCAGTTTGTTGCGGATTTTTTCCATAGATCAGTCTCCTTTATTAGTTTTTAATATATCAAAATACTATTTCAATTATACACTAAATCTTCGCTCTAATCAAGTAGAAAACAAAACGAACTGATATTTTCCAATTTGTATATCAGAAAGCTCCCCTGCCTTGAAAACAGGGGAGCTTTTGATCTGATATTATTAAACTGATAAAATAAGTAATTATTTTACAGGTCCGAGTGATTTAACGTTAGCATCCTTTGAGATGTACTGTTTGAAACGCGGGAGGTCTGAAATATCAACAACTCCGTTTCCGTCAACGTCAGCGTTTGTCATTCTGTCAGCTGAGATCCCCTTTTTGTTCATAAGATATACGCTTAAGATCGTGAGGTCTGTAAGATCAGCCATACCGTCTCCGTTGATATCTCCGTAGATGATATCATCAGAATTGGAACCTGATGATACAGAAGCTGCTGTAACGTCTGCTTCTTTAGTTTCTTCAGTTGTCTGCTGCGGAGGATTGTAAGGTTCTCTTTTCTCTCTCGGAATAGCTTCACGGCCGTCAACTATTGAATAGTAAGCAGGTTTAGCTTTGAATTCTCCGTCGAAGAGAAGCGGGAGGTCTTCAGCTCTCCAGCTTTCGTCATCTGTAACACCCCAGAATACAACTGCTGAAATATAGTCAGAATATTTTACAGCTGCATCCATGATGCCCTTGTACATTGTAGCCTGTTTCTTGAGACCGGATTCTGAATGATCCTTTGTTGTGATATCAAGCTCTGTGATCTGAATGTCAAGACCTGTTTCTGAGAAAGCCTTGAGTGCGTATTCGAACTGCTGAACTGTCGGGAATCCTGTATCAAGATGAGCCTGCATTCCGAGACCGTCGATGATTCCTTTTTCCTTGAAGTCCTTAGCAAGTTTTACCATTGCTTCTGTTTTGCCCTGGATATATTCGTTGTAGTCGTTGTAGTAAAGCTTGCATCCTTTAGGAGCATATTTTCTTGCAAATGTGAATGCCTGCTCTAAGAATGAGTTGTCGCCGTAAACTGAGATCCATCCGGATGAACCGTTGTAATCTGTGTATTTACCGGGCTGACGAGGTGAACCGTCATCGAGGAATGCTTCATTTGCAACGTCCCATGAGTAGAATTCAACTGTAGGGTATTCCTTTGCAAGAGTAGCCATAACGTTCTTGATGTAGTTTTCCATACGGAGAGTCATTTTTTCAGGTGTTACGAATGCACCGTCATCCTCGTAGTTCTCCTTGAAGAACCAGTCAGGAGTCTGGCTGTACCATACAAGAGTATGACCTCTTACAGGAACGTTGTTGTCACGGCAGTAGTTGAGAAGGCTTCTTGCCTGTCCGAGTGAAACCTGTGGGTCTGTATCGTTTCCGTCAGCTGCCATTTCAAGACATGCAGCCTTGTTGAGAACTGCTTCAGGCTTGAGTTCGTTTCCGAATGTCATGCTGTCGCCGAAGTGCTTTTTAACAAGATCCATGAAGGATTTTGAAGAAAGGTTGTTTGTCAGGATAGCAGTACCTATCTTGAAGTAAGGCGTAAAGCATTCGCTGAGTGATTTGATGTCATCCTCGATCGGGATCACAGGAGCTTCCTTGACTTCAAAGTCATCAACGTAGAGCTTTGAACCTGCATCGCTTGATTCGAAGTAAACATATACATTTTCCATGTCCTCAGTGTAGCTGAACTTGATCTCCTTGAAATCCTGCCAGCCTTCTCCCTGTCCTGACTTGAGGTTGTTGTAGTGAGTTTCACCTTCGCTGTCATCATACTGATAGCTCATGGTAACTGTTGTGTACCATTCACCTCTTGCTGAACCGCTGATGTAGTATGTTGTTCCCGGTTCGCATTTGTCATCAATTCTGAACTGCGCGCCGTTCCATGATTCTTCACGTTCGCTTACGCAAAGAGAACTTGAACCGCTTTTTGCATATGCGTCTGAGATAGAGAGCTCTTCTTTTTCACCACGTCTTGAGAAGTAGTCAAGAGCGTCTTCACTTTCAAAGTCAGTTGCATAAATAACTCCGTCATCAGCAGCAGTTACAGTCTGACTCTGGAAATTTCCCGGTACGTTCAAAGCTGCTAAAAGCATAGCAAAACTTGAAAAACCGGCAACGATTCTTCCATGTTTTTTTGACATAAATTTTTTTCCTCCTTTTTCGGTCTGTGATAAATGAACCTATCACCCGAAAATATAAAAATACAAATAAATTATGGCTTTTTCCTGTTATCACCACAACCACTCATAATAATTATATCATATTTTCTAACTGCCATTCAATTAGAGAAACGAACAAAATAAATTAAGGTTAATTAGTACAGCTGAAAGTTTTGTATTATTTCAAATATGTTATTCCGTACAATATATATGTGCTATATAATTTCAGATATGTTAAAAAGTATGATTCAGACGTAGTTTATTTCAGTATTTTTTATCAGAGATATACAAGCAGTCTGAAATATGATATAATAGAAAAAGATGTTTAAAAATATCAGAAGAAATATATGGGAGAAACGATTATGGCCGATTTGAATCTGTTGTTTCCGGACTCAGAAACTCAAAAGCACTATTTTGAACTTGAGAAAAATACGATAAATGACCTGTCTCTGGATTTCCTTGCAGAGACCTTCTCACAAAGCAGCGGTGAAACTGCGCTGATAAAAAGGATCATGATAAAAATGCCGACTGACAGAGCGAGCATAGAGTACAGGCAGGAAATATATAAAGACCTCAAGGACAGATGTGAGATATGTGAGAAATTTTATGACGTTTTTGATGACCTGAGATTCTTTGCAATGAATTCCAGAAGAAATCTCGACAAAAAATCAAGCATCTGGGAGCTGCTGACAAGATTTAACGAAATAAAGCACTATATAAATGCTGTAAAAACCATTATGGAGATCATGAAAGAAAATGAGTTTTCGTCCCGCGGTATGAAAAAACTGAAGGATTATGTTGAAAATATCTATTCTGAAAGCGGATTTACCGAGCTTGAAAAGGATCTGTCTCTTGTTGACGATGATATGGGCAGGATATACAGTATGACTCTCGGCGTTAATTTTACTGAGAATTTTTTTCCTGCTGAAGTGGGAATACTGTCTTTGAACAGCTATTCATTTGGAGAAAAGGGAATTATTGAAAAATTTATAAGATACCATAAACAAAAAAATCCCGAGGATAAGGATCTCAGAAACTTTACAATGCTTACACATAAAAAAACAGACAGTCCGGAGGACAGCATGCTGATGAAAAATCTGACTACTCTGATAGAACAGATGCTTCCGTCCCAGACCAGAAGTATTGATAAAATAATAAAAAAATATACCAATATCAGCGGAATGCAGCTTGCAAACTGTGCTGATGATTTTTTGTTTTTCTTAAGAGCTGCGCAGTATGAAAAGAAACTCGGGGAAGAAGGTATGTTATGCTGTATACCTTCATTTTCAGAGGAAAAAACAGTAATGAAGGATATGTACAATCTGAAGCTTGCGGAGTGTATCAGGAGAAAACAGGCTGAAGGACCGGTCGTTGCAAATGATCTCAGATTTTCAGACGGAAAAAATATTCTCATACTGACAGGTCCGAACAGGGGCGGAAAAACAATAATCACTCAGGCAGTCGGAATAGCATTTCTTATGGCTCAGCAGGGGATATTTGTACCTGCACGCGAAGCTGAGATGCAGATAGTTGACGGGATCTTTACACATTTTCCTGCCGATGAAAACAGCACGGTATCTCTCGGAAGACTTGGCGAGGAGGCAAACCGCTTCAGCAGGATAAGTGAGCTTTCAACGGCTGACAGTCTGATTTTGATGAATGAGTCGTTTGCAACGACAAGCCATACGGAGTCACTGTATATTGCGGAGGACGTGGTAAGGTATCTGTGCAGTGAAGGTACTAAAACCATCTTTAACACGCATATGCATGAGATAGGTGAAAACGCAGAAAACTATTCCGACAGTGACAGCAGGACAAAGGCTGTCAGCATAGTCATGGGGAAGAGAAATACTGCTGACGCCTTTAAAATAAGATATGAAAAGCCGGACGGAAAAAGCTATGCAAGGGAAATAGCGGAAAAATACAGTATTACTCTGGAGCAGCTTAAGAAGAAAAAAGAAAAGAAATAAAATATTGTTTTACAGATCGTATAAATGAAAAGAAGTTATGCTGATTTAGTAAAGAAAAATATTTATCAGCAAAAAATATAGTATAAAATTTATATTTTGTAGAAATAAAGTTGCATTTGCAATTAAAATATGGTATAATGAATTCATTGATTTCAACGGATAAAAAATACATCGGTAAACTTATTTTTTTATAGGAATTATACCAGAAAATCCGGGGAAAAATTATGATGGAAATGGGGTTTATTAAAATGAAAAAAAGCAACAAAACTGCGGCGAAATCTGTATCGGCGCAGAAAAAAACGGAAATCACAAAAAGAAGATTTGAGGAGCTTGACCTTTCGCGTGCGCTCCCGCTTCTGCTTCTCCCTCTTGTACATGTATATGAGGAGTTTGAAAGTATTGATGCACTTCCTGACAGTATTCTGAGCGGATACCATTGGATCCTGTATCTCTGCAATCTGATGCCTTCAATATTTATGATACTTATGGGTGCAAATATGTACTTCTCCCGTAAGTCGACAGCGAAGGATATGTTAAAGCGCGGTGTCACATTCATGGGAATAGGAGTTGCACTTAATTTCTTCAGATTTATCATTCCGTCGATAATTACAAGTATTATAAACGGTGATCCTGAAGCCGTAATAGGTGAGTACGGATCGATTTATTATACGCTGACTCCTGATATTTACGACTTTGTCGGACTTGCATTCATTGCATTTGCGATTTTTAAAAAGTTCAATTTTTCACCGCTGGCTATCCTGCTTTCTTCAACCGGACTGCTGACACTTGATATAGTCATCCCGCAGTTCTCGACAGATATTTCGTTTGTTGACGGATTTATCGGAAGATTTATTTACATGGATGTTGACAGCTGCTTCCCGTTAAGTACATGGCTCATATTCCCGGCAATAGGCTACTGCTTCGGATGTGTTTACAAAAACTTTGAAACAGAAGAACTCAGAAAGAAATTTGTAAAGAGAATGTTCTGGGTTTCGCTCACAGGACTCCTTTCAATGTGGTTCTCACTTGAAAATTACAGCCTTGGTGCACTTAAAGTCATGACATCACCTGCAAATGAATATATAACAGATCTTCCGAATGTAATTATGCTTACATTCCTCGCAGGCATCTGGTTTTCAATGTTCTATTTTATTTACTTCAAGGTTAAGAATACAAAGGTAAGCCAGACACTTGTTGTTATTTCAAAGGGAATTCTTCCATTCTATATAACACAGTGGATCATCATCGGATGGGCAGAATATCTTGCTGACGGACTTGCAGATGAACCAATGCTCAGCTATGCGACATTCTGGATCCTTACTATAGCATCAATAATAATCTCAGCAGCTGCTGCAATTATTGTCAGCAAAAGAAAAGAAAAGAAGAAAGCGGCCGCTGCAAATGAAAATGCAAAAGATGCATCAAAGAAAAATATAAAATTAGCTGCGAACGTAAACTCATAAAAAAATACATATCTCCTGCACAACAAACGGTGCAGGAGATTTTTCTTCGAATTGCCTCTGCTTGCTAAAAGCAGAGCTTTGAATTATTATAACGCTTAAACTATAGTGACATAAAAGGATGAATCCTGATAAATAAGAAAAAAATACCGCAGCAGCTGCATAAAAACATCTGCTGCGGTAAAAAATCAGAATGACAGTATTATTCGTTTAAAAGCATATTTTTGAGATATATAAGATCAAGAACGGATATCCTGCCGTCACCGTCGATATCCATCGAATCCTGAACGACAACATCTTCAGTTTCACATAACATTATTTTGATAAATTCTGTCAGATCCTGTGAATTGACACATCCGTCACCGTTTGCGTCACCTTTTAAATAGTCAACGGTATCTGTGACGTCTGTAGTATCAGTGGTGTCAGTATTTTCTGAGTCACCCGGAACTTCAGCTGTATCGTTGTTTTCCGAAATGTCAGCAATGCCGTTATTCATTACTGTTTTCAGAGCCTTGTCAATACTGTCGAAAAATTCGGTAGTATACATCATATTGTCGAGCAGCCCAACTGCAGCTGAGGAATCCATACAGACTTCTGAGATGCTTTCAAAGTTTGAAGCATAGAACTCAAAAACTGATGAAAACATTTCATCAATTGACGGGTCATAGTGAGTGTAATATGTATTGCTGATCTTGATATCAAAACTGAAGGTAATGAAAGTGTCAACAGCATCAAAGAATCCTGACTTATAGTTTTCCAGACCTTCTTTGGTTTGGACAGATCCCGGAACAGCGTTAAAGCCGAGTGATATTTTGTCAAGAAGTTTCTTAGCCTTAAGTACCTTTGCTATGACGATGTATTCCGAATTAGAATCATCGGTGTAGCAGTCAGACGGAAGTTTCAGATTTATACTGCATCCTTCAGGTGCATATTTTTTGCATATGCTGAATATTTCATCAATAAAGCTCTTGTCTTTATATATTTCGTTCAGGAAATAATATGAGGAATCTGCTGATTTTTCATTACCCAAACAGGAATAGTTATAGTCAAAGATATCAAAGTAAATATCGGCTGAACATGTATTGCAGCCTTCATATGAAGCGAGTGAGTCAAAAGCACTCTTTATGACAGCGTCAAGTCTTTTTTCTATAACTTCACGGGATACAGTATTCTGATTATCATCTGTGAATAATTCTGCAGGAAGTTTTCCAAGATCAATAAATGTTCCTGCATCAAGGTCAAGGCCGTTTTCAACAGCATATTTTATCAGCTCATCATTTTCAGCATTCATTTTATAGCTTATCTGTGCATCGTTTCCTTCCTTGCCTTCTATGACCATATTCTGATCAATACTTATTCCGTCACGAAGTGAAAGGAAACTAAAGTTATCGGAGAAGGTTTTTTTATTTCCGGAAGCTACGTATGGCTCAGCCACTACTCCAAGCTTAAACAGATCTGCAGCTGTATTTTTTAAAGGAGCATACTCATACGGCTTTTCAGTGTCACCTCTCTCAGGAGAGTACTCTGTTTCCAGCTCAAAGCTGTTAAGACTGATATCAAGTCTTCCGCTCCTGAAGCCTTCAGCATAAAAACCTGCATCATAAAGGGATGCTTTTTTCAGATAGGGATCGTATTTTTCCCATACTTTGATATGTTCTGACAGATTTGTTTTTGAACTTACATTTCCACCATTGCTGTTGCCCAGAAGATTTTCCCTTCTGATGCTCCAGTACTGTGCAGTGGTGGAGGTTCCCTGTATTCCGCTCATAGCCAGACGTTGTACATGGTATATATCATATAGAACGCCGTCTATCTCTACTGTTTCAAGAGGAGTTTGTCCTTCCTGAGGTCTGTAGGAACCCCATCCGTCTAAAATATAAAACTCATCATTAGTATTTTTAAAAAATCCATACAGACCGACCAATATGTTGTTGTTTGTGCCTGCACATGTAATATCAGCGTCATAATTTAAAGATATGCTGCCATATCCTCTCCAGTTCCAGTCGGAATCAAAAACCTTTTTATATCTGTAAAAAACATCGTCATAATCTTCAAAGCCGCATGAATAAATACTTTTATCAGGATCAAAATACAACTGACCGTTTGACATCTGATTCCAGATCTCATAAGTGTATTCTCCGTCTTTTTCAGTCAGTACTTCTTCCGCCTTTACCGATGACATCTGGTAAAATGGAACGGAAGTCAAAACAGAAGCACTAAGTGCAAGTGCTGTGATTTTGGATATAAATTTTTTGCTCATAAATAAATCATCTCCTAAACAGGAATGTTAAGAAATTAGTTCATGCAAAGAAAAATCTTAGTTCTTTCTATATAAATTAACATATGAATAAAAAATAGTCAAGTTGTTTATTGTGCTTTATATGAAAATCTTTTCACAGTAAAGCATTTTTTTGCTTTGCTTTAACAAAAATGTGCCGGATATGAGCTCTATATGTGAACAAACACATTGATTGTATAGCTTTTTGTATTAAAATAGTGCATATTTGTACTTGCACAATATATAATGGTATTTAAATTTGTATTGTTACTAATGATTTGTATGCAAATTTGTATTTGAAACATGAAAAAAATTGTGCTTTATGAATTTTTTTCGGATTATTTAAAAACATCATTCAAAAATATGTATAACATTTATGCTTTAAATCGTTTACAAATCATACAAATTTGGTTATAATAAATGTGTCGGGTATTAGTTTAAGATATATATTTCTGAAAAAGATGTTTCACGTCTGTATCAGTTCGTGATCAGATTTTTCGAATGGTCTGGGAAGCAGTACTTCCAAAAAATAAACTAATGCAATTTTTCAGATTGCCTTTTGTTTTTACAAAAGCAGAGCTTTGAGTCATTCAGATTTAACGGAGGAAAAAATGAAAGCAAGGACAAAAATAATCTGTATCGCAGCAGCTGTTGTTACAGCATGGACTGTTTCAGCATCAAGCATCATTCAGGCTGATATACAGTCACCTTCAGCAGGCGATGTAAACCGTGACAATGTACTTAATTCACGTGACGTTACGGACTTTCAGTCATATTTTTTAAATATGACATCATTTTCTAATGATCAGTTAAAAGCTGCAGATATGAATTCTGACAATAATACAAATATCGCAGACCTTGTACTGATGAAAAACTATGTACTGTATGAAAACGAGTATCAGAACCAGAACCAGAATCAGGGCACACAGGGCGGAAACGAGCCGGGCAGTAATGTTACGATGCTTGCTGATTTCAGAAAGGGAACATCACCGGAGTTTTTTGCATCTGACGGATGGACAAACGGTGATCCGTTTAACTGCGGATGGTACGAATCAAATGCAACTGTAGCAAACGGAAAACTGACACTTAAGATCGACAGGGACAGCACAGGAAAATACAGCTATTCCGGCGGTGAGTACAGAACAACGGATTTTTATGGATACGGTTATTATGAAACATCCATGAAAGCAATCAAAAACGATGGCGTTGTATCTTCATTCTTTACTTATACAGGTGAGTCTGATAAAAATCCATGGGATGAGATCGATATCGAGATCCTCGGCAAAGACACAACACAGGTTCAGCTCAACTACTATACAAACGGAACCGGAAAACATGAATATATGTATAATCTTGGATTTGATGCATCTGAAGGTTATCACAAATTCGGATTTGACTGGCAGCCTGATCATATAACATGGTATGTTGACGGAAAACAGGTATATACAGCAAACAGCAATATCCCTTCAACACCGGGAAGAATCATGATGAATACATGGCCGGGTACCGGAGTGGATGAATGGTTAAAGGCATATAACGGCAGAACACCTCTTACAGCAGAGTACGAATGGGTAACATATACAGGTTCTCACAAAGGAAAGGATTCAAAAGAGGCAGCCGGAAACGGTGGAAACCAGAATCAGAATCAGAACCAGAATCCATGGGATCAGAACCAGAATCAAAACCAGAACCAGAACCCTTGGGATCAGAACCAGAACCAGAATCCGTGGGATCAGAATCAGAATCAGAACCCATGGGGACAGAATACCAACAACAATCTTGCTTATAACCCTGCTGCTGAAATGATAGCAGATCTTACAAAGGGAACAAGCAGTTACTTCTTCCCGTCAGGACCATGGACAAACGGCGGTGTATTTGACTGCGGATTTGATCCGAACAATATCAAATTCGGCAGCGAGATGGAGATAACGATCACAAGAGATCCTTCCGGACAGTATCATTATCTCAGCGGTGAATATCGTTCAGCTATCAATTATCACTACGGTTACTACGAATGTTCAATGAAGCCTATAAAAGGCAATGGTGTTGATACAGGATTCTTCACCTATACAGGACCTTCCGAAGGCGACCCGTGGGATGAGATAGATTTTGAATTTTTAGGCTATGACAGCAGAAAAGTTCAGTTAAACTACTATACAAACGGAAACGGCGGACATGAATACATGCTCGACCTTGGCTTTGATGCATCCGAAGATTTCCATAAGTACGGCTTCCTGTGGCTCCAGGATTCGATAACATGGTACGTTGACGGAAAGGAAAGATACCGTGTAAACGGCGGAAATCTCCCGTCAAATCCAAGTAAAGTCATGGTAAACACATGGCCGGGAATCGACTGTGATGAATGGCTCAAACCATTCCAGGGAAATGTACCTCTTACTGCAAAGTATCAGTGGATCACATGGTGCAGCCCTGAAACATTCCGTTCGAAGTATAATTATTAATGTCATATTTTTATTGTTTTTCAATAAAAGTATATATATGAAAAAACCATAGAAAACCATAAAACCATAGATATAACAACACAGAGGATATCCCCCGCCTCTGCAGGCGGCGGGTTCTATCTGACCAAACAGTCGGAGTACAATCTCCGACTGAGCGGGAACCGATTCTACGAATCGCCTCTGCTTGTTAAAAGCAGAGCTTTGAAAAATAAAAAATGTCTAACCCAATTTAAACCTATACTAAATAATTAGTATATATTTTTTCATGACCCAAAAGAAATAAAAGACATGGCAGTATAAAGGCTGTTATGTCTTTATTTCTTTTTTATCATTTCTTGGATGCGTGAAAAAATCCTCTGCGTAGTAAAACAGAGGAAAAACAAAAAATGACAATCTTATCAGAACTGAAAATAAAACGAAAATGTACGGCATTATCGCAGCTACCGGTGTTATAGCTCTTATCATCGGTACAGTTGCAATCAACCGGGATCCTAATGACAATATTATCAATTCACTTACAGAAGCCAATATGGATGATGTCGGACTTTACTACGCAATGGATACAGGGAACCTTATCTGGTCCTACGGTGCCCTTGCAATTGAAATGTTTATCCTTTATCTTGTTGTAAAGCTCACCAAAAACAAGATCCCCGCATTGTTTGCCTATATGAGCAAACACATAATGTCCATATATGTTATTCAGTGGATATTTATAGGCCTTGCAACTCTGATATTTGACAAGATTACAGATGTGTTCGTATGTCTGGGAATGGGTGCAATAGTACTCGTACTTACGCTTGTATCAGCATGGCTCTGGGACAAATTAATGACAAAAATCAAGTCTGGTGAGAAGAAGGAAACAGTTAAACAGAAATAAAATAAAAACAGTCATAATAAAGGCTGGATCCACCTCAAAATGCAATGAGGTGGATTTTGTTTTTATAAATGAGGATACGGTATATAACAACACAGAGGATATCCCCCGCCTCTGCAGGCGACGGGTTCTATCTGACCAAACAGTCGGAGTACAATCTCCGACTGAGCGGGAACCGATTCTGCGAATCGCCTCTGCGAGTTCAAAGCAGAGCTTTGAAGAC
>JAZQPR010000083.1:0-16813 GCA_045628605.1 Oscillospiraceae bacterium
ACCTTCCCCATTATTATACTCCCCCAAACATTAAGAAAACCTTAAGAATAAAAAATAAAATAATCAACAAACCGGCAGCCTCACCACAACCTCAAAACCATCATCCAGATTCCTAACACAAAGCTCTCCCCCGCACTGTACAGCAATATACTCCGAAATATACAGCCCAAGTCCGCTGCCCTGCTCTTTTCCGCAGTTTCTCCCCCTGTAAAACTTATTCTTCACAAACGGCATATCCTCATCAGGAATCCCTTTCCCATGATCCCTTACATGTATCTCCCCGAACCCGTTATCCGAGATCACATCTATTTCAATCTCCGTCTTTGCATATTTTCTCGCATTAGTTATCAGATTTTCAATGACCTGCTCCGTTCTCATCCTGTCAGCCATCACACTTACGCCCTTACACGACATATTTACCCTTATATCATTTTTCTCACCTGAAATATCTCTCACAACCTCATTTACAAAAGACTCCAGTTCAATTTTTTCAGGCGTTATCTTTAATTTATCCATATCAGAAAGCGAATGAAGAAACATGTCATTCGTAAGTCTCGTTACCTCATCACATTTTCTTATAATGACCGCAAGGTATCTGGCACGCTTTTCCGGATCTGAATCCATCGCCGCTTCAAGTCCCTCGCAGTACGCTCTTACTGATGCAATAGGCGTTTTAATATCATGAGAAAGCGATGCTGCAACCGTCTTGCTGTTTTCGATTGCCTCCTTTTCACACATTCTCGCCCTTTTTATCTCATGTCTCATCCTGTCAAATGCCCATGTAAATTTTCCGAAATAGTCAGTCCTCTCATAATCAAGCTTCACATCAAGGTCTCCCCCTGATATCTGTTCAGCAAAATCTGACAGCTTGTAAAACGGTCTGATAATTACACGATAACAGTAAAATGAAACACCGATAACAAACAAAATACATATTCCGCTCACATACAGCGCAGAGTAATCCGTTTTAACCTCCTTCTTTACATTCATCATATTTCTGAGTTCATTTGCCTTCTGATGTGCTTCTTCATCCAGACCGTTCATGTACAGCTGGTCTATCTCATTGATCCGGACAACATATTCAGCATTTGAGTCCGAATCTGACATCATGTTCTGATTTGCCTTTTTAAAAAAGAACAAACCTGAAAACACGATCAGAATAATAAACACCAATGATACAGTCACCAGTTTTTTCATTCTTTTACCTCCAGCATATATCCGACACCCCTGACAGTTTTTATAAATTCAGGATTTGCAGGATCATCTTCAAGCTTTTCCCTTAACCATCGTATATGAACAGTCAGTGTTGACGGCTCAACCTCTGAAAATGCGCCCCACACCTCAGACAGTATTTTTTCCTTGGACACTGCCTTGTTTATATTCATGCATAAAAATGCCATAAGATCAAATTCTCTTAAAGACAGAGAAATATTCAACCCGTTTTTTGTAACATTTCTTGATGTCATGTTTACCGAAATATCACCAAAGCATACTGTTTTTTCCTCTTTTGAAGAACCATATATCCTTCTCATAAGTGCATTTACCCTTGATATCAGTTCCTTCATTGAATACGGCTTCGGCAGATAGTCGTCCCCGCCTATGTCAAATCCTGTAATGCGGTCTGTTTCACTTGTTCTCGCGCTGGCAAATATCACAGGTACATCCGACACCTTTCTCAGCTCCTCACACAGTTCAAATCCCGTTTCATCAGGGAGATTTATATCCACGATAAGAAGATGGAAGCTTCCCTTTGTCAGCTTTTCAAAGGCTTCTTCCCCGGTGCCCGCAAGATCAGTTTCATATCCGTGATCATTTAACATCTCCGACATTATAAAAGACAGGTCGGCATCGTCATCTATGATAAGTATTCTTTTTCCGTTCATTTAAATCATACCTTTCGTTGTTACAAAATGTAATTACATTATAAGATAAATCCGTAAAATCATCAAGGCTTATTTCAAAGCTCTGTGTAGTAATATTTATTTCTGATGCAGATTTTATTGAATCATGCATTTCAGGTTGAAAATAAGTATACCACGTTTCAGAATCTTTTATCCGGCTGTTATTTACCCGAACACCGGCAGATTCTGATTGACACAGCTGATGATAAAATGTTAAAATGATAATACATTAATATTCTCAAAATCAGGATGATCGAGGTGGTGATAAGTATGGACAGTGAAACAAAAAAGACATACAACCCTCTGTTTAAATTTTTCGGTATCATACTTACCACCTTTCTTTCGTGGGTCCTTCTGATACTGATTATTTTTACCGCTGCTGCCGGAGCTGTTGTATATCATGCCATAAAAACCTCTGAAAATGTGTCAGAAATAGAAATACCCGAAAGAGAAAAGGAACGGTCATCATATATTTATCAGACGAACAGCGATACAAACGAATATGAACTTATCTACAAGGTCACTCCATACACCGGCGACATGAATCTCGAGATCAATGCAAATGAACTGCCGGATTACGTAAAGTACGCCTTTATATGCATTGAGGACGAACGCTTTTATTCTCATGACGGAGTTGACATCATGTCCTCATCAAAGGCTCTGATAAACGAGCTCATGAAGATCTCAGGCATCGTAGATTCTGAAACTGTCGGAGGTTCAACGATAACCCAGCAGCTTGTAAAAAACATCACGAAGGACGATGAAGTCTCTTCTGACAGAAAAATCCGTGAAATATTCAGGGCAATGAGACTTGAACAAAAATATTCAAAGGATGAAATACTGAACAAATACCTTAACATTGTATATTTCGGGCAGGATACCGAGGGCTGCAACATGTACGGAATCGAAGCTGCAGCCATAGGGTATTTTGGAAAACACGCAGCCGATCTCACTCCGAAAGAAGCAGCCTGCCTTGCCGCAGCTCTTAAAAATCCGGAGCTGTACGGTCCTCTCACAAACCCTGAAAACAACAGCGACCGCTCAAGATACTGCCTCAGAAAAATGTATGAACAGGGCGCAGTTTCTCCGTCCCAGTATGAAGCAGCACTCGGCAGTGCAGTTATCATAGTCCCCGAAGAGCTCAGACAATCCTCCTTAAAGCTTTCTTCCTACAGAAATACTTTTAAAAATCCGGAACCCACAAGCTGGGCCATAGATGAAGCAGTCAGTGAGTTTGCAGATTATCTTTCAGAAGCGAAAAATATATCAGAGGAAGAAGCAAGAGCGGCCTTTTTTGACGGAGGATACGAGCTTTATCTCACTATAGATGACAAGCTTCAGAAGCATCTTGAGGAAATGTATACAGACGATTCCGTTTTTCCTGACAGAACGGCATACTATACCGATGAAGACGGAAACGAAAAGGAAGAACGCCTTCAGTCAGCGATCGTGGTAATGGACTACAAGGGAAAAATAAAGGGCATCGTCGGAAGAGTCGGAGAAAAAACAGAATCATTTTGCTGGAGCAATGCCACATATGCTCACAGACAGCCCGGTTCATCCATAAAACCGCTGTCAGTATACTCATACGGAATAGAAAATGACAAAATAACCTGGTCATCACTATTTACAGACGAACCTGTTTACAATAAAGACGATCCTCTGGAATGCTGGCCTAAAAACTACTCCGGTTCATATTCACACAAACAAATGACCGTAAAAGAATTTCTTGAAAACTCCTACAACACTCTCCCCGCTTTTCTCTGTGACTCATTCGGTACAGATGAAGTATTTAAATTTACGACAGAAACTATGCGTTTAAAGCTTGATGAAAACACCGACAGCACCATTGCTTCATTGAGTCTCGGTGCCTCCGGTACCGGACCTACACTCCTTTCACTTGCAAATTCATACATGGTATTCGGAAACGGCGGAAAATACTTCAAAGCTCATATTTTAGGACGCATAAAGGATTCCGGTTCAAAGCGTGTCTACGCAGAACCTGACGCAGCCGGCAGAAAACAGGTCATAAGTGAAGAAACAGCATTTATCATGAACAAAATGCTCAGAAACGTTATAGTAAACGGAACCGGAAAGAAAGCACGCTTAAAAAACAAATTCAATATCGGCAAAACCGGAACAACAGAAAACTACAGAGACATCCTTTTCGCAGGCCTTACAGAGGACTATGTCTCAGCGATATGGATAGGCTTCGAAAACAGCAGCTCACCTGAAACCATAAGAAGTTTAAACTCAGGTGCCGTCTGGAAAGAAGTTTTTGGTGACTACGCAGATACAGTAAAAAGCGGAGCTTCATTCCCTGACTGTGACAGCGTGATCAATTCGGAATACTGCTCCGAAACCGGCGAACCCGCATCCCCCGGATGCCCGGTCGGAGGAAGAGGCTGGTATAAAGAATCAACATTCAAAAGATGTACAAGAGTTCATAAAAAGAATAAGACCTCAGAAACGACAACAGCCGCTGATGACCAATGATCATCAGCGGCTGTTGTTGTTCAAAGTTCTGATTTGTTCAAATCTCTGTGTTGTTATATACAAAATCACTTGTTCTTATTTTTTTAAGTTTATCTGTGAAGTTTCTCCTGCCGGACGTGCAGCTCCCTGTTCTCCTCTCAAAAGCATCAGTTCTTCCGGCGGCTGATCTGTTCTTCTGCTTATTGTCATTTGCGGGAACGGGAATTCTACATGATTTTCATCAAATAAATTCTTTATTTTCTTTAACATCTTACGCTTAACCTTACCTTTATCTTCTTCTGTTGCAAAAGCGATTATTCTTAAAATAACTGCTGAATCCGCAAGTTCAACAACACCCTTGTAGAATGGTCCTGCAATGATCTGAGGAATATCTTCCTTAAACTTCGGAAGATTTTCATTAAGTATTGCTTCTACTCTGTCTATTGACTCACTGTAATCAATTCCTATTTCTATCATCGCACCTGAAGTAGTCTGTGAATGGTTTACTACACTTGAAATACTGCTGTTGTTAATGTACTTAACGTTGTTAAGCTTGTCAAGAAGTTTTGTGCTTCTGATTCCAACGGTCATAATTTTTCCTTTTGTTCCGTTGATACACACTTCATCATCAACCTGATACTGTCCTTCAAGTACTATAAAGATTCCTGCAACAACATCGGCAATAAGTTTATTGCATCCAAGTCCAATAACCATACTTAACATACCAAGTCCGGTAAACAATGATGATGTATCTTCAATATAATAAGAAAGCACCATAACCAGAGCCACAATAATTACAACATACTTTAGCATACTTACCATAAGACTGAGAATGGTTGTCTGTCTCTGATCTGTTGTTTTAACATTTTTCATAATTCCTACTACTACTTTTCCTATAGCAGTAGCAATCAAAATAGTACAAACACCTCTGATCGAAGCATCAAAAAACCGGCTTATTGCTTTTGCCTGTGTGATCCATCCAAGTTTATAATATAATACAAAGAATACTGCTGAACCTATCACAAGCAGCCAGTAGGCCACCCCCTTCAAACTGCTCTTTTTATCCTGCTTTTTCTCCTGCTTTATTTCATCTTTTGCCATAAATATCAGCTCCTTATATTTTTATTTTTTGAGTAATAGTAATCGTTCCCTGATGGATTTCCATTGTTGTTCCGGAAGACAGCTCTGTTATTTCATGATCAGCCGTAAGATCCGGTTCATACTCTGACCGGAAAGTGATAACAAGTATTTTATCTGCACCTATCATCTGATCGACTCCCGGAATCTCCTGTTCCTTATCCGGTTCATCCAATGATCCGCTTGTCAGCTCTGTATAATCGGTATCAAGAAGTTTATATGAAAAATCAGAAAAATAATTATTGTCATCTTCGTATTCAAGTTTAAAATGATATTTTCCATCTTTATTGCAGGTACAATATCCGCCTATTGCAAGAACCTGCGAAACAGGACCTGTTGTTGTAAAACTCCCTTTATAATAGGTTTTCACATTTCCGTCTTCCTCTTCCTGTATAACTGAAATAGTATATGGATGATGTTCAGTTAATCCTTCCACCTCACCGACAAATGTCATTGAAACATCATACAGAGTATTGTCATCATCCTCATTTTTAGGTATTACTTCTACCTCTGTTCCTTCCATTCCGGTTTCAAGTACTGTTATTCTCGGTTCTTCATCGTCAGCAGAAATAACCAGCTCAAGACCTGTATCAACGTTATTCCAGTCTATAGCGTTTCCTTCTTCAAACTGATACTCAGTCTCAACACTGATATTATATGACAAAGATTTTGCGTGTACAATAAGCTCATTCATTGTTACCTTAAATCCACTTACAATATTTGTAATTACAACAACTGCTGCTATAGCTACTGCAGCTGCACTTCCTCCTGCTGCAGCTGTCCCACCGCCTGAAGAAGATTTATCATTTCCTTTATCATCCTGTGAATCGTCATTATCCTGTGAATCATCACTGCTTTCATCCTGTTTATCAGAATCATCATAATCATCGTCTTCCTCATACTCATTTTCTTCCTCATACTCATTTTCTTCCTCGTATTCATTTTCCTCATCATATTCTTTTTCTTCTTCATATTCGTCATCTTTATTTTTTGTATAGAACTCACTTCCGGACGAATCGCCATCCAGAAAATCATCAAACTCGTTATCCATGCTTACCAACTCCTTCTGCTTTTTTATTTATTGCAGCAGCTGTTTTTAATTAACAGCCGCTGCAATATAAATAAACTTATTTCTTATCTGAAGCCATAGCTTTTCTCTTTTTCTTTTCTGCAAACATTAACATTAATAATGATGAAAGAACTACAAGACCCAATCCGCTTATTCCTATCCAAATTGAAATACCTTTTTTTCCAACTACAACAAATTTTGAAAAATGAGTGGTTGTAAATGAAATAGTACCATCAGGATTATATGTTGCTTTTATGATTTCAGATGATCCGTCATCAGAAATATGAACGACATTATAGATTCCGCCGACAGGCGCACCTTCAGGGAGTTCAACTGTTATTTCATACTCATTATCACCGTTCACTTCACAATTCTGAAGATCAATATCAAGTATTTTAAATACCTGCATGTTGTTTTCATCAGTATATTTTAATACTATTTCATTTTCTTTTTCATCAAGTTTACAAGATTTCATTGAAATTGAAGCTCCGGCGCTTATACCGTTACTGCATGAAATAGAATCGCCTGATTCGGAACTTACTTCAAGATGATAAAGACAAAGTAAAGCTTTATCTTCTTCCCAATGTTTATCAAGTTCCTGTATTTCTTCTTCAGATTTGCAGTTCTTTATTTCTTCCACGATCTCTGAATAGTTTTCTTTCAGTTTTTCACGGCTTTCCGTTGTATAATTAAGATTTTTTTCAAGATTTGAATAGTCTTCCTGTATCTTCTGGCTTTCAGCCTGAATAAGTTTCTGAAGCTTTATCTCTGAATACATATCATTATAAAGGTCTTCCATTTCCTCAATTGTCGATACAGTACTGGTTTCTGTTCTTCTGCTGAATTTTTCGATAATCATCTCAACTTCTTCGCCGTCACAGTCATGTTTCATATTTGCAGTCTCAGAAAGCATTATTTCTTTCATTTCCTCGACTGTTTCTGCACCTTCGAACGGACTGTCAGTCTTATTGGAGTTTTCGTTCTTTTTAAGCTTTGGCACTGTTCGCTGAGCGGTAATTACAGCTCCGCATCTGCTGCAGTGAGTTCCTTCAGTTAAACCGGTGGAATCTTCCGAAGCAGGTTTAGCAGGATCTTTTACTATAACATGTCCAAGTGCTTTGATTTCTTTACTTTCCTTAAGCACTTCACCACAAACTTCGCAATGACTTCCGGCTGTACATCCGGCTGACGTACATGTTGCTTCTTTAGCTTTATCAGTTTTTGGAGTATGTCCGGATGCAGGTATTACTATCCATGAAGCAAGATCTTCTATCTTCACTGTACATTCTTCGTCCTCAAAGTTTCCGTCTGTACATCTGTAGTATGTCTTCGTTCCCGATTCTGTACATGTCGCAGCTTTTCCTTCAACCTTTTCAGGATGATGTCCGCATGCTTCTGTGATCTCACTTTCCTTCTCTCCGCATACTTCGCAGATTCGTTCTCTGAGACCTTCCTCTGTGCATGTCGCCGCTTTCTTTTCCTCCCAGTCTCCGAACTTATGTCCGGATGCAGGTATTATGAGCCATGAAGCAAGATCTTCTATCTTCACTGTACATGCTTCGTCTTCAAAGTATCCGTCTGTACATCTGTAGTACGTCTTAGTTCCCGATTCAGTACATGTCGCAGCTTTTCCTTCACCCTTTTCAGGATGATGTCCGTGCGCTCCTGTGATCTCACTTTCCTTTTCTCCGCACACTTCGCAGATTCGTTCCCTGAGACCTTCCTCTGTGCATGTCGCTGCTCTCTTTTCCTCCCAGTCTCCGAACTTATGTCCGGATGCAGGTATTATGAGCCATGAATCAAGATCTTCTATCTTCACTGTACATGCTTCGTCTTCAAAGTTTCCGTCAAAACGTCTGTAGTATGTCTTTGTTCCGGAATTTGTACATGTTGCTTCTTTACCGATCACTATTTCAGGTGTATTTTCAATTATTCTTTGAATATTGATTTTTTCAATTATATTATTCCTGATACTTTCAACTTCATCTTCAGTCTGAGCATTTTTTATTGTTATTTTTCCCTCAGATGCAATTTTCATCATTGTTTCTGAAGGCGTTTCTCCAACTGCAAGATCTATAATATCAAATGCATACTGCTTTGAAGAAATTAATTTTTCTTCCTGCTTTGCTGCCGTTATATCAGTTTTCAGATTTTCAATGATATTATCGATCATTGATGTTATATCTTCGAATAACATTAAATCATCATATTCTATTTCAGATATTATGACTTTTGCTTTTTCGATCATATTTCTGATATTATCGCTGTATCCGACAGTATTAATATCATCAGCCTCTTCATATTTTTGCATTTTATATTTTTCAAGAATACTGTCATAATCTGTAACAACGCCGCTTATATCAGAAATAATAAGTGATTCCGGATTATCTATCTGACAAATGTATGAACCGTCTGAATTTTTTATGAATTCATACTTTTTTTCTCCGACAGTGATCTTCAAAGGCTCTGCAACTTTATAGTCTTCTTTCGGAATCAGTGTTAATACAATTGTATCTCCATAACCGACTTCATCATGATCTGAAGTGATAGTAAACTGATCATTTTCAAATGTTTCAAAA
The DNA here is from genome assembly GCA_045628605.1 of Oscillospiraceae bacterium. Lineage (GTDB taxonomy): Bacteria > Bacillota > Clostridia > Oscillospirales > Ruminococcaceae > HUN007. Next base: position 9,162 of record JAZQPR010000083.1, read on the forward strand.
CTAAGCTTACTTCCTTCTCCTATTACTACTAATATCGGATCAGAAGATTTATAGTAGTTGGTTTCCCTTTTTCTGATCATAACAGTTCCTGCTGAAAGTCCTGTTATTTCTGTTCCCTCACATTGAATATATACATTTCCTCCATCAGTACTATACTCATATTCAGGTGATACACCGGATATTTTACCGTCTGATTTTCCAAAAACAGTATCTGATGAAATGTTTAATATGTTTTTATCAACTGTTTCAGGTATTGCTTTATCGATCAAAAACGATATCTCATAAATACCAATATTCTCCTCATCTTTTAATGTAACAGTAAGAATATATTCACCGGGCTCAGTCGGTGTTTCATCTGATTCCAACACCTTACCTGTATTTTTGTCTTTCCACTGATATTCCGGAGAAGAAGCCGTTCCTGTTCCATCAGAGATCGTCGGTATTCCTGAAAAAATATCTTCAACCTTTACAGGTGTTCCGTCAAATGTTAAAGTAACAAAATCATATTCTGTTATTTCTGATGTTCCTGATGTATTTGGAATCAGACCTGTAACATCTTTTCTGGCAAGTGCATTTGTTGTAAATGATACTCCTTCGCTTACTGCCTCAAAATAGTTATCATCTCCTGTATACTTTACAAAAACAAAATACTTTGTTTCACTGCTCAATCCATGAAATACATTTGAACTTTGCCATGAATCAAGATCAACAGGAGCTGTATTGTCAATACTTACCGCATAAAGTGTTTCACCTTTTCCTGCATCAGCTTCCTTTATGGTAACAGATGAAGCACTGATTTCTGAAATCTGAGCACAGCTGATATTCTGATCGGATTTTCCGATTTCAAATATATACTCCAAATCATCCGTTGTTCCGTCATCCCAGATTCTGTTGTCTTTGATGCTTACGATAACTTTCTGGGAACCTGCGTCAGTTCTTTTATTTCCGGTTACAGTATAATCATCACTTTCAGCAATATTATAGGTCTGTTCCTTCTCATTGAATATATATTTTGAATCGTCAATCTGAGGTTTTTCAACAGATTTATGTTTAATTATTATTTTTCCGAGATATTGCTCCGGCTGATCGGTATAATTATTATCTCCCTTTACTTTACAGTAAACATTGTACTCGCCGACTGTCATCTGTTTCGGGACCTCATAAGACCACTCGCCATCATTTACCTTATACATAAACTGACCGTTCTCAACATCGCCCGCATAAGAAAGCAGTTCATGATATTCACCGTCAAAAACAAGGTTGTCTGCCGGATGAGGAGCTGTTCTGATCATGGAATCTCCAATAATACTCCATTCTTTTGGTACTGAACCGGTATAATTATTTCCAATTCCTTTTATTCTCATTGTATAGTTACCGATTATTTCGGCTGTAATCTCACCAATGAGTTCAAAATCTTCATCCATAACAAGATTTACAGTTTTGCCGTTTTCATTTACAAAATATGCTGAAACATCAGGAATATACTGAACGCCTTCATCGTATTTGAATATTCCTGAAATATCAACTGTAACATCACTTACAGGCTTTCTGGTTATAACAAAACTATCACACAAAACCTCTGATTCCAGATAATAGTTGCTATTCGAAATTCCAACTGCTTTAAAATCTGTATATGTTCCTGCATTAACTGCACTGCTTCCATCAACAATTATTTCAGCTTTATCGCCTTCTGCAAGATTGACTGCTTCAGCTTCCGGTCTTCTTTCATCTCCGTTATATACTACCGATTTTTTTGTCCACTGAATTTCAGCTTTCTTTGGTGTGATCGTATATGAACATGAGCTTTCTGAAGGAAAATAATAGTTGCCGGTTTCTTTTTCTCCAATCAATATTTTTGAAACAAATGCCTCATAAGTACCTGCATTTTTCTGATTTCCATTTTCAACTACTATTGAAATATTATCCCCATCAGCAGCGTTTACTGCTGAAGCAGTAATTTGTGATTCTTTACCGTCATATTCACGTTCAGAGTATCCGCTCCATTCAATTGTCAGAAGTCGTTTATTTATTTCAAATGTATATGACAGATCATCTGATGAAGATGTTCCTTCTCCGCAGTCCCATTCATAGTTTTCAGGATCTTTAAGTGATACTTTTACCTCATATGTTCCTGCATTTGTACTGGATGCGTTATTTATCGTATAATATTCGCTTTCTGCGATCTGATAGCTCTTTTCCGTTCCGTCATATGTATATTCTGTCAGATCAGGTTCAGGCTTTTGAATTTTACTTTTAAGTATTTCATATTCATATTCTGTTTCTGCTCTGCTGCAGTGATCAGATTCTGCTACTGATACTTTAACTTTATATTTTCCCTGTCTTGAAGGAGCCGAATCAAGTTTATGTCCTTCTGAATCAAAATATGTTACAGTAACCTCAGGATACATATCCAATTCTGTAACTGAAAGACTAGTATCCGGTTCGGTGTATGAATACAAAACATTTTCCTTAATTCCGTTGTAAACTTTATTTAATGATTCCTTGTTTGTTATTTCAACTGTTCTTTTTATTTTTCCGATATACCATTCAAGCAATTCCTTATTTTTTCCGGTATAGTTCTTTCTGCCGAGCACTATTACAACATTGGTACTGATCTCGTCATTTGCTGTTGTACCGGTAAGTGTATAATCTGAGTCTGAGGATCCATTGATATATCTTACTAAAGTTACTATTTCATCAGTACCCTCTGCAAGACCTTTGGATCTGTCAGTAATAGTTATTACCGGTCTTATGGTTTTGTCACACCAGATATATTCAACCGGATCAACACTCATATTAATTGTTGAACTGTTTATCGATCTCTGGATTATATCTGCTAAAGCTGTTATTGTTGTACTGCATGAATCAACTTCATAATCAGGATTTTCTGAATATATTCCGGATACAGTAACTGTTTTGTCTGATCCGACATCCGGAGTATCATACAAAGCTGAAGCAAATCCGAAACTGCATGTATCATCTGCTTCAAGCTGATCGTCGGATACTTTGATGATAATCCTGTCCGAAGTAATTACACGAGCGTCATCAGTAACATTTATGTCAGCTCTGACAGAACCATCATATATTTTATCTGATACCGAAGCTGATACTATGATCTTCTTCGGAGAAATCTTAAACGAACCAAGTAATATTCCTTTTGTGTCCAAACGATAACCTGCGGCATCAACATCAGCAAATACAAAATATTCACCGGCATTTACCGGAACTGCTTCTGATGCATCGCTGTAATTATTTGTTGTACTGTACTTAACCTTTATCCCTGCAGTCTCAGCATTATCAGAGGTAACTTTAACCGAATGTTCTTTTTTATCATATATACAATCTGAAAAACTGTACTTTAAGTCTTCTTTAACATACGGTTCTGCAATGTAGAATGCCTTCCTGGCTGAAACTGTACTTCCGTCCGGATTTTGAACTGAAATTTCCGCTACATAAAATCCTCTTTCTGACGGTGCACATTCAAGTGCATTTCCTGAAGCTTCTGTGCTGTCATATCCTTTTGATCTGTAATAACTTATCTCTGCCGGAGCTGAACATCCAATCACATTCCATGAGTCAAGACCATCAATTGATGCTGCTGCCGGCTGCCCGGTATACGGACCCGATTGAACATTCAATGTTAAGAAAGGTTTGTTTTCATTATCCGGATCACAGCCATCCGAACCACACACCGCTTTTATTTTATTATCTTCCGAATAATATGATGACCACGTGTGAACATGATCGACAGGTGAAACAGCTACTGTAATGTTATAATCTTTATAATAATCTGCACCTGTAACACATATGTTAAAATACAGCGTCGTATCATTTTCAATACCGTTTGACTGAATCACTACTTCATTACTGCTGTTTACAGTACCAACAGAAATTGATGAATTGCTGTTGGACACTGTACTGTAAACAGCTCCTTCAGGAAGATCCGGAAGTTTCACTACTTTTCTCGATCCTGCATTTTTTGTCAGAATTGCTGATACATTCTTTTCACCATTGTAAACATCTTTTTCGATGTTCATGGTTATCTTTCCGTAGCAGCTGTAATAGCGATCTTTTTTCAGACTGTAGAAAATATCATGATCTCCAACTGTTGAAAACTCCGGCGGTCGGGTCGAATACGTTCCGTTGAGTGAATCTGAATACAATATTTCGACATCTTCAACATCCGTTGAAACTGTAACTGTATGAGGTTTATTATCATAGATAAAAGTAGTCGTACTGTTCCGGATATTTTCAAACATGTTATATGTTATAATTGTTGTTCCGGCTGAAATTTCAGAAGCCGGAGCTTTACCGGTTGCCTTTATTCTGGTATAGACCGTATAATCTGTATATGGAGAAAGTCCGCTGAATGTTACTTTTCCATTGCTGTCAGGACTGATCCACGATGAACTGTCATTTTTATTTAAACTGTATATCTGATTTTCCTTTGCATTTATTATTATTGAATCCGATGTTGTTGTGACATCATCAACATATATATCCTCAGGTTTGTTCTGAAAACTTCCGGGGATCTGAGCAACCGGTCTGCCCGCTATATCAATTTCAACAGGAGCAGAATCTTCAGTATTTACTCCATCTCCTTTTTCTATTACAGACAACTTTTTTCCAATAAAATCATAATGTTTCCCATCCAGATCAATTCCGTTCATACTAATCGTTCCTGTATCGGAAGATTTTATCCTGTATGTATAAATTGTTCCGGTACTTTCATCCTGATATGTAAATACATATTCTGCTTCAGGAGTAAGTTCAATAAGCTCCTCTTTTTCATAATTGGCCGTAGTATTAAAAAGGGCTTTGGTAACTGCAGAGATAATATCCTTGATCAGAGATATATCACACATTCCTATAACAAGATCATAATCCGCCTGCTCACCCGGGGCAAGGGATGATACAGGAAAATATGTTACAAATGCACTGTCACATGCATCTGAGGTATTTGATACCGATCTTGGATCACTGTCACCCCACGCAACGCTGCATTCTTCTCCATACTCTGTTGCAACTGCAGTTCCGCCTTCTGTTGTAGACAATGCAAAAAGCGTAACTCCTGTATTTGTATTTGTCATTGTAATAATATTATCTTCGACTGTATTTCGGCTTGCATCATCACCATCAAGCATTGTATCTGATGCAATAAAGAAAGTATAGTCATTTACAGAATATTCTGTATTGTTTTTTACAGTATATTTTAACCGTATAGCCTGACCGTCTGCGACAAATTCAGGTTCACACGAAATTGAAAGTCCATTGCCCTGATATACTCCGCTTATAAACCCGCCATCAGCAAAAGTAACCTGTTTCCAGGAATCATTCACATATCCTTTTATATCAAAATTTGCTTCACCAAGATCAGCAAAGGCCATTATTTTATGGGAATCCGTATAATAAGCGCCTTCAATATTCTGATAAGTTTCTGCAGCCTTAACTGTTCCGTTTGAATTTGATATTTCATCAAATTCAGGTGGGATCATATCATATGTCGTACATATGATCGCACAAATAATAAAACTGCTTATTAATCCTTTCCATCTTTCACAAAAGCTTTGATAATTCATAATTATCCCCCTCCGTCTACCATAAAAGAAAAAACGCCTTTAAAACTCAGAATTTCTCATGCATACTGAACTCATTCTGAATTCAAAAATGCCTTAAATATTCAGAATATCAGCATCTGAGAAATTTTTAATAACATTAGATCCGAGATACTGACATTACACATCACTCAAATTTCCCCATTATGAGTGACTTATTATTAAAACCAAGAAAATAACTCATTCCCCATAGGTTATTCGTTTTGGTCTTTCATTGGAAACCCGTCCTCGCTCCCAAAAAAGCGCGAAGTATTAGACAATAACATCAAAAAGAATTAACATTTTAAATCTTTTTTCTACTATATGATAGTATTATATCATATTTTGTGAAAGATTCATACTAAAAAATAAAAAAAAAATTACTGTATTTTTCAGAGATTTATATTTTAATATATATATATTTCTATTTTTCAAGTCTTTTTTATATTTTTTTTATTAAAAACTAAGCAAAAAAACGGAACCCGGTAATAACCAAAGTTCCGTTTTATAATAATTAAATTACCAAATAAAAATTTTTAATGTCTGTTGCAGTACGGACAGTAATCAACCTTATACCATCCATAATCTCCGCCCGGACATCCCGGATTTGCACAGAGACCTGTTGAAGAACAGTATCTTGCATAGAATACCTGGTCTGTTTCAGGGAATGTCGCACCTGTTGCAGTATCGTTTGCATAGGTACCGAATACATTTCTCCAGATCCTTGCAGAGTTTGCATTGTCGATCGCTCTTGAGTTCATACCTACTGAGTAACCGATCCAGAGAGCTGAAACTGTATCAGGAGTAAGTCCTACGAACGTGATATCACGCCAGTTTTCTGTTGTACCTGTCTTTCCGGCAAGTGTTGTATTCCAGATCTGAGCTGAAGTACCTGTACCGGCTGAGATAACTCTCTGAAGAAGCTTGTTCATAATGAATGCTGTGTCTTCACCTACTGCAGGTTCACCCTTGCTGTTTTCGTTGTCGATAATTGTCTTTCCTGTCTTGAGATCCTCAGCCCTGAGAATAAAGCTTGCAGGATAATAAGTACCGCCGTTTCCGTAAGGCATATATGCATTTGCAAGGTTGATAACGCTTGGACCGTATGTAGTACCGCCGACACAAATAGGTGAATAGTCAAGGTCAGCAACCGGATCAAGCTGAAGATGAAGCTTCTGAGTTGAGAAGTTCATGATCTGCTGAAGTCCGCATTGATTTGCAAGCTGTGCAGGAAGTGTATTTATTGACTGTTTTAAGAAGTAGTTTACAGGATAATATCCGCCTGACGGCTTTCCGTCGTAGTTGTCCGGCCATGATTCACCGTTGATAATGAGCGGTGCTCTGTCATAGTACATTGTAGAATATGTAATGACGTTGTTTTCAAGAGCATATCCGTATGTTGTTACGGGCTTGATGGTTGAACCAGGCTGTCTGTGTGTATCAAGCGCCATATTCCATCCGAGGTTTGTTGTCTTTGGTCCTATATGACCTGCAATTCCGAGAATATGTCCATGATAATCCATTACAGCAAATGAAGCCTGAACTCTTCGCTCTTCCTCAGAATAATCATAAGCATCACTGAGTGATTCAGGGAAATATGTCCAGTCTGCAAATGTCTGGTCGAGATGTGCCTGAACATCCGTATCAGCAGTAAGATAAAGTTTGTATCCGCCGCTGTTGAACATATTGATACCTTCTTCTCTGCCGCCTTCAAGCTCATATGTACTTGCAAGATAATCACCAAATTCGCAGATCGCTGTATCAACAGGCCATGAGTTTATTTCAGGGTTTTCAAAATCATCCTTGTTTTCAGTAAGACTCAAAGCTTCCGGATGCTTTTCAAAGAAGGTTTCATCTGATGTCAGATCAAAAGTTTCAACTATAGCTTTTTCATATTCATCTGATGTTATTACACCGAGTTCAAACATCTTTTCAAGAGCATATGTTCTTCTCTCAAGATTGTTTTCAGGCTCATCGATAGGATTCCATGTTCCCGGTTCCTTCGGAATAGCTGCAAGACAAGCAGCTTCTGCTATTGAAGTCGGAGGCCAAGCGGTC
>JAZQPR010000084.1:0-74845 GCA_045628605.1 Oscillospiraceae bacterium
ATATCCCCTGCCTCTGCAGGCGGCGGGTTCTAGCTGGCCAAACAGTCGGAGTACAATCTCCGACTGTTTGGTCAGCGATTCTGCGAATCGCCTCTGCTTGTTAAAAGCAGAGCTTTGAATATCAAAAATTATTTCAAAAAAATAACAATATTAATATTAATTTCATAAGTCGTTAATTTTTCATAAAAGGATTTATATTATAATATTATTATACTATTTCGTATTTTAAACAAATAGTTTTTAAAAGGGAGTGAATTTATATGAATTTTATAAAAAAAACTATTACTATATTTTGTTCAATCGTTTCATTCACAGCGTGCTTATCGCCTTCCGCTGCTTTTGCATATGACCAGGAAATACCTGAAATAGATGTAAGCTACTATTCATACAGCAAATCCTCCGTTGAAAAAGCTGTTTCAAAGCTTCAGACAAACTGCCTGTTCAGAAATAACAATTCTGAGGTAAAAAAAGCATATGACGCAGTTATTGATGAATATTCCTCTTTTTACACTGCTTATCTTCTCAGTATGATACAATACTATTCAGATTATTCCAAGTCAACTGAATTTGAATATTTAACCAAATATGCTGATTACTGTGAATCTTTATTTTTCACTGCCTTGAAAGAGGCTGTTCTGGATTCACAGTACGCAGAATATCTTCAGAGTTTTATGGAACAGCGTGAAATAGATTTTTTAAAAGACAACGGAACAGCAGTTACTTCAATTGATTTTTCGCAGCAGAGCTCTGAACTTTTAAGCGAATATCAGGCTGTGAACTCCAACAGTAAGTATTCTCTTGAAACCAAAAGCCAGAAAAATGCTGAGATCTATCTCCGCCTTCTTAAATTATATAAAGATTCAAACCCTTTCCAGAATAAAACGATCATGCAGCTGCTGTATGACCAGTACGGAAGAGATTATACCATAGACGAAATAATGAGTCTTTCAGACTCTGTAAAGAAAACTACAAAATTTCTTTACAATTATCTTGAAACCGGTGAAAATAACTACGGAAAGAAAAACAATGTAAATTCCGACAGTATTCCGTTAATTACCAATCCTATGGAAAATGTTGTTTTCAAATATGCAGGACTTATCTCAGATGATCTGAAATACTCTGCTGATCTGCTTAAAACAAATTCTCTTTATTCTTTTGCAAGCGGAATAACCGCTGCAAGAGGACAGGCTTTTACAACAAATCTTCCGAAATATGAAATTCCGTATATTTTTGTCGGATCAACAAATACAAACCGAGATGTTAAATCATGCATTCACGAATTCGGACATTTTACAGGTTTTTCATATTTTCCGGAAAGCGGAAAGTTTTTTAACACATCTTTAAATACAGACATTGCGGAAGTCCATTCCCAGGGGCTTGAAATACTTTTCTTTAATTATTACAATGATATTTACGGAGAAAAAAACGGCAGCTACATGATTTTTGAACAGACCATCGAACTTCTTGACACTCTTTCTCTTGGTTTTATGATGAATGAATTTGAAAATTATGTATTTGAACACGTCGATGAAATGACCGCACAGGATGTTACTGACCTTTACTACAGACTTGAAGAAGAATATCAGTGCAATATTGCAGGATACTTCGGAAATGTACAGAATATTTTCCTTAGTCCGGGATACTGCATAAGCTACGGTATTTCACTTCTTCCGTCAATGGAACTGATCTCTTATCTGAATTCTGACTATGACAAAGCAGTAGAACTATACACAAACATTACAAAAACAGATACATACTGTGCCAAATTTCAAACTTCAGTTAAAGAATGTGGTTTTAATGATCCTCTGGATCCGGACAGCTTAAATACACTACGTTTTTCCATCGCAGACTATTCAGACAGTATTGAGGGAATACTTAACGGAGATATAAATAGTGACAATATGCTTTCAGCAGCAGATATTATAAAAATGCAGCATATTCTTCTTGAAGGTGACAACAATTACGATCTGCGAAAAACAGATACAAGTCGAGATGATACAATAGACATCACAGACTTGATATATTTAAAAAACAAGTTCTAATTCAAACTATTCAGGGGGAACATCGTCATGACAATCAGCACTGCAAAAAAATTCACAGCACTTTTTTCTGCTCTCGTTTTAACTGTAACGGGGTTTAATCCGGCAGCATCTGCTTATGCCGACACTGTTGAAGTATCTTCAACAGTTGATCTTACTTACACTCGTTTCGATATTCAGTCTCTTAATGACGCAGGCATTAAATTAAAAAATGCCTGCTCAAAGAAAAACAATGAAGAGGAAGTATTATCATGTTATCAGAAAGTATTTGATCTGTATCAGGAGTACAGTTCTGCTCTGGTACTGTCAACGATCGAAAAAGATGTCAGCGGAAACAATGATGAATATGTTTATGAATCTTCCATAAACTATGATGTTATGATCGCATTTTCTGAAGCACTTTACTATCCGTTTTTTGAATCCGGGTACACACAGCTGTTTGAAGAAAATGTATCATCATTCATCAGATCATATGTTTTATCCATACACAGTGAAACATCAGCTATCAGTACTCTGGACAACAGTACACAAATCGAACTGATCCGGAAATATCAGGATTTGTTTCAGGATTTTTACATCTCACATCTGATCACGGCTGAAGAATTTGAAAAGCAGGCTGCACAAATATATATTGATTTGACAAAAAACAGAAAAGAACAGCTTGAAACACTTTACCCGGAATCAGATTATGAAGAGTATTATTATCAGTACTATAACAGAGACTATTCCACAGAAGACATAGCAAAAGAAAAAGACAGCATCAAAAAAACAAGCACATTTGTTTATCAGTATTGCATAAATTTATTATTTCAGATCTTATCTCAGTACAGTGCAGAAGAACAGGTCGCTGTTTTATACTCAAACAGCAGTCAGGATGATTATGTCAGTGATGTACTTATAAAATACAGTTCAGATATTTCTGAAGATGTATTCAGATCAGCACAGTTTATGAAAGATAATAACCTGCTTTTCACAGGAACTTCAAACAGCACCTTTGGCGGATACACAACTTTTCTTTTAAGTCAGGATGTTCCGGTAATTTTTGTCAACGGACAGTCAGACCGTGAAACATTAAAAATGGTCATTCATGAATTTGGTCATTTTAACGCATTTTTAAACTCCGATCTTTCAAATCTTCTTCCAAATTCGTACAGTCCTAACGTTGATATCAGTGAAGTTCAGTCACAGGGAATGGAAATTCTTTTCTGGAACTATTACGATAATATTTATGGTGATTATACTGAGCTGATAAAAGCATACGCATTATATCAGATTGCAGAAACTTTTGTTACCGGATTTTTTGTAAATGACTTTGAGAGTGAAGCAGCAGAAATAATAGACACTATTACTCCTGAAGAGCTTATCAGGCTTTATCATGAAAAACAGAATGAATATGGTTTAACAGAAGCCTATCAGACTCCTTTCGGTTCTGTTTCCAACTATTTTATTCAGCCGTTTTACTGTATAAGTTACTCCATGTCACTTCTTCCGGTCTGGGAGCTTATCAGTACAGCTCCGGAAGAAAGAACAGCTGCAATTGAAAAATACAATACATTTTCAAAGGTAGACGCACTGGATACAAACAACAGTTTTCTTAACTCACTGTCTGATTCCGGATTTGGAAATATTTTAGATGACAATTATATCAACAGTATAAGAAAAATCTGCGGTGACTATTCAGATTCAATCGAAGGTATCATTAACGGGGATCTCAATAAAGACGGCACAGTGTCAGCAACTGATCTTGTGATGTTAAAGAAAATATTTCTTCAGGACATGGAACCGGATTCATACAATGCCAAACAGGCTGATCTGAACAGAGACGGAAAACTCACAGCGTCAGATCTTGTAGAAATGATAATGAAACTATTATAAATCATTCTTTTTCTTAAAATTATAATAATCAGAAAACCTCTTCGTCAATGTGCGGCGAAGAGGTTTTTATGTTTTTGAAAAATACTGATCGTTTCTATGCTGTGATCAGCTTTCACTGTCAGCAATAACTGCATAAAGATTTGTTTCCCATGCAGGGATGTACGGCTGATGTCTTATGAAAAATCTGTACTGCGGACATAATTTTTTCACAAGTAAAGGAAGATAAAAAATATCACGGTTTCTATGATACAAAGAGATCATAAGCTTTGGTCTGTAATTTTTAATAGTATTTACAGCACCGTTCAAAGCCTCTTCTTCTGCCCCTTCAACGTCCATTTTAATAATCGTGGCTTCTCCCCCGTTGAGCACGCTGTCCACACTTCTGGCCTCAAGAGGAGTACCTGAAACGTTATTTACAGCAGATTGTCTGCCGGCTTTTGAACTGAACAGAAGCTTAGTATCACAGTTCCATACCGCACAGTTTATGGCTTCAATATTCTCTTTTCCTTCTATGCTTTTCATAAGCTTTCTGAAATTTCTGGCATCCGGCTCAAGTGCTACTATCTTTTGATACTTTCCATTGGTAAATTCCAGAATTTCTGAAACTGTATCACCGTTATAGGCACCAAGATCAATATATATCTCATTTTCTGACGGTTTAATGATATCTGTATAGACTTCACTTTTTTCAGTTGTGATTTTTTTAAGATATTCAATTTTTCCGCTTATTCTGAAATTGATTATTTCTGAGTAAACCTGTTTTGAAAAATCATCCTCCAGCATATTGTATACTTCTTCTATCTCAGATTCGTGTTCAAGACAGAATTTATAAGTAAACAGTCCGCCGCCCTCTATCGGAACATCAGGCGCATACAATGTATGCTGAAGTGACATTTTTTCAATTTTATCGATCAGAGAAGCATATCCTGCTCCAAAAGCAAGTACTATTACAAAATCATCATACTGCTCACATACTTCTGAATATTTCAATACTTTATATTCTCTGAAAAAATGTCCTCTGACAAATTCATCACTTGCAAAAATACCTTCTGCTTTTATTCCGAAATTTTCAAACTGCGCAAATATTTTATCAGCACCGTTTCCCATCCCATATACAAAAATCGGTCTCTCATCCTCTTTCAGCAGCTGCCAGCAGGATTTCTTTTCTTTAATAAATGACAACATTGATAAGTTCCTCCGAAAAACACTACTAAACTGTTTAAGCTAAAATAAACTAAATTTTTTTAATTTTCTAAATAAAATTAATGCATTAAAAAAATGGTGAAATCAAAGATTTCGCCATTTTTTTTAATCATAAATTACTCATCAATATCATGTTCAACGCTCATCATATCACGTCCTCTGATATTGTACTTATCACGTTCGGAATCAACCTGCTGATCAATAAGCTTGGCAACATCATGAGGATTTTTAATTGACTTGAGTTCTTTTTCTTTTGTATCAGTATCTTTTGAGAAAATTGTTATTGTTCCGCACTTAAACAATCTCTGAAAGAAACTGCGATTCATCTTTTTATCTGTTATTTTATAAATATTGATTTCATCTTCTGTGATATTCAAAAAGCCGTATCTGCAGATTATTTTTTTCTCTGTCAGAAAATATCTTGTAAACGAAATCGGAAGTCCGAATATAGTACGTTTTTTATCTGTCCATATATAATCAAATTCTTTTTTCTTTCCCATTTTTATTCTCCTTTTTTAAATATTTACTCTTACTGCAACATCCTTATGACTTACAAAAATCATATTTTCACCTGTACTCTTTGAAAAAGAAAGAGCTGATTCTGCATATTTGAGAATATCAGAAGAATTTGATGAATCATCAGGAAATGTTGACACACCCATGTTGCATGAAAACTGCACTGAATTTGAATCAATTGTAATAGGATCAGTCAGTTTGGACTGAATCATCTGAATAAACATCATCTTATTTGAATTTGAAAGATTTCCTTTTACTATAAAGCCAAATTCATCGCCTGAAAAACGTGAAGCAAATATTGAATTGCCGCAGTAATCCTTTATTCTGCTCGCAAAAGTATTGATTACTTTATCACTGACATTATTGCCGTATTTATTGGCAACATTTTTCATTTCATTAACACATGCAATTATAACTGTGAACGGAGACTGACTGTCTTTTGCAAGTATATCAATTTCTTCCATAAATCTCTGTCTGTTAGGCATATCTGTCAATACATCATAATAAACCATATACTGAAGCTTTCTTTGTTTTTCTTCAAGTACTTTGTGAGTTTCAGTCAGCTCATCATATTTTTTCTTGACAATTTCATTTACTTCACGTGCTCTCTGATAATAATAACTGATACAAAGTGATACTATAATTGTAATGATCTCTATTACTATTCCCGGAGCAGATTTAGCGTTAAGTCCGGATTTTATAAGTATCATAGAAGAAACAATAATACCAATGGAATTTGCTATAGTCATTACTATTGCACCAATTTTTTTATAAGGAGCAATGATAACAATAAGCATTGATAATATGATCTGTGCGCCTGACATAAGTCCTAAAAGAAAAATATTTGGTGTAACTTCACCCTGAACACCTGTCTGCTTAATTCCGCCGCCTCTTGAAGCAAACATCTGGGCTCCGAGACTTGCAAAATACAATAATATAAATAATACTGTTGCAGCTACACTTATTGCAGCTTCTTTTTTCTTATCTTTATTCATTCAAAACAACTCCTGACAATTAATTTGTAAAATCTGAGATTTTATTTTTTATAAATAAATATTCTGTTTCTGCCGTTCATTTTAGCAAATGAAATAGCATTATTTGCACATTTTAACAAATCTGCAGAATTGGCAGCATCATCAGGGAACGAAGCAGCTCCGAGGCTTGAAGTGATCGGAACAACTTCATTTGAAAACTGAATATTTTCATTAATAATTGACTGGAACTTCTGAGCATATGTAATTATAGCAGCATCGTCAAGCTTTCCTTCAAGAAGGAAACTGAACTCATCTCCGCCTGTTCTTGCAATAAGGATCTTTCTTTCTTCACAAAATGCTTTAAGTCCGTCGGCGCATCTGCAAAGATAACTGTCACCTGTGGAATTACCATATGTTTCATTTAAATATTTAAAATTATCGACATTTGCTATAATAACAGTAAAAGGTGAATTGTATTCTCCTAAAATTGTTTCATCAAGCTTAACTGAAAACATCTGACTGTTCGGAAGTCCTGTCAATATGTCATAGTAAGCAAGATATGTAAGCTTCTGTTCATTTTCCTCTATGATCTTGTTTGCTTCTTTAAGCTCGTCAAATTTCTTGTTAAGAGCCTGTGTAGAATCATCAAGTGAACAATAAAAATGATTGATTATAAATGATGTAACAATTGTTGCAATTGAAAGAACAACTCCTGTAAATGCATTGTTTCCTTCAATACTTCCTCCCATAACGCATCCGAACAAAGCGGATAAAAGAAGAATATTGTTTGCAATAACTGAAAAAATCATTCCTTTTCTCGGAATAACTATGATCATTAAAGCAGAAAACAAAATTGTAAGACCTGAGATTGCTCCGGAAAATGCTCCGACGGCTGTAGCCGAAAACGGTCCGTAACTTGCCTTAACTATTCTTGGGGAGATCGGATAAAAAACTGCAAATCCGCAATAAGCAAAGAAAAAAACTATAAATAACATTTGAGCCGGTTTAAGTTTAATCTTAGTTTTATCATTCATCAGATGAACACCTCATTTAAAAATATTACTACTTATATATTATATTTCAAATAATCCCATCTGTCAACATACCATCCCGCATAATTAAAAAAAAGATAAAAATTAATACTATTTTTATCTTTTTTTCACTATATATTTTTTATCCGGTTATTGTTCAGAACATTGTTTTCAGCAAGCAGATCGATCCACAGAACAGGTTCCCTGTTTTTTCAAGTCTGTACCCCGGCAAAAACAAATTAACAGGACCGGAATTTTTCAAAGCTCTGTGTTGTTCAAAGCTCTGTGTTGTTATATATCAGATTCATTTACGAGCACTGTTGTGCCGGATTCCAGAGATTTTCTGACGTCAATTATTCTCTGGTTCTCCGATCCTCTGAATTTCAGTGACAGGTTTTTTTTATTCTCATCAAACTCCCCGTCAACCAGAATATCTATATTTCTCAGAAAAGAAAGCACTTCACTGCGGCTGCGGCTCATTTTTTCAAGAATATCATCTTCAAATGTATATCCTGAATATGTCCATATGGTTTTGGACGGATATGTTTCACGGACCTTTTTTACAAGTTCAAGCAATACAGGAAGATTCTGCTTTTCAAAAGGTTCTCCTCCAAGCAGGGATAACCCTTTGATATAATCAGGTCTCAGCGCTTCAATTATCTCCTGTTCTGTTTCATTTGTGTATTCTTTTCCAAAGTCAAATGACCATGCTTCACTGTTAAAACAGCCCCTGCAGTGATGTGTGCATCCGCTTACAAATAAAGAAACTCTGACGCCTGTCCCGTTTGCTATATCGAATTTTTTTATTTCAGCGTAATTCATATTATAAATGAAGCACCCTTTCCCTGATCTCCTTGGTTTTTCCTGTATTCCAGAAATTTTCTCCAAGGTATCCGCAGGTCCTTCTTGTAACATTCATTTTTGAATGATCTTTGTTATGGCACTGAGGACATTCCCATTCGTTGTCATCATTTATCTGTATTTCTCCGTCAAAGCCGCATACGTGACAATAATCTGACTTGGTGTTAAATTCAGCATACTGAATATTGTCATATATAAATCTGACGATATCCTTCAGAGCTTCAAGGTTGTTGGAAATATTAGGAATCTCCACGTATGATATGGAACCGCCTGATGAAATATTCTGGAACTGACTTTCAAATGTAAATTTGCTGAAAGCATCAATTTTCTCTCTTACATCAACATGATAGGAATTTGTATAATAACCCTTGTCTGTGATATCCTTTACTATTCCGAAGCGTTCTGCATCAATACGGGCAAATCTGTAACACAGAGTTTCCGCAGGCGTTCCGTAAAGCGCAAATCCCAGACCGGTTTCCTTCTTCCAGCGACTTGTCGTTTCCTTCATATGGTTCATAACCTTCAGTGCAAATTCTTTTCCTTCGGATGAGGTATGACTCACACCCTTAACAAGCTTTGTAAGTTCATACAATCCGATGTATCCGAGAGACAAAGTTGAATATCCGTTATGAAGAAGTTTATCAATTTTTTCACCCTTTTTAAGTCTTGCAATTGCACCGTACTGCCAGTGAATAGGACTGACATCTGAAAGAGTTCCTTCAAGGGCTTTATGTCTGCACATAAGAGCTTCAAAACAAAGATCCAGACGCTCATCAAACAGTTTCCAGAATACTTCTTCATTCTGACCTGAAATAAGTCCTATCTGGGGCAGATTAATGCTTACAACGCCCTGGTTGAATCTTCCCTCAAATTTATAATTTCCGTTTTCATCCTTCCATGGTGACAGAAAGCTTCTGCAGCCCATACAGCTGAATACATTTCCTTCATAATTTTCACGCATTTTTTTTGCTGAAATATAATCAGGATACATTCTTTTAGCAGAGCATTTTACTGCCATCTCTGTAAGATAATCATATTTGCCGCCCTTTAAGCAGTTTTCTTCATCCAGAACATAAATAAGCTTTGGAAATGCCGGAGTAACGTATATTCCTTTCTCATTTTTTGTTCCTTCATATCGCTGTCTGAGGATCTCCTCAATGATCATCGCATTTTCCTCTGCATACTCATCATCTTTTGACATGTGAAGGAAAAGTGTTACAAAAGGTGCCTGTCCGTTTGTTGTCATAAGTGTATTTATCTGATACTGAATTGTCTGAACGCCTGATTTCAGCTCATCATAAAGTCTTACATCAACAAGTTTTTTTACCATCTCATCTGTCAGTTCATTTCCAAATTTTTCTTTGATCTCACTTGTGTATTTTTCTCTGCTTTTTCTAAGATATTTTCCAAGATGGATCATATCAACAGACTGACCGCCGTACTGATTACTTGCGACTGCAGCTATTATCTGAGTCATTACAATGCAGGCAACCTGAAAGCTTTTTGGTGACTCTATTAATTTACGGTTCATTACCGTTCCGTTGTCAAGCATGTCTCCTATGTTAATAAGACAGCAGTTAAAAATAGGCTGAATAAAATAATCAGCGTCATGAAAATGTATAGCACCCTGATCATGAGCAAGTGAAATGTGTTCGGGCAGAAGCATTCTCCTGGTAAGGTCACGTGAAACCTCTCCTGCTATATAATCCCTCTGAGTTGAAGCGAGCATTGTGTTTTTGTTTGAATTTTCCTCTGCAAGCTCTTTGTTCTCATTTTTTATAAGCTTCAGAATAGATTCGTCTGTAGTATTGGCTTTTCTTAAAAGTGCACGCTGATATCTGTATATGATATACTTTTTTGCAAGAACATACTTATCTTCCTTTACCAGTCTTCTTTCGATCATATCCTGAATCGTCTCGACATTCAGAATATTTTTCCCTGCAAATTTCTCCACATAACCGATAATTGAATCAATTGATTCTTCGGCCAGTTTTTCCTTTTCTGGAACTTCTGCATTGGCCTTCCTGATAGCTGTAACTATTTTATTTTTATCATATTCTGCGACTCTTCCATCACGTTTCTGAACTTTCATGGCACTTTCTCTCCCTCAACATGTTGTATTTATCCAAATATCCGGTCTACATATTGTACATATTATAATACATCAAAAACACTTAAAAGTCAATTGAAGAATTTTACAAAATATAAAAAAGATTAGTTCTAAAAAAATTAGCCGGTTTAAAACAAACCGACTAATAGATTATATTCTTTGAATATCAGAGCTTACAGTATTTTTTTCTTCCTTCTGAAAAAATATCATCGCCCTTTGAATTGTCAGCGACAATTACCGGAAAATCTTCAATATACAATCTCTTAACTGATTCACATCCAAGATCTTCAAATGCAATTACTTCACAGCTTTTTATGCATTTTGCAGCAAGTGCTCCTGCTCCGCCGACAGCACAGAAATAAACTGCATTGTTTCTTACGATCGCATCTCTGACAGCTTCGCTTCTTTCGCCTTTTCCTATCATGCCTGCAAGTCCAAGATCAATAAATTCAGGAGCAAACTTATCCATTCTTCCTGAAGTTGTCGGTCCGCACGAACCGATCGGCTGTCCTTCCTTTGCAGGAGTTGGACCGGCATAGTAAATAACCGCATCCTTAAGATCATACGGAAGCTTTTCACCTTTGTCTATCAAAGCTTTTATTCTCTTGTGCGCAGCATCTCTTGAAGTGTATACATATCCGGTAAGAAGTACCTTTTCACCAACTTCAAGTTCATGAGCATATTTTCTGATTTCTTCTATTTTAATTTTTCTGATATTATCCATTAATAACTTCTTTTCTTATTTTAATTAGCTTTCTGAAAATCACATTTCACTGTCGATCTCAGCTTCCTTAGCAAGTGCTGCCAGATCGCTCTTCCACTTGTCAGACTGTTTCACCGGCTGACTGTTGTTATTGCTGTTATTGTTGCTGTGGTTATTGCTGCTGTTATTGTTGTTTGCAGAATTGCTCTTTGCAGCTGCAGCTTCTGCTTCTTTAGCAACATTTGCAAGATCATTTTTCCATGAACCGTTCTGCTTATTGTCTTTGTTATTGTTATTGTGATTGTTATGATTGTTATTATTATTGTTGTTATTATTCTGCTTCGAAGCTTCATTTCCGGCTGTCATTTCAACCTGCTTGGTCAGAGCTTCAAGATCGTCCATAGCCCATGAACCCTTTTTGCCGTTTTTGTCAGCTGTATTATTTTTATCATCGGCAGGTTTCTTTTCTTCATATTTAGGAAGATCCTTCATAAAGTTTGAAAGAGCTGCCTTGTCAAACATTGCTTTGCTGTATGTTTCAATTTTTGTGTTTGTTTCATTAACTGACTTGTTAACATCTGTATTTATAACTGATATCATCTCAGTTATATCCTTAAGATTGCTCTTGAGTTTTTCAAGATCAGTCTTGAATGTATTTCTGATATTTTCTGAAAGTGAATCCAGTTCAGTAGTCTTTTCATTAAGAAGCTTTCTCTGGTTTGCAGAATCTGCTTCAGCCTTTGAAACAAGATCGTTTGCTTTCTTCTCTGCTTCGGCAATAAGAGCTGCTGTTTTTTCATCAGCTTCTTTCTTCTTGTCTTCTGAATACTTATCAGCATCAGCAGTAACCTTTGCAGCTTTTTCTTCAGCTTCTTTTGTAAGCTTATCAGCCATTTCCTTAGCATCATTTGTAAGCTTATCTGCTGCATGTCTTGCTTCTATTGTGATCTTCTTTGCAGTATTCTGAGCTTCGATAAATACGTTTCCGATATCAAATGTACTCTGAAGACCGCTGTCAGAACCATTTTCCTTTGCTTCCTCAAGACTGATCTTAAGATTTTCTATTTCTGAATCCTTCTGAGCAGCTGCTTTTTTCAGTTCCATGATTTCTTTGTCTTTATCTTTCAGCTGATCATCTTTTGCCTTGATCTGATTATCTTTATCAGAGATTTTTTTCTCAAATTCTTTCTTTTCAGCATCGCTCATGCCGGATACAGCTGCTGCACCTGCACCGCCTGCTGCCATTCTCTTTTCAGTTTCTTCATATTTTGCCTTTTCAGCCTCATAAAGCATTTTTTCAGACTGACGAGCTTTCTTTTCTGACTGAAGAGCTTCTTCAACTTTCTTAAGAGTAATATTTGTAGAATTTATTTTATTTGTAAGTGTTTTAACTTCTTCTTCAAGTTCTGATACTTTTCCGCTGCCCGCGCCTGTTCCGTCTGACTTCTGAGCAGGAGATGATGATGCAGATTTTTCAAGCTCCTGAATTTTTTCCTTAAGCTGCATATTTTCATCTGTAAGTTTTTTTGTATAATTAAGAACGTCCTCTTTTACAAATCCACCGAAACGTGCTTCCTTAAATATTCCTAATTCGTTATTTACTTCGTCCATATTGTATCTTACTCCTTATCAAATGAGATTTTTAGCAACAATAAAAATACTAATAATTATACACATAATAATATATAGTTATGGTTTTATTACCTATATTATAACATATTTACATAGATATTAGCAACACAACATTTTGCACAACTTTTGTCAAGAATTATCTACACTTTATACAAGAAAAGAAAAATAAATCGCACACATTTTTATGAAATGTGTGCGAAATTGGAAAAACTATTTTATTTCTTGTTATCAAGGATCTTGAATATTGCATCAAGATCATCTTCATCTCCTGCAAGACCTGTTGACTTAAGCTGCTGAGACATTGAAGGCTTCATGGAAACCTTTGGAGCAGCCTGTGATACAGGAGCATCATCGATAAGCGGATTATCTATCGGAATAACACTCTTTGGTTCACCAAAACCTGCAGCAATTACTGTTATTCTCATTTCATCCTGCATATCTTCCTTGAAAGCAGTACCAAAAATAAATTCAACATCATCAGCTGCTGTATCTGTGATCATCTTTGTAGCTGTATCAACTTCTTCAGCAAGAACATCTTCAGACATTGCAATATTAATAAGAAGTCTGTTTGCACCTGAAATAGAAGTTTCAAGAAGCGGACTTGAAATAACTGCCTTTGCAGCATCTGTAGCCTTGTCTTTTCCTGAACCGTATCCGATAGCCATATGTGCATATCCTGCACCCTTCATAATTGTAGATACATCAGCGAAGTCAAGGTTAATGAATCCGTCATCAGTAATAAGATCTGAAATACTCTTTACACCGGTCTTGAGAATATCATCAGCCAGTGAGAAAGATTCTCTCATTGTAAGAGGCTTGTCAAGTCCTACAAGAAGCTTTTCGTTAGGAATAACGATAAGTGAATCTACATATTTTTTAAGTTCTGCAATTCCTCTTTCAGCCTGAAGCATCTTCTGCTCTCTTACAAAAAGGAACGGCTTTGTTACTACTGCAACTGTAAGGATCTCAAGTTCCTGAGCAATCTGAGCAACAACCGGTGCAGCACCGGTTCCTGTTCCGCCGCCCATACCGGCAGTAATAAAAATCATATCTGCATCTTTAAGTGCAGCTGCGATTTCTTCTTTGTTTTCCTGAGCTGATCTCTCACCAACATCAGGCTTGTTGCCGGCACCTCTGCCTCTTGTAAGCTTTGCACCGATCTGTATCTTTGATGTAGCCTTAGAATTTCTTAATGCTGAAGCATCAGTATTTACAGCGATATATTCTATATCATTAACTCCTGAATCGGCCATACAATTAAGTGCATTTCCGCCGCCGCCGCCAACACCTATGACCTTAATATTTACATCCGGATCATAAGAATCGCTTTCAAAAACAAAACCTGCCATTTAAATACTCCTCTCAGTTTATATTCATTATATGACAATAATCTAAACTTTACATAGTAATTAACATTACTATCTTATCACATTTCAATTATGATTGCAAGTAAATTTTTAAAAAAAATGTAATCTTTTTTCAAAAAGTTTATCAAAGACAAAAAACATGTTATTCTGATTGATTTTCTGTGCTGATTTCCGGTTCTGATTCATCCACATTTTCAGCTGTCTCAGTTACAGCAGCATTCTTTATGTTGTTTTTCCTGTTTTCCACTTCACGGTAATCTTCCTCCGTAACATAGGAATACTGTGAATTTCCATGATATATCAGATAGCCCTTCTTATTTTTTCCTGACAGCGGCTTATCATTCAGTATCTGGTAAGCAAGATGGAGTTTGTAGTCCAGATCACCGGAATCATTTATCAGTATCTCTATCCTGTTGTCATATGTGATCGAAATATCATATGGATCTGATAAGTCAACAACATTTATATTTTTCATTTTTCTGTCTGATACTATACTGAACAGTTCCTTCATGATATCATATCTTAATTCATTTTCATCATTTTCTTCGATCTGTGCTTCTGTTAATGTCTCATCTGTTTTTTCAGGCTTAAGAATTTTTTCCGACATCACAGCCTTTTCTTTGTCTGATTCGGGCACAAATCCTTCTATTACCATAAGATCCTTTTTTTCAGGAACATCAAAAGTTCCAAGTATTCTCCAGTTTCGGCTTATCAGTACATATTTTTCATCTGAATAAATATATGCAAGCTCTTCACTCGGAACAAGATCTATTTTCAATGTAAACGGAAGTGACTTTTTAACACTGACATCATCAATATACAGCATTGAGTCAAGAATATTCTTCCTTACCTCTTCGGTATCCAGCCTTAAAAGATTGTCGCCTTTGTTTACCTTTGACGCTTTAGCGATCTCAACAAGCTCATATCTGGAATTTGAACTTATTTCAAAATATTTGATGTTAAAAAATACAGTAAAGGAAAGAGTAGCTACTATTCCTGCAGCCAGTACAAGAACAAGCAGATAATATCCGGGAACAATGCTTCGTCTTCTTTTTTTTCTTCTGCTTGAACTGTTGCTTTCCATATCAATTTTGTTAATATTATCGTTTGCCAAGCTTTTTCTCATTCCTTTCATATATTGGTTTTTAACTGAGAAAAAATTTTGTATCATTCAAAATGCTGTATTTTTGTTTTTGTGAAAAGCAGTATCATTTCAAGAAACTGTTATTTTTTATTGACCAATCCGGAAATGACATTCCAAATACGCTCTTCAGTATCATTTACAGCAAGCTTACGTGAACATTCGGACATTTCTCTTATTTTTTCAGGATTTTCATACAGATCCTCAACGATCTTTATAATTTCTTCAGATTTTACATTTTTCTGTTCTATTACAAATGCAGCACCTGCTTTTCCAAGAACATTTGCATTATGGAACTGATGATTTCCTGCTACAATCGGAGAAGGTATCAGTACAGCAGGCTTTCCCATTGCTTCAAGTTCAGCAAGAGTAGTTGCACCTGATCTGCTTATTACAAGATCTGCTGCTGCCATACATGTATCCATATCGTTTATATATTCAGAAATTCTTATTCTGTCTGATTTCATCGGAACATTATATTTTTTCATCATATCAGGAAAAGTATCCTTTCCCATTCCGCCGTATCCGTGAATATGGTTTATTTTAAGTCCCTTTGATACCGTATTTCTGATTACTTCTGCCATCGTATCATTTATACAGCCTGAACCGAGACTTCCTCCAAAAGAAAGAACTGTAAATGCATCATCAAATCCAAGTTCTTTTCTTGCACTTTCCCTGTCTTTTTTTAACAGTTCATCCCTTACCGGAAGTCCTGTTACTGTATAATCCACATCCTTGTCAAAATAGTCGAGTGCTTCCTTTACGGTAAGCATAAGCTTGTCGACGTCTTTTGAAAGGATCTTGTTTGTAACTCCGGGATATGCATTCTGCTCATGAACTGCTGTAGGAATTTTCATCTTTGCAGCCTGTCTTACAACAGGACCGCTTACATATCCGCCTGTTCCGATTACGATATCCGGACCAAAATTTCTGATTATTTCTCTGGCTCTTCCTGTGGATGTCATAAGATAACAAACAGCCTGAATATTCTTTTTGATATTCTCCAGACTTATCTTACGCTGAAATCCTTTAACCTTTATCGGTTCAAACGCATATCCTGCCTGTGGGATAAGTCTGGCCTCCATTCCGAAAGGAGTACCTGCAAATAAAAATTCAGCTGACGGATCATGTTCCTTGATAATTGATGCGATTGCAAGTGCGGGATTGATATGTCCTCCGGTTCCGCCGCCCGTTATAAGTGCTTTCATTGGTTATCCTCGCCTTTCTGGCTGTATTTTATTTTATTTCGTTTACTTTTGAATCCGTTTTCTTCAGGATTTTCTTCATCCTCTTCTTCTTTTTCAACAGCATGTCTGGAAATATTCAGTATTATTCCCATCTGTGCCAGTATCATCATAAGTGAAGTACCGCCGTAGCTGAAAAACGGAAGACTGATTCCGGTATTTGGTATAAAATTGCTGACAACGGCAATATTCAGAAACGCCTGAAGACCGACCTGACTTGTAAGACCTATACATACAAGCATTCCAAATTTATCAGGGGCCTTTGAAGCAATATAAAATCCTCTGAAAATTAAAAATGCAAAAAGAATCATTACTGTCAAAGCACCAATAAATCCAAGCTCTTCACATACAATGGCAAAAACAAAGTCATTTTTTGTTTCAGGCAGATACTGAAACTTCTGTCTTGAATTTCCAAGACCCATTCCAAAAAATCCTCCCGATCCTATTGCGATCAGTGACTGTTTGGTCTGCCATGCGTATGACTTTCCTGAAAACGGATCCAGCCATGCGTCAAATCTGTTCAAAAAGTATGTAGTTCCTTTTATATTTATCTTATACCATACCAGTCCCGCAAGTGCTGCTGCTCCTGCTAATCCGGTAAGGAAAAGATCTCTTAGTCTTGCCCCTCCGATATAGATCATTATAAAACTTACAAGAGCAATAAGAATTGTTGCTGACAGATGAGGCTCCTTCATGAGAAGAAGAGCGACAACTGCAAGAATAACTATAAAAGGAAGTATTCCTGTTTTCCATGTATTCATCTTTTTGTAATTGTGGGATATCATAACTGCAAAAAGAATGATCATTGAAAACTTTGTTACTTCTGAAGGCTGGAACTGAAGCGGACCAAACTTGATCCATCTGGTTGATTCATTAAGAGTAACTCCAAGTCCGATCGGTTTGACAAGGATCACCATCAGCATCAGAAGACATACTATAAAAAGTGACCAGGCAATAAAAGAATTCTGAAATATATGATAATCTATCTTTGAAAGAAGGAACATAAAGAACAGTCCGCATACAGCAAAACAAATCTGAAGTACAGCGTAATATGTTCCTGATTTTCCTTCACTGATAGCCCATGCATAGCTTGCAGAAAACATCATTATTATTCCAAAAACAAGAAGAACTATCAATATCAGAAAGAACGGAAGATCAAAATTTCCAAGTTTTTTGCTTTTAATATGCCATTCTTTCAGGTCGTTTCCCATAGCCTCAAGAAGAGTGGTTTTCTTTTTCTTCTTTTCTTCTTTCTTTTCTTCTTTCTTTTCTTCTTTCTTTTCTTCTTTCCTGTCAGAAGTTTTATCCTCTGTATCCTTTTTCTTATTTTTCTCTTTCTTTTTCAATATTTTTTTTGTTTTACTGTTTGTCCCCTCATTTTCTTTTTCTGCAGCCGCAGCTTTATCTTCATTCTGAACATCAGATACTTCACTGTTCTGAATTTCGTTCTGATCCATCAGACACCTCCGTTTTTTTCAGTTCCAAAAATACTCTGTCATAAATTTTGAAATAATATCACATATTGCTTCCGATAATAAGCGCTGCTATACTGAAAATAAGTGTAAATATTGAAAATGTAATTACTATTTTGTATTCACTGAATCCGCTGAGTTCAAAATGATGATGTATAGGTGTCATTTTGAAAAGACGCTTTCCTTTTCCTTTTTCACCTGTTTTCTTGAAATGGATCCTTGAAGTTGTTTTGAAATAGCTAACCTGAATTACAACAGATAAAGCTTCAACTATATAAAGCAATCCTATCATTATCATAAGAAGATGGTTGTGTGTCAGAAGTCCGACTGCTGTAAATGCCCCGCCCAAGAACATCGAACCTGTATCACCCATAAAGCATTTTGCAGGATGAAGGTTCCAAACAAGGAAACCAAGGCATCCGCCTGCAACAGCAATTGAAAACAGTGATACTTCAAACTGATTCAAAAACATGCAGAGAGTTGACATTGCAAGCATTGTAATAACTGTTACAGATCCGCAAAGTCCGTCAACACCGTCTGTAAGATTAACAGCATTTGTAATATAAAGCATAAACAGTATCATAAGCGGATAATAAAAAATACCGATATCAAACTTTACAAATACAAGATTTATTTCAGTTGATTTGTCTCCGAGAAAATACATTGCAGCCAGAAAAGCAGAACAGATAACAAACTGAAAAATAAGTTTCTGCTTAACATTAAGACCGAGATTCTGTTTCTTTACTGCTTTGATATAATCGTCCGCAAATCCTATCATACTGAAGAAAAGTGCAAACAGCATACAGGAAAAATATCTCAGCATGCCGACATTTGCATTGTGATTTGAAACATCGTAATAAAATACTCTGTAAACTGCATAGCCTGCAAGAGAAACCAGAACACTTGAAATAATAAACATAAATCCGCCCATTATCGGTGTTCCCTGCTTGCTCTTATGCCATGCAGGACCTTCCTCAAGAATAGTCTGACCGAAATGTATCTTTCTGAGATACGGAATAAGAACTTTACCCGTTGCAGCGGCAACAACAAAAGAGAACAATGAGACCACCATTCTCAGAACAAACTGGACTGACATATTATTTTCCTCCAAAACAATTACTTTAACATTGAGAGTGCTTCATTTACTATTTCACGCTCATCAAAATGAATGTATTTTCCATCAGCAAGTACCTGATAATCTTCATGTCCTTTTCCGGCAAGAACAATAATATCATTTTTCTGTGCCAGCATGATGGTTTCAACTATCGCTTCGTATCTGTCAACGTCGACTATGTAGTCAACTCCTGTCTTTCTTGCCCCTTCAACTATATCTGCAAT
This sequence comes from Oscillospiraceae bacterium, assembly GCA_045628605.1. Classification (GTDB taxonomy): domain Bacteria; phylum Bacillota; class Clostridia; order Oscillospirales; family Ruminococcaceae; genus HUN007. Next base: position 19,507 of record JAZQPR010000084.1, read on the forward strand.
TATCATCATAGGATCTTCATCCCTCGGATTGTCCGAAGTGATCATAAGAAGATCAGCATATTTTGCAGCTGCTTCTGCCATAAGAGGTCTTTTTGTCTTGTCTCTGCATCCGCCGCATCCGAAAAGGCAAATAAGTCTTCCTTTGCAGTATTCTTTTACACTTTTTAAAATATTTTCCACAGCATCAGGTGTGTGGGCATAATCGCATAATATTGTAAAATCTCTCCCCGTAGGAATAATTTCACATCTTCCCTTCACACCCTTGAATGATGAGATGCTTCTTTCTGCTTTTGAAACCGGAATGCCAAATACTTCACATGCTGCAAGCGCTTCCGAAATATTGTCAACATTAAACATTCCTGTCATATTCATATCTATTTCATGCTCTTCTCCGGAACATGAAAATTTAAACGACGTTTTATCTGACGAAAGACTTGCATCAGATGAATAAAAATCTGCTTTTGTCTTTCTGCTGTAGCTGAATTTGCTGCAGCTTATCTCATCAAAAAGTCTCTTTCCGTAAGCATCATCAATATTTATAACGGCATTATCAGAAATCTCAAAAAGCATTTTTTTAGCCAGATAGTAGTTTTCCATAGTGCCATGATAATCAAGATGATCCTGAGTAAGATTGGTAAATACAGAAACATCAAAATGTGTCGGACCGATTCTGTGCTGGCAGAGTCCGAATGAAGATACTTCCATTACAACAACATCACATTTTTCCTCTGCCATCTGATGAAGAAGTTCCATAAATTCAAATGTGAGAGGAGTTGTGTTGTTTGTATGCAGGATCTTTTCTCCTATCTCATTCTGAATAGTTCCGATAAGACCTGTCTTGAATCCGTTTGCTGTAAGAATGTATTTTATTACATTCGTCATCGTAGTTTTACCGTTTGTTCCTGTAACACCGATAAATTTCATCTTTCTCTCAGGATGATCAAACCACGCAGCGCAAATTTTTCCGTAGCATTCACGTGTATCCTCAACAATAATTTGTCTTTCGATTCCCATGTCATGCTCTGTCACTACAGCACATGCACCTTTTTCATGAGCTTCCTTTGCAGCCTGATGTCCGTCAAATTTTTCGCCTTTTATGCAGACAAATACACATCCTTCTGAAACCTTTCTTGAATCGTCAGTTATAAGGCTTACTTCTGCATCTTCAATATCCACTTCGCAGATATCTTTAAATAATTCATGTAATTTCAATTTTTTTCTCCTAACAAGTATAATATCAGCCTGTCGGATCTATTATGCCGAACGTAACGGTTACAACCGTTCCTTCTTCAACAATTTTGTCCGTCTTTATCGACTGTGAAATAACCTTTGCATTTTCTGTATTAGACCCTTCTTTTATCAGATTCAGACCGAGGCTGTTCATTTTTTCTTCGACTTCAGATATTGTCATGCCCGTAAGATCAGGCATTCTGAATTTTTCTGTCGTTAATTCATTGTCTGTAAATATAATAACTTTTAATCCCGCAGGCATACTGTTTGTAAAAGAAGGATACTGTTTTACGACCTTGTCTCCGTTGCCTCTGACTTCTACTTCAAAGCCCTGTTCCTTGAGGATCTCTTCTGCTTCCTCACGGCTCTTATCTGTAACATCAGCAACTCTGATGTCTCTTTGCTCTTCATAATTATCATCATACTGAGGCAGATATCCAAGATAAGGAAGTGTATTTTTCAGTATCTGAGTAACACACGGAGCGGCAAGTGTTCCGCCGTAAGCTCTGTCATCTCCTGTATAAGGTTCATCGATTGCAACGTAAACTATTATTTCAGGATCATCCGACGGACCAAATGCACAGTATGAAGCCACACACTGATCCTTTGCAGGCTCAGGCTCATCAAAAAATACATTTTCAAGCTCTGCCTGTTCCTTTTTACTGTTCCATTCAGCAAGTTCATTCTGATACTCACCACGTTTTTCAGCAGTTCCGCTCTTGCCTCCGATCTTATAGCCTCTGATATAAGCATTATGTGAAGAAGTATCACCATCAACAACATAAGTAAGAGCTTCTCTCATTTTAGCTGAAGAGTCTTCAGAAATAACCTGTCTCTTAACCATTTTTCCAACTGATTTTATGGTGTTTCCTTCACTGTCAGTAATTTTGCTTACTACATGAGGCTGGATCAGATATCCTCCGTTTACTGCAGCTGCATATGCAGTGATCATCTGAAGCGGAGTGATGGAGTTTGCCTGTCCGTATGAACATGTACCAAGCATCAGTTTATCAGTCAGTCCTGCAGCAGGATTGGATAAGCTCTCATACGGGGCAACATAGCTGCTGCTTTCTCCCGGAAGATCTATTCCTGTTTTTTCTCTTAGTCCGAAGGCATCCTCATAATAACTGAACTTTTCAGCTCCCAGCTTTAATCCTATCTGGGCAAAAGCAGGGTTACAGGAATCAGCAAGCGCCTGTTCGAATGTGTCAACACCGTGTCCGCCACTATCATGACAATATATAGCCAGAGCAGGATCATTGTCTATATAATATGTAGCCTGACATAAAAAAGTATCCTTTTCAGGGTCAATTGCCTTTTCCTCCAGAGCAGCAGATCCTGTGATAACCTTAAATACAGAACCCGGTTCTGTGATCTTTGAAATACATCTGTTGCTCCACATTTTTTCAAAAAGCTCTGAATTTTTTTCCTGTTTCTTTTCCGGATCTATTATCTCATCAACAATTCTCTGATATTCTTCACTCAAAACACCTTTGTTGTTAAGATCAAAAGTCGGATACGAAGCCATCGCCAGTATCTCACCGGTCTTGCAGTTCATTACGATCGCACAGCTTGATTCAGTCGCCTGGGCATTTTTACATGCTTCTTCCAGTGCTGTTTCCGTATAATACTGTATCATGGAATCAATGGTAAGAACGATTGAATCCCCGTCCTTTGCTTCATAAAGCTTTGAATTTTTGTACGGGATAGGCTCACCGTTTACATTTGTTGCAGAAATGGATACTCCGTTTATACCTGCAAGATTTTCATTGTACTGACTTTCGATTCCATACTGTCCAACACCGTTTTCATCAGTAAAACCTATAACTGCAGCTGCAAGGGAATCCTGAGGATAATATCTTTTCGATACATCATCAGCGCCTAAACATGTCAGCTGTTTATCTTTCTCAACTTCATAATTCAACACTTCATTTGTGAGTGTCTTATCAACTCTTTTTGCAAGATAAATACATCGGGATTCTTTCTGTTCAAAAGCTTTCTCGACATCCTCTTTCTCGATTCCGAGCTTGCCTGAAAGATATTCAGCGATTTTCTTTCTCTGAGCCTCATCCTTCTTTGTATCTTTTATTGCGTCGTTTTCATAATATGCTTTCGGGTCAATTTTTATATTGTACACATTTGCACTCTGTGCAAGAATTTTCCCGTCTGCGCTGTATATCGATCCTCTTGTGGCCGGTGTTATCGTATTATCAAACTGGCTTTGCTCAGCTCTTGCCTGATATTCTTCACGATCAAGCACCATTACATTGAAAAGCTTCAGTACAACTGCGATCCCAAATATCATTATCGCAAGCATTACAACCACATTGGCTCTTTTTCTCATTTTAACAGAAGGCTGAATCATCATATAAATAACCTCTCGTTACTATTCCAATCATTTTTCTTTGTACAAAATAAGAGCGAATCGATCCTGTTTTAAAACTCTGTGCTGTAATAAAAAATATTTCGTAAAAATTAACTCACTCTTAAAACGATTGCTGTCATCGCAGCAGTTTCTGACATTTTCATATCAGTAAATGTCAGAAATATGTTATTTAACCAAAATATAACGACAAAGAAATTGTTTTATGACTTCCGGAATTTATCTGATATTTAAAATTCTGATAATAAATATCATCAATCCCGGATAATTCATAACACACTCTTCGCCGCTCTCATTCAAAATATTCAAAAGCAGATGAAAACAGTTTCTTTATCTTAATGAAAATGTTATCCTTGTTTTCATTTATCTCAACAACATCATCATTATCAAGTTCAACATACCAGAACTGAGAAGAATCAATTTTCTGAAGTCCTATGCTTTCGGCATATTCATCAACTTTTTTCAGAGAATTGTTTGCTTCTATTTCAGCTTTCAGTCTTTTGTTTTCGTTTTCTTCATTTATCAGAATTGCCTTCTGATCATTGATTTTTGAATACATATCACTTACCTGAACTTTACCGTAAATAACGAAAAACAAAAGAAAAGCAGCAGCAAAAGCAAGAATGGCGATTTTTATTGTTGAGGTCTTTTCTGCTTTTGTTTTATTGATTACAATGTTTTCTCTTTTAACTTCTTCATTTTCAGAAGAGGTAAGTTTTCTGTATTTGTTTAAGTCATATTTGTATGCCATATTTGACTGCATTGACATATGATCCCACCTAAATTCTTTCAAGGACACGAAGCTTTGCACTTCGGCTTCTGTTATTTTCATTCAGTTCTTCTTCTCCGGCTTCAACCGGTTTTCTGTTTACAAGCCTTGCCTCCGGCGTTCTGCCGCAAATACACTGAGGAAGTCTCGGATCACAAATGCATCCTTTGCACCATCCTGCAAACTTCTGCTTTACAAGTCTGTCTTCAAGTGAATGAAAAGTAATTACAGCAATTCTTCCTTCCGGCTTTAATACATCAAAAGCATCATCAAGACCTTTGTTAAGGTGATCAAGCTCTCCGTTTACTGCAATTCTTATTGCCTGAAAAGTTTTTTTACAAGGATTTTTTTCACGTCTAACCTTAGCAGGAACACTTTCTTTTACTATTTCACTGAGTTCAAATGTTGTTTCCAGCGGTTTTGCTTCACGTGCTCTGACAATGTTCTCTGCTATTCTCCATGAAAATTTTTCTTCACCATATTCAAATAATATTTTTGCGAGTTCATCCTTTGAATAAGTGTTAACTATGTCCTTTGCACTGATCCCCTCCTTACTCATTCTCATATCCAGAGGGGCATCTGCATTATATGAAAATCCGCGTTCTCCGACATCAAGCTGATGTGAAGACACTCCAAGGTCAAGCAGAAGTCCGTCTATTTTTTCAATATTCAGACTGTTTAAAACCTTTTTTATTTCAGAAAAATTAGTTTTTATTACCCTTGCGTTATAGTCTTTAAGTCTTTCTGTTGCCGCTGCTATCGCATCGGGATCTCTGTCAAGAGCAATCAGCAATCCGTTTTCATTTAATCTTTTTGCTATCTGTACCGAATGTCCGGCACCTCCTGCAGTGCCGTCAACATAAACACCATCTGGCTTTATATCAAGAAGTTCAATACACTCGTTCAACATTACAGATTTATGGAAAAAATCCATCTTTAAGTTTCCTCTTTTCCGAAAAGAACTTTTTTGCTGATTTTCTGACTTTTTCAAAAATTTCAACAATACCCAAACCGTTTTTCATTACTTGAAACCGGTTTAAAACCCCTATAAACTGTCGTTCTTTATTATTATACTATAAGTCATAGCAAAAATCAATCATGAATAAAAAAAATGCGACAACAAAATATATCTATTCTGCATAATCAATTTGTTTATAATCCTAAAAATCATTCAAAATTGTATTATAAAACAAATTAAATTTTCATTAGTCCAAAATCCTGCTGAAAAGAAGGATCTCAACATTTTTTCAGAAATTGTTCATAAAGTAAATATCTTTTATTCCGTCAAGTACCAGATTTTCTATATATTCGGGTTTTGTCATACAATACGGAAGAACCAGAGTTGACAACCCTCCTGTTATAATAACACGTGATTCTTCTCCGAGAATCTTTTTATATCGTTCAGTCATCCCGTCTATAAAACATGCAGCGCCTATTACAATCCCTGAACGTATTGCATCAGCTGTGTTTTTACCGACAACTGATATATCCGGTTCGTCAAGCTTTATTTCTGTCAGAAGTGAAGCTGCATCTGCAAGTGCTTTCATAGAAATATTTAATCCGGGACTGATCGATGTTCCAAGAAAAAATCCATGTTTATCAATTGCTGTTACTGTTGCTGCCGTTCCGAGATCAAATACTATCACTGAAGTCTTACACTTTTCATAAGCCTCCGCTGCAGCACAGATCAGATCTGCTCCGACCACCTCAGGCCTGTCTGATTTTATCTGTATTCCTGTTTTTATATTACAAGTAACAAATTGTACTTTACATCCGATATTTTTTTCAACATATGAGCTGATTATGCTGTTTACTGACGGAACTACTGATGACATCATTGCAGCATCTATTTTACCTTCATAATTTTCAAGAAGCTCAGGCAGTACTTCTTTGTATTTTTCTTCAGCATCATCACATTTGTATGTTTCTGTTCTGAAAGCACAGAGAAGTTCATCCTTATCATATATTCCAAACACAATATTTGTATTTCCGGCATCAATTGCAAGCAGCATGTAAGCCACCATCCTGTCCAAATAATTTTGAACCTGCAGATATCAAATAATTATGGTATCCCGGCTCCTATATAGTATATCACAACATGTGACAATTATTCAAGAGAAAATAAACAAATACAGGATACCGGTTTTTTGATCCGATATCCTGTATTTGTTTGTATTGTACTTATTATTTAAAGATTATTTCTTTGCAAGAACTACATCTTCATCTTTAAGAATATATCTTTTCAGATGCGGAAGATCTCCTATATTGTATTCACCGCTTCCGTCAACATCAAAATATTTTAAGAGAGCATTGTCAACATCGTAATCTCCGAGGAGGTTTAATGACATAATCGTAAGGTCTGTAAGATCAACTACTCCGTCAGCATTAAAATCTCCATAGTCAAATTCATTTTCTGATACATATGTGCTCATAGAACTTATTGAAGCAAGACTTGTAGCCTGTCCGTCCCAGTTCTTGTCAGCAACATACCAGATCTGAACTTCTGCATCCTTGCTGTTCTTCATTATTTCCTGTCCGAGTTTTGCAAGAAGTTCTTCATCCTTGCATGTTTCATCATCAACAAATGTTGAAGTCGGCATTGACATATCCATCTTTACTTCACCTGTATGGTCTGTACTCCAGTCATAGCATACCCAGTAATACTGACCGTCAAGTGTTACATTGAAGTCAAGTCCCCCTGAAACCATAGGACATCCTTCAGGAACTACAACGTCAAAAGCCATTGTGCTTCCAACAGGATTTTCAAATTTGCCGTTATAAGCTGTAAGTTCATCAGTAACGTTAGCCTTGAGTTCTCCCGGAAGTTTTATAAATACTTCTTCTGCAGGTCTTTCTTCAACAGGTCTGAATCCGTCTTCGTCGGATGTAACATATACTTCTGCTGCGGAAAGCGGAGGAAGTTCGATAGTAAATGTATTGTCATCGATTTTGTCAATACTTGTAACATGAATGATCTCACTTGTATCGCCGCTTAAAACATATACAGCTGCATTTTTATAATCAACATCAGCGTTTTCAAGTGAAATTACAGCTTTTTCTGTTTCTGTCTGACTCTTGTTTGTTACTATTACAGTAGCTTTGCTCTGATCATCACCGTTAATTGATGCATATGATGTAGATTTGATATAGTCATCAGTCTGTGAATCAATAAGTGTATCACCAAAAGCAGTTCCTTTGCCGTCAAAGTTTGTATACATGTTTATAGCACTGAACTGATAAGGAACATTTTCAGCCCAGAGAGTAGCAAGGTAAACATCATTTTTTGCAAATGTTCCGAGTGTATCGATTTCTGCTATGGCACCTGCAATTGTTTTGCCGCCGCCCATGTCATATTCACTTACAGCCAGCTTTGTTCCCGGATAATACTTATCTATAGTTTCCTGAATCTTTGGAAGAAGCGGAAGATTTACCTGACACCATTCACCGATCCAGCTGTCTTCCTTGTAGCCTTCTTCACAGAGAGTTCTGTATGACTGAAGCATTGCATCTATACATTCTGAATGTGTAGGATCTGAACACATTCTCTGTCCGCAGGTTCCCTTTGCTTCTGTATAATAGTGGATATCAAGAACATCGAGAAGTCTCTGACCTTCTTTTTCACTTTCTTCCTTCATTTTGTCAAGATAGAATGAAAGGAACCAGTTATACTGATCGCCATATGTGTTTTTCCATATTGTTCCGTCATCATCATCCTGGAATGTAGCAAATGCAGCATATCCGTACAGAGCAGGTCCGAATATCTCAGCATTTTTGTCGATCTTTTTAACTGCTTTAGCAAGTGCAGCTGATTTAGTTATCATTTCATCGCACTGAGCCTTTTCAGGATGAACCAGTGAATGTGTTGATGACCAGAGAGCAGGTTCATTGTCAAGGCTGTAGCCCTGAATACCTGTTGAAGTCTGTGAATCTCCAAGATTTTTTACAAGATAGTTTACATATTCGTCCATGTAAACCTTTCCATCGGTAAGATCAGGTGTATCTGAGAGTTCTCCGTCCTTTGAAAATACTACTTCATTCCATCTTTCTCCCGGAGCTGCTTCATCCTTGCTTACTTCACCTGCTTTATCTGCAGAAACATATCCTGCCATCTGAAGAGTTGTAAGTTTATAAGGAATATTATATTTTTCTGCTTTCTTTGATAACTGCTTAGCACAGTCAGCAGGATCATTTGATTCAGAAAGATATGTATCAGATGAGTTTTTCCAGTCTGAACCTGCATTTGAGTAGTTTGTTTCCCAGTTGTATGCAGTATATCTGTTACCGCCCTGTCTTACTGCGTTTACTGTGGTATTTTTGGAAATTCCATGTTCATTTACGCCAAAAATATAAGGACTGATTTTCTTTCCTTCTGAAGCAAGATCTACTTTTACATTCATTTCATATGAATCACTCTCTTCAGATGCACTGTTTGCTGATGTCAGAAGTGTTGGAGAAGTTGTCAGCAGAACAGGTGAATCATTTGTATCTTCTGCAAAACAGAAAGATGATGTCATTGAACAGGCTGCAAGAACAAGTGCAGAAACAGCAGCTGTAATTTTTTTCATAATTGATTACATCCTTTCATTTACGTCGGTTAATCGTTTACTTACAATCTAAAAAAAAACAAAAAACTTGTTTTTTCCATTAAATAAAAACCAATAAAAAGAACCATTTTCTTTTTAAAAAAACAGAGTACAATAAAAATTATACTGTACTCTGTTTAATTTCATTCAGCGTTTAAGCTGCATTAAGATTCAAATTAGTCGTTGATCTTTGTAACAACACCTGAACCAACTGTACGGCCGCCTTCACGGATAGCGAAACGGAGACCTTCTTCGATAGCGATTGGTGTGATGAGTTCAACGTCCATTTCAACGTTATCACCAGGCATACACATTTCCTTGTCTGCAGGAAGTGTAACAACACCTGTAACGTCTGTTGTTCTGAAGTAGAACTGTGGTCTGTAGTTTGTGAAGAATGGAGTATGTCTACCACCTTCTTCTTTCTTAAGAACGTAAACCTGACCATGGAATTTTGTATGTGGATGAATTGAACCTGGTTTACAGATAACCTGTCCTCTTTCGATATCTGTTCTCTGAACACCACGGAGAAGAGCACCGATGTTGTCACCAGCTTCAGCGTAATCAAGGATCTTTCTGAACATTTCGATACCTGTTACAACTGTCTTCATCTTTTCATCCTTAAGACCTACGATTTCAACTTCATCAGAAGTCTTGAGCTGTCCTCTTTCAACTCTACCAGTAGCAACAGTACCACGACCAGTGATTGTGAATACGTCTTCTACAGGCATAAGGAATGCGAGATCAGCTTTTCTTTCAGGAGTTGGGATGTATGAGTCAACTGCATCCATAAGTTCAAGAATTGGTGCATAAGCTGCATCGTTGATATCATCAGGAGCTTCAAGAGCCTTGAGAGCTGAACCCTTGATGATTGGTGTGTCATCGCCAGGGAATTCATACTTGTCAAGTGTTTCACGGATATCCATTTCAACGAGTTCAAGAAGTTCTTCGTCTTCTACCTGGTCAGCTTTGTTCATGAATACAACGATGTATGGAACGCCAACCTGACGAGCGAGAAGAAGATGTTCCTTAGTCTGAGCCATAGGACCATCTGTTGAAGCAACAACGAGGATAGCACCGTCCATCTGAGCAGCACCGGTGATCATGTTCTTAACATAGTCAGCATGGCCTGGGCAGTCAACGTGTGCATAGTGACGATTGTCTGTTTCATATTCAACGTGAGCTGTGTTGATTGTGATACCACGTTCTCTTTCTTCAGGAGCCTTATCGATCATATCGTAAGCTTCGTACTGAGCCTGGCCCTTAAGAGCGAGAGTCTTTGTGATAGCAGCTGTAAGAGTTGTTTTACCGTGGTCAACGTGACCAATTGTACCAATATTTACATGTGGTTTTGTTCTTTCAAATTTAGCCTTTGCCATTGGATGTTTCCTCCTCAAAAATAAATTGATTTTAGTAAACTATAATATACATTTTAACAGATTACAGTTATAAATTCAAGTCTTTTTACTAAATTTATAGCTGTAAAATGATTTTTATTCAGACTTTGTTCTCTTGCTGATGATCTTTTCAGCTATTGACTTAGGAACTTCGATGTAGCTGTGTGGTTCCATAGCGTACTGTCCACGGCCCTGTGTCTTTGAACGGAGGTCGCTTGAGTAACCGAACATTTCTGAAAGCGGAACAAGAGCATCAACCTGAATTGTACCAGGTCTTGTTTCCTGTCCGAGGATCTGTCCTCTTCTTGAGTTAAGGTCGCCCATAACTGTTCCGAGGTAATCATCAGGAACTATTACAGAAACCTTCATGATAGGTTCAAGGATTACAGGGTTAGCTTCTCTCATAGCTCTCTTGAATGCCATAGAACCGGCAATCTTAAATGCCATTTCAGAAGAGTCAACTTCATGGTAAGAACCGTCGTAGAGGTCAACCTTAACGTCAACTACCTGGTAGCCTGCGAGTACACCTGCCTGCATAGCGCCCTTGATACCTGCATCAACTGCTGGGATGTATTCCTTAGGAATAGCACCGCCGACAACTGAGTTAGTGAATTCATAACCCTTACCGGATTCGTTAGGTGTAACTCTGATCTTAACGTGACCGTACTGACCTTTACCACCTGACTGTCTTGCATATTTTTCATCGATATCTGCGCTGCCCTTGATTGTTTCCTTATATGAAACCTGTGGAGCACCAACGTTAGCTTCTACCTTAAATTCACGGAGAAGTCTGTCCACGATGATATCAAGATGAAGTTCGCCCATTCCGGCAATGACTGTCTGTCCTGTTTCTTCATCAGTCCATGTTCTGAATGTCGGGTCTTCTTCAGCAAGCTTTGCAAGTGCAAGACCCATCTTTTCCTGACCTGCTTTTGTCTTAGGCTCGATAGCAAGGTTGATAACAGGTTCCGGGAATTCCATGGATTCGAGAATGATAGGATGCTTTTCATCACAGAGTGTATCACCTGTTGTTGTATTTTTAAGACCAACTGCAGCAGCAATATCGCCTGCGTATACAACTTCGATATCTTTTCTGTGGTTTGAATGCATCTGAAGGATACGTCCGAGTCTTTCCTTGTTATCCTTGGTAGCATTGAGAACTGATGAACCAGCCTCAACTGTACCGGAATATACACGGAAGAAGCAGAGTTTTCCAACGAACGGGTCAGTAGCGATCTTAAATGCAAGAGCTGCAAAAGGCTCATCATCTGATGACGGACGTTCTTCTTCTTCGTCAGTATCAGGATTTACACCCTTGATGTGTGGTACATCGAGTGGTGAAGGCATATAGTCAACAATTGCATCAAGGAGCTTCTGAACGCCCTTGTTTTTATAGGAAGTACCGCAAACAACCGGTACCATTGCATTAGCTATAGTAGCTTTTCTGATGCAGCCCTTGATTTCTTCGATTGTCAGTTCCTGACCGTCAAAGAATTTTTCCATAAGAGCTTCATCCTGTTCAGCAACACATTCGATGAGCTGATCATGATATTCCTTAGCCTTGTCAGCAAGGTCAGCAGGGATTTCTTCTACTCTGATGTCTTTTCCGAGATCATCATAGTAAACATAAGCTTTCATCTCTACTAAGTCAATGATGCCCTTGAATGTTTCTTCTGAACCGATTGGAAGCTGAATCGGAACAGCATTACATTTTAATCTGTCCTTCATCATGCCTACAACACGATAGAAGTCAGCACCCATAATGTCCATCTTATTTACATAAGCCATTCTAGGTACTTGGTATTTATCAGCCTGACGCCATACTGTTTCAGACTGTGGTTCAACGCCGCCCTTTGCACAGAAAACTGTAACAGAGCCGTCGAGAACTCTAAGTGAACGTTCAACTTCAACAGTGAAGTCAACGTGGCCTGGTGTATCTATAATATTGATTCTATGACCTGACCAGAAAGCTGTTGTAGCAGCAGAAGTAATTGTGATACCTCTTTCCTGCTCCTGTTCCATCCAGTCCATTGTTGCAGAACCATCATGAGTTTCACCTATTTTGTGGTTGATACCTGTGTAAAAAAGGATACGCTCTGTAGTTGTGGTTTTACCTGCATCGATGTGGGCCATTATACCAATATTTCTTGTATCCTGCAGGGAACAATCTCTTGGCATAACTTTTCCTCCGTTTTAAATATTAATAACAGTTTATGCATACATTAACGTGTATTCCTTAAAGGAATTACCAACGATAATGTGCGAATGCCTTGTTAGCTTCAGCCATTTTGTGTGTATCTTCACGCTTCTTGCATGCACCGCCCTGGCCGTTGAGAGCATCAAGGATTTCTCCTGCAAGTCTTTCTTTCATGGTTTTCTCGTTTCTGAGTCTTGAGTACTTAGTTACCCATCTGAGACCTAATGTCTGACGTCTTTCAGGACGAACCTCCATAGGTACCTGGTAAGTAGCACCACCCATTCTGCGAGCTTTTACTTCAAGTACAGGCATGATGTTTTCCAATGCTTTTTCGAAAACCTCCAGTGCATTTTCACCTGTCTTTTCAGCGACGATTTCAAATGCATCATAAACGATTTTCTGTGCAACACCCTTTTTACCATCAAGCATTATATTGTTGATCAGTCTTGTAACAAGCTTTGAATTGTAAAGTGGATCCTGTAATACATCACGCTTTGCGATATTACCTCTTCTTGGCATTTTCGCTTCCCTCCTTCATATAAGTATAAATGAATTCATAGGTACTCGTATGACTATGTGTCACACGTCAAGACCATGCAGAGAGGTATATAAAAATCTATATAATCTCCACATTAAATCCTGTGGTAGTTGTATCCTATTAATAAATAAAATGAGTTTTCAAGCAATCAGTAAATTACTTAGCAGCTCCTGCTTTTGGTCTCTTAGCGCCGTATTTTGAACGAGCCTGCATTCTCTTTGCAACGCCCTGTGCATCAAGAGTACCTCTGATGATGTGGTAACGTACACCAGGGAGATCCTTAACACGTCCGCCTCTGATAAGAACAACGCTGTGTTCCTGAAGGTTATGACCGATACCAGGAATGTAAGCTGTAACTTCGTATCCGTTTGTAAGTCTTACTCTGGCAATCTTTCTCATAGCTGAGTTAGGCTTCTTAGGTGTTGAAGTTCTTACTGCTGTGCAGACACCACGTTTCTGAGGTGAGCTTAAATCTGTTGTGATCTTCTTCTTGGCATTGTAGTTTTTCTGAAGTGCCGGAGCAGTTGATTTAACCTCCAGAACATCTCTTCCCTTACGTACTAACTGATTAAACGTAGGCATTTTTTTTCCTCCTTCTTCGAAATTTTATTCTTTAAAAAAAAAGAATAGACTGGTGGCGATACAATCGCACACTAGTCTATTATACCATATTTTCAGTCTTTGTCAATAGATTTTCTTCTTTTTTTTGTGCATGTTTATTCCAAATATCATGCTTTGTCTTTAAGAAATTTAAAGCACTTTTACCCTATTTTCATCATCCATATTTTCAAGTTCGCTTATTTCAATCATTTCATTGAATTCAATGGTAAATGTTGTTCCCCTGTCCACTTCGCTTTCAACGCTCATTTGTGCACCGTGTCTTTCGGCAATTTCCTTTGCGATCGGCAGTCCGAGTCCTGTTCCGCTTCTGTTCTGGTCTGACATTGCCCTGTGAAATCTTATAAAAATTCCGTCTATGTCTTCAGGTTTTATTCCGCATCCTGTATCGATAATGCGAACTTTAAGATTATTTTCATTTTTTTCGCACTGTATGGTTACTTTTCCGCCCTCGGAAGTAAACTTTACTGCATTGTCAAGCAGAACTATCAGCATCTGTCTGAGTCTGACATAATCTCCCCAGATAAAGTAACAGTCGGCTTTCATATCCTTAACAAATTCTATATTTTTGGCTGATGCTATACTTTTGATGCTTCTGAATACATCATCAGCCACATCACAGACATTAACGGGTTCTGCATTCAGTTCGTATACCCTGTTCTGAAGTCTTGAATATTCAAGAAGATCATTCACAAGATGCTGAAGATATATGCTTTCTGCAAGCATCTGTCTATGATACTCTTTAACTTCAGCCGGATCGTCAATTACTCCGTCGCACAGAGCTTCAAGTGAACCTCGTATTACTGCAACAGGAGTTCTGAGCTCATGGGATACGCTTGATATAAACTCCTGTCCTGCCTGTTTTTCAGCAGCAGCAGCACATCTGCTTCTCTCAAGTTCTTCAAGAAGAGCAGCGGTCTGGCTATCTTCATTCATCTTCATCCACCTCAAATTTGTAGCCCATACCCCAGACAGTTTTTATATTCCATTTGTCATGAGGATATTCATCCAGCTTCGCACGAAGTCTTTTTATATGTGAATCCACAGTTCTGCAGTCGCCGTAATAATCATAGCCCCAGAGACTGTTTAAAAGATTTTCTCTCGTAAATACCTTTTCCTTATTTTCAGCAAGTGTCCACAGTATCTCAAGTTCTTTTTTCGTAAGAACTACTTTTTCATCATCTATGGTAGCTGAGAAATTGTCCATATCAACCTTCAGGTTGTATATTTTGATAACATGACCTTCCTTGCTGTCAAGATGCTCAAAGCTTATTCTTCTGAGAACGGCTCTCATACGTGCAATTACTTCTGCCGGAGAACACGGCTTTACTATATAGTCATCAGCTCCTATTCCGAGGCCCATGATCTTTTCATAGTCATCGCTTCTGCTTGTAAGCATCATTACAGGAACGTTTGAAGTTTTTCTTATCTCTCTGCAGACATCAAAACCGTTTTTATAAGGCATTACTACATCAAGTATTATCATGTCAAAGTCTTTTTTTCCGAACATGTCCAGTGCCTCTTCTCCGTTTTCCGCATAAATGACACTGTACCCCTCTTTTTCAATGTACTCTTTAAGAACAAGTGCAATTTCTCTGTTATCATCAGCTATTAAAACATTAGGCATACTAAACATCCTTTCAAAAAACCAAATACTTTTCCAATATAAAAACACATTAATAACATATTCATTTGATATTATTAATTAAAAGAATAAAACGTTTTCCTTTGATACTAAAATCAAAAAATATGCAGTAAAGGAGCTGAAAAAGGAAAAACACGATTTGAAATGTCAGAAATATACAATAAATACTATTTTCATAAAAAATACGGACAGGTTAATATCTTGTCCGTATTTTTTCGGAGCATATTAACGACAATGACACACTTCTATTCATTTCATTATCTATTATAATGCCCGAACCTTAAAATAGTATTGAAATTTTTAATTATTTTTTTGTTTTTTTCGTTACATACTAACAAATATCAATCATTAAAGTGATTTTATAAATTTTTCTGCAAAATTTCACATTCATTTTTCAACTGACATTTTGTTATTTTCTCTCATCAGAAATTCTTTGAAGAATATCCGGTCCAGCTGCTGTCCTTTGAAAGCTTTCCGTTTTTCATAAATACTGCTTTTGCCTCATTGTCGCCTTTAAGATATGCATCGAACCAGTCGACTGCATATCCGCTGTAAGTTGACGGAGATGTGCAGCATGTGGTATGGATCCCGCCTCTGAGTGATGCGTATACAGCTGTTCCTGTACATTTATTATATGCGGGTTTTACCCAGAGAGATGACAGTACGATCATGTCTGCCGTTCCGGTAAAGAACAGTGTCGGTGTTGAAAGTTCCTGTGCTTCATATGTATAATTGCTTCCTGCAACAGAAAGAACGCAATCAATTCTCGGATCAAGAATTGCAGCATTTACAGCACTTCTTCCTCCCTGGGAATGGCCTGCCGCACCAATGTTTTCAGTATCTACCCTGTTATAGAAAACACTGTCCTCATCATCATTTTTCTCAAGAATAAAATCTACTGAAGCGACCTGTGACGTTCCGTCGGCTGCCATCATATCAGTATTTGTAACAACTATATATCCTCCTGCTGCAATTTCGCTCAGAAGTTCATAATACAGTGCCGGTGCACACATTGTTCCGTTTGCCCATACAACGACAGGATATGTCTCTGTATTTTCGAGCATTTCCGCAGGATAAAAAATGATTTGTCCGCTTGTAAGATGATCAAAATCCCCTGTACACACTACATTGTTTGAATCTGTTACACTATAGGAAGTGTATTTTCCCGCACTTACTGTTGAAGTAAGTGACATTGATACTGAACACGCAAGCGCAGCCAGTACTCCGACAGCTTTTTTTACGTTCATTTTTCTTCTCATAATTTAAATCTTCCTCTCATTTTTTTATTCCGGTATAACAGGTATAATAAAAATATCGCAGAAAACAAAAAAAATTCTATGTGAATAATGTACAATATTGAAACCGATATTTTCTCAAATCACAATTGACTTTTACACTTTATAGTAGTAAAATGATATAGTAATAAATATTTTACGAAAGGAATTATTAAAAAATGCCTATTACAGAATTACTTGAACGCAACGCTGCACAGTACGGCGATGAAATAGCACTTGTTGAAATAAACCCTGAAGTACAGGAAGTCAGAAGAGTCACATGGAAGGAATATGAACTTATCGAATCCGGAAATTCCGAAACATACAGAAGAGAGATCACATGGAGTGTTTTCAACGAAAAAGCAAACAGATGTGCAAACCTTCTTATAAGCAGAGGAATCAAGAAAGGTGATAAAGTCGGTATCCTCCTTATGAACGGTCTTGAGTGGCTTCCTATTTATTTTGGTATACTCAAGGCAGGAGCTCTTGCAGTTCCGCTCAATTACAGATATACTTCATCAGAGATCAAATACTGTCTCGATCTCGCAGATACAAACGCCATTATTTTCGGACCTGAATTTATCGGACGAATGGAAGAGATATGCGATCAGATCCCTGCAGTAAAACTTCTGTTCTACGTTGGTGACAACTGCCCGACATTTGCTGAGAACTATCTCCATCTTGCAGCAAACTTCTCAAGCAATGCACCTGAAATAGAACTTTCAGATTCTGATTATTCAGCAATATACTTCTCATCAGGCACAACAGGCTTCCCGAAAGCTATTCTCCATGACCATGCAGCTCTTATGCATTCAGCAAAGGTAGAGCAGAATCATCACGGTCAGAGTCATGATGATGTATTCTTATGTATCCCGCCTCTTTATCACACAGGTGCAAAAATGCACTGGTTCGGAAGTCTTTATTCAGGCAGCAAAGCCGTTCTTCTCAAAGGCGTAAAACCGATCAATATAATAAAAACTGTATCAGAAGAAAAATGTACCATTGTATGGCTCCTCGTTCCGTGGGCTCAGGATATTCTTGATGCAATTGACAACGGAACAATCGATCTGAGCAAATATTCAATAGCACAGTGGAGACTTATGCATATCGGAGCTCAGCCTGTTCCTCCGAGTCTTATAAAAAGATGGCAGAAGATATTTACAAACCATCAGTACGATACAAACTACGGTCTGAGTGAATCCATAGGACCCGGCTGTGTACATCTCGGCGTTGAAAACACACATAAAGTCGGTGCTATCGGTGTTGCAGGATACGGCTGGGAAGTCAAGATAGTTGACGAAAACAGAAAAACTGTCAGCAAAGGTGAAGTCGGTGAGCTTGCTGTCAAAGGTCCGGGCGTCATGAAATGCTATTATAAAGATGAAAAAGCCACAAAGGAAGTTCTCGAAGACGGATGGCTTTTCACAGGTGATATGGCACAGGAAGACGAAGACGGATTTATTTATCTTGTTGACCGTAAAAAGGATGTTATCATCAGCGGCGGTGAAAACCTCTACCCTGTTCAGATCGAAGACTTCCTCCGTTCAAATCAGGCGATCAAGGATGTTGCAGTTATCGGACTTCCTGATCACAGACTCGGTGAAATTGCTGCTGCTATAATTGAACTTAAACCTGAATGCAAAGATGTAACTGAGGATCAGATCAACGAATTCTGCAAATCACTCCCAAGATACAAACGTCCTCACAAAATCATATTTGCCGATGTTCCGAGAAATC
Source organism: Oscillospiraceae bacterium (assembly GCA_045628605.1). Classification (GTDB taxonomy): domain Bacteria; phylum Bacillota; class Clostridia; order Oscillospirales; family Ruminococcaceae; genus HUN007. The sequence goes on from JAZQPR010000084.1 coordinate 37,875, forward strand.
CTACCGGAAAAATTGAAAAACCGAAGCTCAGAAAGATCTACTGCGGTGAAAGCGTTGTTGCTTCACAGATCAAGGGATGATCATAAACAATTTTTTATAATAAAAGGGACTGTCAGACAGCCCCTTTTTTGTTTTATCAGAAAATTACACTTCTCTTATTTGTTCAGTTTATCAGGAGCATCAGAGTAACTCAGACAGGTCCGAAATACTCCTGATCACATAATCATAATCTGATACTTCTCCGAATCCGTATTCTGCATAAATAAAAGGAATGCCTGCATCCCTTGCAGATTTAAGATCGCCTGCAGTATCCCCGACATATACTGCGTTCTTTAAATTGTTTCTCTTTATTATCAGCTTGTTATTTTCACCTTTTGACAGTCCTGTTGCACCATTGCATTCTATATCAGTGAAAAATCTGTCTGTTTTGTGATAAGTGAAAAAGCTTTCAATATAGCCTTCCTGACAGTTGGATACAATAAAAAGCTTATATTTTTCTGAAAGATATTCAAGGGTCTCTTCAAGCTTCGGGAACAGAACCCCACCGTGTTCAGACAGATAAATATTTTCATAGTCACAACATTCTTTCATAAGCTTTTTCTGCATTTCAGCACTCACACCGGGAAGAAGTTTTTTTCCTATTTCATCAAGCGGAAGTCCCATGCACGAATGGAGTGAATCCACAGTTATCTTAATGTTATTCAGTTCTTTATGTTTTTTCAGTATCTCCTGCCATGTACCGCATATCCCTTCTGCAGAATCCCACAGTGTTCCGTCCAGATCAAATATAATACTGTCAAAATTCATTGTTTTTGTCCTTTCTGTAAACAAATTTTCCGATTTTGGAAAACCTTTCAGTTCAAACTGATATTACCGCTTATTATATCACATTTTTTGATAAAAAAACAGTAATAACAGCAATGATTTTTCTGATGTTTTATATTTTAACATATGTAAATACGACAATCTAAGTACTTAATTAAAAGTAATCTCAAATAGTTATAATTCACAAAATCTGGTCACGATTCAAAGAAAATTTGCACATTTTCTTTTTCAAAAATAGCTTTAAAAACCGTCACCTATATGATATAATAAGAAAGTGAGTATATTATTTTAATAATCAGTTCCGATTTATCAAATAATACAACCGGAATTTTTTACACTTAGGGAATGATCTGCAGTCCTGCGGATCGCCTCTGCTTAAAAAGCAGAACTTGAAACCCAATAACTATGTCAGAGGGAGTAATATAATTATGAATGAGATGCAGTTATACAATTTATGGACTCAGAAAGCAACAGAAGACAAGGATCTTGTAAATGAACTTGTATCTGTCAAGGATGATACTGACGCCATAAAAGACAGATTCTACAGAGATCTTGAATTTGGAACAGGTGGCTTAAGAGGGGTAATCGGAGCAGGAACATACAGATTGAATATTTATACTATCAGAAGAGCCACACAGGGTCTTGCTGATTATGTAAATGATTCCTGCAAAAACGGCAGCGTTGCAATAGCATATGACAGCCGTATCAAATCAGATGTTTTCGCCAAAGCTGCAGCAGGTGTTCTTGCTGCCAACGGAATTAAAGTATATATTTACAGTGAACTTATGCCGACACCAATGCTTTCATTTGCTGTTCGTGCATTAAAATGCCATGCAGGTATAGTTGTTACAGCAAGCCACAATCCTGCAAAATACAACGGATACAAAGTTTACGGATCTGACGGATGTCAGATCACTCTTGATGTTGCTGAACAGGTTATCAACAAAATCGGAAATGTTGATATGTTTGAAGGTCCAAAATATATGGACTTTGAAACCGGCATAAAAGAAGGAAAAATCGAATATATCAGTCAGGATGTAATTGAAGACTACTACAAAAACGTTTTAGCTCAGGGTATTCATACAGATCTTGTTACCGAAAGCGGACTTAAAGTTGTTTACACTCCTCTTAACGGTACAGGAAACAAGCCTGTAAGAGCTATTCTTAACAAGATAGGCATTTCAGATGTTACAATTGTTCCTGAACAGGAAAAGCCGGACGGAAACTTCACAACATGTCCTTATCCGAATCCTGAAATCAGAGAAGCACTTGAGCTTGGTCTTAAGCTCGCATACGAAAAGAAGCCTGACCTTCTTCTTGCTACCGACCCTGACTGTGACCGTGTAGGCATCGCAGTTCCTTCCGGAGATGAATATGTCCTCTTCTCTGGAAATGAAGTTGGTGCAATGCTTCTTGAATACATCTGTGAAGAAAGAACAAAACTCGGAACCATGCCGAAAAATCCTGTTGCTGTAAAAACAATCGTTACAACAAAAATTGCCACAGCAATAGCAGAAAATTATGGTGTTGAACTCAGAGACGTCCTCACCGGATTCAAATTTATCGGTGAACAGATAGGCTTCCTTGAAGAAAAAGGCGAAGCAGACAGATATATCTTCGGCTTTGAGGAAAGCTACGGATACCTTGCAGGCTCATATGTAAGAGACAAAGATGCAGTTGTTGCCTCAATGCTCATCTGTGAAATGGCTGCTTACTACAGAACATGCGGAATTTCTCTTATCGAAGCAAGAGAAAGAATGTATAAAAAATACGGTGTATACAAGCATATGCTCAAGAGCTTCACATGTGAAGGAATTTCCGGTATGGAAAGAATGAAAGAGATCATGACATCTCTTCGTACAAATATTCCTGCTTCCATCGGCGGACTTAATGTTATCAGCTTTGCAGACTACAAGGCAAGTGAATTTACAGATCTTAAAACCGGAAACAAAAATGCGATCGATCTTCCTAAATCAGATGTTCTTTGCTTTGGTCTTGAAAAAAATGCAACGGTTATTATCAGACCTTCAGGCACCGAGCCAAAGATAAAGGTATATTATACAACAACAGGCGACACTCAGGAAGCTGCAGCTGCTGCATATGAAAAAATCGATGCAGAATTCAGCAAAATATTAGGTTTCTGATATTAATGTCTTTCAACATATTCAACAAAAAATCAGCAGAATCTGCTGATTTTTTGTTTTTATAAATGTTGACTTTCAAACATTTTTTTGATATAATTATATTTACAAGTGAATTATCGATAGTACTACTGTCTAAAGTAACTGATGGGCTACTATGTTAATCATAATAGTTTTATTAAAGAGGTGACTTACTGATGAAAGACGGAATACATCCGAACTACGAAAAGACTACTATTACATGTGCATGCGGAAACGTAATCGAAACATGTTCAACAAAGAAGGACATCAAAGTTGAAATCTGCTCAAAATGCCACCCATTCTTTACCGGCAAGCAGAAACTTGTTGATACAGGTGGTCGTGTAGACAGATTCAAGAGACGTTTCAATAAGGGCTAAGTTCTATTTATTAGGGTGACTGTTATTTTTTATGGTCGCCCTTTTTTTTACATGAAAGGTCATTCTCTGTATGGGATACAAAACAATAAAAGAACTTCACAGTATTACCTTTACGGAACGGCGTTCGGAATTCATAGCATATATAAATCCTGTAACAACAAACGATGATGCAGTTGAATTTATAAACAGCATCAGAGCTATGCACAGAAAAGCTACTCATAATGTTTACGCATATATTCTCCGTGACAATAACACAACAAGATATTCAGACGACGGTGAGCCTCAGGGAACTGCAGGCGTACCTGTTCTTGATATTTTGCAGAAAAACTCTCTTACGGATGTCTGCTGCGTTGTTACACGTTATTTTGGCGGTATCCTTTTAGGCGGCGGCGGTCTTGTCAGAGCTTATTCGACATCTGCCAAACTTGCAGTTGAAGGCGCAAAGATAAAGGATATGTGCGAATGCTACAGAACAACGATCCGAATGGACTATAATCTGTACAGCAAAATTGCATATTGTCTGCCGCAGTATGAAATAAAAGAAATTTCTTCAAAATTTGAAGATACAATAGACATGGAAATTCTCGTAAAAGAAGAATTTTTCGAACCTTTACGGGAAAAAATAACAGATATTTCACTGGGAAAAATAGTACTTCCAAAATCAGAAAAATTATTCGAAGATTTTTCTGTTTAGTACATCATAATAAACAACAGCTGTTTTATTATTCCGTTCCGGCATTTTAAAAAATGCATGACAACCATAAGCATAACGGAGGTTCATATGGCTTTACCGGAAGAATTTATGTATCAGCTGAAACAAGGAAATTCAATTGAAGATGTTTTCAGCTCCTATGTATCATTAAAGAGAAGAGGCTCAACATATGTTTGCCTCTGTCCTTTTCATTCAGAAAAATCTGCTTCCTGTACAGTATATACCGATACGCAGAACTTCTACTGCTTCGGATGCGGTGCCGGCGGGGATGTCATTACTTTTATCATGAGAATGGAAAATCTCAGCTATATTGAAGCTGTTCGTCTTCTCGCACAGCGTATAGGAGTTTCTGTTCCTGAAACAGGTGTAAATGATGACTTTGCCCGAATAAAAGCAAGAACATATGAAATCAACCGCGAAACAGCTAATTTTTATTTTAAAACATTGTTATCCGGAAATGACAAGAGAGGTCTGATTTATTTTAAAGAACGCCGTCTTTCGGCAGATACTATAAAAAAATATGGTCTCGGATACTCCCCTGATTCATTTAATGCTCTCAGAGATCATCTCAGAGAACTTGGATTTCATGATAAAGAACTGATCACAGCAGGTGTCTGCCGTGAATCACAGAACGGCAAAGGATGCTACGACACATTCAGAGGAAGAGTCATGTTTCCGATCATTGACCTCAGAGGAAATGTTATAGCATTCGGAGGTCGTAAAATTGAAGGAGACGGGCCAAAATACCTGAATTCTCCCGATACACCGGTTTTTAAAAAGAGCCGAAATCTGTTTTCCTTAAATCATGCCAAGAACAGCCCTTTAAAAAAACTGATTCTTGCCGAAGGATATATGGATGTGATAAGTATTAACCAGGCAGGATTTGAAAATGTTGTCGCTACTCTCGGAACAGCACTGACACCGGAACAGGCCAGAATTATGGCACAGTATGCAAATGAAGTAATAATTGCATACGACAGCGATTCAGCAGGACAGGCAGCAACGCAGAGAGCCATCAACCTTTTAAGTGCCGCCGGTATAAATACAAAAATTATCAAAATGACTGATGCCAAGGATCCGGATGAATACATCAAAAAGTTCGGAAGTACCAGATTTAAGCTTCTGCTTGATAACTCAGGCGATGCTGTTGCTTTTGAACTGGAAAAATGTAAAAACGGACTTGACATTACAAATGAAAATGACAAAGTCACATATTTAAAGAAGACTGTCGCAGTTTTATCTGAACTTGACGATGCTCTTCAGAGAGATGTTTACATCTCAAAAATTTCCAAGGAATCTGATATTAACACACAGATTCTTCAGGCGCAGGTTGAAAACAGAATAAAAAGCAAAAACAATGTCAGAAAAAAGCAGGAATGGAAAGCCATCGAAAACAGTGTTGGTCTTCAGAACCGTTCGGATCCGGAAGCAGCTTCACACCTTCGTGAAAGCAAAGCTGAGGAACTGATCATTTTATACCTGATGAAAAATCCTGACAAACTTGATTTTATTCAGAAAAACATTTCTGATGACGAATTTGTTACTGCTTTTAACAAAAGAGTATTTGATTCAGTAGTCAGATCACTGTCATCATCCGAAACTTTTTCCATCTCTCTTCTTTCCGAAGAATTTAACGGAGAAGAAATGGGAAGGATCAGTGGTATCATTGCTCAGAACCGAGACAAAAAAATTACTGAACAGACTTTTTCAGACTGTGTAAATGTGCTTAAAGAATCCAAACATAAAATTATCACTTCAACCGGAAATGAAATATCAGATGATGAACTTTTGAATATGCAAAAATATTTGCAAAGTAAAAGATAGGAGGAATTTTTTATGCCTAATGATAAAATATCGATTACAAGTTTACTTGAACAAGGAAAAAATTCCGGCAAACTTACCACCAGAGAAATCAATGACTTATTTGAGGAGATCAACTTTGATGTAAACCAGATCGATGAATTTTATGAAAAATGTTCAGCGCTCGGTATTCAGATCATTGAAGATTACTCTCTTGATTCAGATGATCTTCAGGTAGGTCTGGATTCAGGACTTGATGATAATCCTGATGCACCTGTATCCTCAGATGAATTTGACTATATCGACAATGTTAAAATATATCTGCGTGATATCGGTCAGTCACCGCTTCTTTCTTCTGAAGAAGAAATGAATCTGGCTGAAAGCTGTCTCAAAGGCGATCAGTACGCCAAAGATAAGCTTGTAACCGCCAACCTCAGACTTGTTGTAAGTATCGCAAAGAAATACAACGGCAAAGGCATGCAGTTCCTGGATCTTATTCAGGAAGGCAACGTTGGTTTAATGAAGGCTGTTGAAAAATTTGATCCTTCAAAGGGATTTAAATTTTCTACATATGCAACATGGTGGATCAGACAGGCTATTACAAGAGCCATTGCAGACCAGTCACGTACCATTCGTCTTCCTGTTCACATGGCTGAAATGCTTACAAAAATAAAGAAAACCAAAGCAGAAATTATAAACGAAACAGGTCAGGAACCTGCTGACGAAGAAGTTGCAGAAAGACTTGAAATACCTGTTGAAAAGCTTCATGAGATCATGAACTTCTCTCAGGATCTGATCTCTCTTTCAACTCCTGTCGGTGATGAAGATGACTCTACACTTGACATGTATATTCCTGATTCAACTGCTCTCTCACCTTCTGAAGCTGCTGCTCAGGAACTTCTCAGAGAACAGCTTGATGAAGCTCTCTCTACTCTTACTCCAAGAGAAGCTGAGGTAATCAGACGTCGTTACGGACTCCCGCCAAATGACAGAAGCTATACTCTTGAAGACGTCGGCAAAATCCTTCATGTTACCCGTGAACGTGTTCGACAGATCGAAGCAAAAGCTCTCAGAAAGCTGCGTCATCCAAGCAGAAGCAAGTATCTCAGAGACTATATGTTCAGTTCAAACTAATATAACAACACAGAGGATATCCCCCGCCTCTATAGGCGGCGGGGTCTATTCTCTCGTTCAGTTAGGAGTTCAATCTCCTACTGAACGAAAGCAATTCTTCGAATTGCCTCTGCTTGTTAAAAGCAGAGCTTTGAACGAAAAAACATCCTCCGGCACATGATATGCCGGAGGATGTTTTTTTATAAAAAAAAGAACCCGGACAAATCGCCCGGGCTCAAATCAATGTAAAATAATTAGAATCTTTTATTAAATAAAATGCTTTAGCATTCTTTATATGACTTTCATCATATTACTAAATATTCTGGTGGAATCACCCTCCTGCTTATTTAATAAATCTCCTTAAAGAATTCACAATAGCCATTTCTATCACTCTTTCTTTAAATTTATCTAAACGTCCCACAGTCCTAAAACCGGGATCGTTTGCTTTCGTAATTAATAATTTTTATATCTATTTTTCTCGTAACACCATTTATTTTTACATTGGAAACACCTTTTTCTAAATTAGATTTTTTTCAGTGTAAAAATTCATATTCCATTGGTCCCACCTATTTCTGTTCAAATTTGTTATCTATATCAAATTGCGTTTACAAGATAACCTCTAATTCATTTTAAGTACATTTAATACTGAATTTTTATTAATAACCCATTGGTCACACACCTATTTCATTTATTATTATGATTATGAATAGATTTCAATATTACATTGGTCACACACCCGTTTCTACATTAATATAGTTTCGATCATGAAAATAATCATTCCATTGGTCACACACCTATTTCTGTATTTTTTTGTCCGGTTTAAATTAACTATTCCATTGGTAATACACCTTTTTCTTAAAATAGTATATATAAAAAGCTAATTCAAGCTGTTTATCGTTATGTTTCCATCGGAACCACCTTAAACCTAAATTCAATCCCCAGCCTTGTATCCAATAAACTCATACCTCAATTCAATCTATTCTTAATTTAAGCTGTTCATACCGAGCTGCGTCTTATTATATCATATGTTATGAACAAATCAAAATATCTTCAATTCAGGTAACTACCAGTTTTCAGATATCGCTTACAATATTTCGGAGATCTTACTTTCATCAAAAACGAAAATCAAATCTATGAAACGTTATTATAAAACATTATTATCGAAAATTTCCACTAACGAATCACGAAAGCTGATCTCTTTTGTAAGATTCCATTTCATTCATGTCCATCGGAACCGCCTCCTGTTTGTATCTGAATCATTATCTTCCATACAGCTGTCGAATATCATAAAACACTCTTAACGTACCAAAATGTACTTGTAAATTTCAATAATTGTTCTGATACCACAGCTCCCATCCGGAAGCCTAACTGATAATGGATTTCAAATCGAAGTTCTTATCGCCTGAACTTCTTTTATCCTTTCCATGTCTATATAATACCACATTTTTTCGTCAATGTCAATACTTTTTATCAATATTTTTAAAATAATATGTTTAATATGTTGTTAATATAATCTGCTTGACTTTAATTCCGTTTTGTAGTAAAATAAATATATAATGTGCTTATAAATCATGTTATTGCAATATTGAGCCATACGGCAGAACGGAGAATATCATGCAAGAATTATCAGAATTTACACCTGATCTTTATACATTAGTAGACGAAGAAGGTGTAGAACAGACTTTTGAGATGCTTGATGCCCTCGAAACAGATGACGGTCAGCGTTATTTTGCACTTGTTCCATATGCAGAAAATCCTGAAGACGCACTTGACGGCAGTGATGAGCTTGTAATCCTCAAGTCAGAAATGGACGGAGACGAAGAACTTCTCATTTCTATTGATGATGATGCCGAATTTGAAAAAATCGGTCAGATCTTCCTCAAAAGAATAGAAGAAAGATTCGAAGATGAAGAAGATTTTGCTGAAGAAGAAAATTAATTTTTCCGGTCTTTAATACTATTATAGAAAATACAGTCACATAAGGAAGTACCTGCAGTTTAGAATGTAGTTATTTTTTATAAAAAAACATTTGACAAGGGAAAACTTCTGTGCTATAATACAAGTAGAGACAGGTTAGTATTTCTGCCTTGTGCGTTATATGCAGCTCATATAATCCAACACTTTTTATTTGGGAATTGAGCTCTGGGTTCTGATTGCAGACCTCCCTAATTTTAGGAAGCTGGGAGCATGGAAGTCTTCAGGCCGATACCCACCTGCTGAATAAGCGGGTTTTATATGCTGTGTAATACGGCAAGGCGGTATATGTCTTATAAAAATTAATCAGATACTTTTTAGTATCTGATTTTTTTATTTACTGATACAAATTTCTTAATTTCTGCAATAAAAAAAACCATTCCTTTTGGAATGGTTTTTTTATTGTAAATCAATTATTCATCGTCATCAGAATCTTCATCTGAAGCTTCTGTTTCTGCAGCAGCTGCCGCAGCAGGTGCCTGAGCTGATTCCTTGGCAACAGGTGTGTTTTCATTTGCACCGGCTGAATATGTTATTGATCCGCCGCCTTCATTCTTTGTATATGTAACTTCAACAAGCTCATCAGAATGTACAACACTTCCTTTAGGAGGATTTGTGCCTATTACATAACCTGTTGTATAGCCTGTATTAACTGTAGGAATTGCTTTATATGCTATTCCTGCCTCGTCAAGCATTGCAAGATAATCAGCGATAGGATAACAGCTTAAAGGTCCTCTCTTATAATCAGGAACCTGTGCATCGCCATTGCCCTTACTTACTTTAACCTTAACAGTATCGCCCTTTGCAAGCCATGTACCTGCATCAATATCCTGTTCAAATATGATTCCTCTTGAATATTCTTCATTATCTACATATTCAGCTTCTATTTTAATGTCCTGAGCATATGAAGAAAGTGCAACTTCATCATATTTTTCACCTACAAGATCTTTACATTCTATATTTTTTCTTGCATCTGCTTTATTTTCTGTAGAAGAAGTTATGTTTGTATTTAAGGTAACACTGACATCTGCACCATTTGTAACATCTGTAGCATCATCGTAATTAGGATCTTCCGGCGGAAGAGTTTCTTCCGGAGTTGTAGTCAATTCTGCATATTGAGGTCTTTTCGGATTTCTTGCATCATCAAATTTATGTACCATATTTATTCCAAAGATCACTAAAATTATAAATAATACAAGGATCAATGCAAAAATCAAAGCAGGCTTCTTAATTATTTCCCATAAGCTTTCAGAGGCATATATTACTTCGCTGTCTCTTGAATTGCTTTTCGGAGCATACTGGCGATTTGGTCTTGACGGTTTTGCAGGCTCATATTCATAGTCATCATCATCGTCGTCATCATATTCATCGTCATAATACTCTTCTTTTTTTCTCAGCTGGCTTTCCTGAGCATCATGCTGAGCCTTCTGTTTTGCTTTTTCTCCGATATTTATATAAAGTGAAGTTTTCTCAGCTTCAGAAGGTTCAAAAATCTTCGTGACAAGCTCTGTTACAGTCTGAATTCGATCAGCACCTTTAAGAACAAGACCTTCCATGATTGCATCTGATACATTTGCCGGAACATCATCATTCATCTCCAGTGGCGGAGTCAAATCAGAATCATCTGTTCTCATCGATGCATCAGTCGGCATGCTGCCGGTGAATATTCTGTAAAGAACTGCACAGATTCCGTATACATCTGTCCATACACCCTGCCAGCTGCTTGGAGAATACTGTTCAGGAGCTGCATATCCTTTATATATTTCAGAGTTTAATTCTGTTTTAGTAGTTCTGACAGCTGCTATACAAAAATCTGTCAGCATAAGTTCGCCCTTACCTGTGACATAAATTGTCTGTGGACTTATACCTCTGTGCACTATTCCTGCGTTGTGAAGCATACTGATAGAGGTGAAAAGCGGAGGAAACATCCTTGATACTTTTCTCCAGCTCAGCTCGCCTGCATTTTCCTTCAGATACTGTATCAGATTGACACCGTCAATATAATCAAATACTACATATGTAGTATTGTTCTCTGAAAACAAATTTCTGACAGGATTAATATTATTAACTGTATTAAGCTTTGCAAGTTTTTTATTGAGTTCGGTAAACTCAGCCATTAATGATTTATACTGAGCAACACTGCTGTGGTTTACGCTGATTTCAGGTGACCCGCTAACTCTTGTACATAAAGCATCAGGCATATATTCTCTGATAAGAATTTTGCATGAAAGAACCGGATCATATGCAAGATAAGTTGCACCCTCTCCATTATGACTCAGCAGCTTTCCTACTATATATCTGTCATTAAGAACGGTACCCGGAATAATATACGACGGTGAATACGGAGATTTATGATCGTAGCCGCATTTCGGACATTTGTCTTCTCCGGAAAACGGTTCAAAACAACCATAACAATACTTAATATCTCCCATATTTTGCCCTCCTCTGATTATAATTAAAATTTATCACCTTGACTATAATATCAATAAATAATATTTTTGTCAACTAGTATTCTGATTTATTGGAAAAAACAAAGCAGCAACATAACATTTTTTATCACAGTCCGGTTTCCAGAACATTAAGAATAAAATCATTCTTCTCTGAAATGACCGGAGCTTTTACAGTGCCGTTATCACGGCTGAATAAAACCTGAATATAATATGCATTTATGCTCTTTGTCTGCTTATCCTTGTAATAGTACTTGTAGGTTTTTGTAACAGAATCTGATGAATACTGAGTTATATATGGTTCCATATCAAGGATACTGTCTACTTCCTTCTCATCCATTCCGTTTGTTATCTGAGAAGTATCAATTAAACTTTTCTTTTTGCAGCCATTCATACTGTTTTGCAGCTGCTCAAAATCATAATATGAAACATCCGTCAGTTTACCCATTAAATCAGCAGAACAGAAGATGACCCATTTCGGCATCACTACTCCTGATACAGTGATCTGTTTATCTGATTCTATGATTGAATCACTGTCCTCAGCAAGAACATTTAAAAATTCAAAATCTGACTTTTTAGCTGTATCATCTGACAGTTTTGCAGAAGAATATGCTTTTTCTTTATCTTCGCCAATTTTCTTTGCAAGCTTTTTAGTATTTTTCATGCCTATATCAGACATCATCGACACAACTATTATTATTGCAATAACAATAATAACAACTACGCCAATACTTACTGCAATGATTTTAATTTTTTTATCTTTTTTCGAAATATTTTTCGAATTTTTTTCTTCAGTTTTTTCAGGTTCCGGTTTGCTCTTTTTTTTCAGATTAACATGAACCTTTTTATTTTTGTTCTCTCTTCCCTCTGAAGCCGTGTCTTTTTTCAGTTTTTCACCGCAAACGGAACACTCTTCGGCATCATCCGGCTGTTTGGTACTGCAGTTCGGACAAATCATATTCCACACCTCTCCATCATAATAAAACTAATAATATTAATATATCACTTTTAATACAAAAAGTCAAACCTCTGCAAAAAAAGCTGTGCAACTGTTACTGTTTTGTTATATGTTAAAGCTTCAGAAGACCTCTGTTTATCATTTCCTGAGCAGCCAGAAGAACCCCTGCTTTACCGCTCGGATATGTTATACCGCCCTGAAGCCATACAGCATACGGCTCTCTTATAGGCGCATCAGAAGACAATTCAATCGACGCACCCAAAGTAAATGTACCTGCAGCCATTATAACCTTACTGTCATATCCCGGCATATCCCATGCTTCAGGTGAAACAAATGAATCAACAGGTGATCCTTTCTGAATTCCCTGACAGAAAGCAGTCAGCAGTTCTTCACTGCCAAGCTGAAGAACTGTAATTATGTCCCCTCTCTGCTCATTTTTATCAGGATAACATTTAAAGCCAAGTCTGTTAAACAATTCTGAAGCAAATGCCGCAGTTTTTACAGCATTTGATACTACTTCCGGCGCCATAAAAAATCCAAGATACATCTCTCTGTTCTGTTCAAGAGAGCATCCGACCTCCTTGCCCATTCCCACACATGTAAGTCTGTAGGAACAAAGTTCAACAAGATCTTTTCTTCCTGCAATATATCCGCCGGTTCTTGCTATACCGCCGCCGGCATTTTTTATCAGAGAACCCGCCATGAGATCTGCACCAGCCTGAACCGGCTCAGTCTTTTCAACAAATTCACCATAACAGTTATCCACCATGATAATTGTTTCAGGACTAACGCTTTTTATTGCAGAAGATAATTTTTCTATCTCTGATACAGTCAGAGCCGGACGAAGAGAATATCCTCTTGAGCGCTGGATATAAGCCATTTTTGCGCCTTTTATTTCTTTAAGGATATTATCGATATCAGGCTTTCCGTTTTCAAGCAGCTCTACCTCTGAATACTTAACGCCGAAATCCATCAGCGATCCGTTTCCTTTTTCTCCTCTGATACCAATTATTTCTTCAAGTGTATCATAAGGTTTTCCTGTTACTGCAACCATTTTATCGCAGGGTCTGAGAACTCCGAAAAGTGCAACTGACAGAGCATGCGTTCCGGATACTATATTATGTCTTACAAGAGCATCCTCACATCCGAATACTTCTGCATATATCCTGTCAAGAGTATCTCTTCCGACATCGCCGTAGCCATATCCTGTTGAGCCGTAAAAGCACTGTTCACTTACTCTGTTATTTATGAAAGCTGCCAGGACCTTATTGCCGTTATATTCTGCAGTTTCTTCATAAAAATCAAATCTGTCCGAACATGATTTTTCTGTTTCTTCAGCTATTTTATAAAGCTTTTCATCAATACCAAAAATATTGCTGTTTGCCATCATTAACCTCCAAATTATTCGACCTGAATAACATTCTCCTCACTTATTGCCTCAAAGCCTATTTCTCTGTAAAAACTTTCACGGTAATCAAGAGCAAACAGACTTACTGTTTTTCCGTTTTGTTTCAGAGTATGTCCTATCCAGTAAAGAAGTTCTCTTGCAAACCCTTTTCCTCTGGCTTCAGGTCTTGTTGCCACCTGCCCTATCAGAACATGGTCATCCACATCATATATCACAGTGGCTGTAGTACAATTATTGTAGAGATAGATCTCTGAAAGTCCTCTTCTGATTTTGTGAGAATGTTCCGTTATCCACAGACCGTGTTCGATCAAAGTCGGAAATCCTTCATGAAGTATCTCATATATATCATCCAGAGGTGCTTTGGTCGTCAGTTTTGTCTCATCAAAATTATCAGGCATATGGTCTGTAAACCGGAACTTGGTTCTTTTAAGCATTTTATAGCCCTGAATATCACACAGATGTTCCAGAACGATCCATGGAGCTTCAACTCTGAAAGGCGCATGCATTTTTATAAACGGCTTCAGCTCGTCAATCGGGAGGAATGATTCCGTACACACTATCATTATTGAATTAAAATGAACGATATAACCTGTATTATGATCATCGGATATTTCATAAAACTTGCAGAAATCATACGAAAGACCGTATGCTCTGTAGTATGACAGTATTTTTCTTCCATAGTAATCTCTATGCAGAATATCCAGTGAATCAAGATCTGTATCGGTAATGTATTTTATCATAGTTTATTTATTCCTGACATTAATAATATTGTAAGTTTTTCGCACATTTCGATATCCGAAATATCTGCAACACAAGCCGGAGAATGAAGATATCTGCACGGTACTGATATAGCAAGAGTACGAACGCCTTCTCTTGAAATATGGATCGCTCCGCTGTCATTTCCGCCTGCTATTTTTGTCTTTGTCTGACATTTTATTTTATTTTCCTTTGCCAGAGAAAATGCTGCATCATACATTTTTCTGTCATAAACAGTTCTTCTGTCCATGTAAAGAACCACAGCGCCTTTGGACAGCTCACAGACCCTGTCAGAACCGCTGACAGATGAAATATCTGAAGCAGTTGTGGTTTCAAGAACAATGGCAAGATCAGGTTCAACTGCAAAAGCTGCAGCTCCGGCACCGCGCAGTCCTATTTCTTCCTGAACAGTAAAAGCAAAATATGTATCATATTCAAGCTCTGAACAGATAAGGTCTATCATTACAGCACAGCCGGCTCTGTCATCAAGTGCCTTTCCGGCTATTCTCTTTCCTCCGAGTTTGCAGAAATACGGCACAAATGAGACATAGTCCCCGACTGAAACATATTTTTCAGCATCTTCCCTGTTATACGCACCGATATCTATTCTCATAGAATCGACTGACAGTGAACCTGCTCTTTCTTTTTCAGACATATTGTGAACGGCTTTCATTCCAACGACTCCGGGAATACTGTTTTTTCCGACAACTACCTGACGTGATACTGCAGAGCCTGCATTGACGCCGCCAACAAAATCAAAGGAAAGCGTTCCGTCATCATTGATATATGTAACTATCATTCCGACTTCGTCCATATGTGCAGCTATCATAAGTTTTTTATCAGGCTTATTTTTTCCTTTTTTAAATACGATCAGATTTCCGAGATTATCAGTATGATAATCGCACTTTCCGTCTATCTGCTTTATTATATATTCTCTCACTGCGTCTTCACAGCCGGAAACACCGCAAAGAAGAGATAAATTTTTCAGATGCTTCAGCATTATTTGTTCACCATCCTGATAAATTCTGCAAGAAGATCAGATGCAAGTTCGATATCTTTAATATCAACAACTTCTGCTGATGTATGCATATATTTCAAAGGTACTGAAACTGTACATGTTTTAACGCCTTTTCTGCATACACTGAACTGATCCGCATTTGTTCCCGTAAGACCGCTCATTACTTCTTTCTGATAAGGAATTTTTATTTTTTCTGCTGTTCTGCAGAGCATTTCAGTTATTTCACGTGAAAGAGACGGAGAAAAACCTATCATCGGTCCTTCGCCCATTTTTCCGCACTTTGCCGGATTTTCTCCATAAACTGCAGCAAAGCTTACATCAACTGCGATCGCTATATCAGGATCTATTTCAAAACAGGCAGTTTTAGCTCCTCTTTCTCCGATTTCTTCAGCTGATGAAAACAAAAATGAATATGAGCAGTTTTTGGTTTTTGTCTTCATAAGTTTGTCAGCACATCTGACAAGAACTGCAGCACCGGCACGATTGTCAAATGATTTGCCGGAAACACGGCCATTCAGAAGTTTCTGACATTCTGATTCAAACGAAATTGTATCACCGGGTCTGACGTATTTTCTGAGTTCTTTTTCAGAAAATCCCGTATCTATTCTGACGGATCCGATATCTGATGTGCTGTTATCCGAAAGATGCGGCGGAATGGAAGAAACGATTCCGGAAATATTTTTACTGCCATGAATGATCACTCTCTGCGACGGCAGCATTCTGTAATCCATTCCTCCGATATTTCCCGGTACAATAAATCCTTCTTCATCTATACATGTTACTATCATGCCGATCTGGTCCATATGAGCATCGATCAGAATATGTGGTCTGCCTTCTTTTCTTTCGCCAAAAGACAACTCCACTCGGTCTTCTTTAACCAGGCATTTTTTTCCGAATCTTGATTCAAGAAACTGACCAAGTTCTGAAAATGCTCCGGACTCATCGCCTGATACTGAATTTAAAGAGCTGAGCCGGAACAGAACATCTTCGGTATCCATTTTTCATTCTCCTTACCAAATGATTATGACTCAAAAATCAAAACGAGTCAAAATTACGCATATAAATTTATTATAACAATTTTTTGACGAAAAATCAATTATCTAATATCTAAAAAACAAACGCTGCTTTAAAAGCAGCGTTTGTATGTATAGACAAATGATATTTGATCATACATCAAGAACAGCAAGTCTTGATTTGATCTCAGCACCATTTTCAATTAACTTTTTCTCATAGGCATCTGCAGCTGAAATGGTCATTTTTTCAGTTACAAACACTAAATCTGAATCAGAGCTTACTACAGTAACATCTTTTAAAGAATCAGCGTTTACGCCTGACACTCTGAAATACATTCTGCAGCTCTTGTTTTTGTAATCTGAAATAAATGAAGTATCTGAAGAATCCTCCCATGTCTGGGCAATGTCAGTTTCACCTTCATTTTTGATTTCCTCTATAACATCTCCGAGGACTGCACTTGCTGTAGGAAGCTTTCCTGCGCCTCTTCCGTAGAACATAGCCTTGTCAATACCGTCTCCGCATACAAGAACAGCATTGAAAACATCATCAACACGGGAAAGCATGTTGTCGAAAGGAACGATCATAGGCATAACCATAGGAATTATCTTTCCGTCTTCCATTCTTTCCACACTGGCAATAAGTTTTACTGAGCCTCCGAACATTCCGGCATATTTGACATCTTCAAGAGAAATATCTGAAATACCCTTGGTGTATACACTCTCAGGATATACATGTTTTCCGAAAGCAAGAGAAGAAAGAATGCATATTTTTCTGCAGGCATCGATACCTTCAACGTCTGCTGTAGGATCTTTTTCAGCATATCCGAGTTCCTGAGCCATTTTTAATGCTGTCCTGAAATCCATACTTTCATTTATCATTTTTCCAAGAATAAAATTAGTTGTACCATTTAAAATACCGCATATTTCTGTAATATCATTTGCAGCAAGACATTTGTGAAGCGGTCTGATGATCGGAATCGCACCGCCGACACTTGCTTCAAAAAAGAAGTTGCAGTTATTTTTCTTTGCGATTCTGAGAAGTTCAGCGCCTTTTACTGCTACCAGTTCCTTATTTGAAGTTGACACACTTTTGCCTTTTTCCAGACATGCCTTTACAAAGTCATAGGCAAATGTTGCACCGCCCATACACTCTGCAACAACTGTAACTTCATCATCATTTAAAATATCATCAATGCTTTTGGTGAACTTGCTGCTGTAAGGACTGTCCGAAAAATCTCTTATATCAAGGATATATTTGATATCAGCGTCTTTTCCTGCTTTTTTTGTGATTTTGTCCTTGTTTTTGTAAAAAAGCTCTACAACTCCAGAGCCGACTACTCCATATCCGAGGACTGCGATTTTTGCCATAATATGCTCCATTTCCCTGCAAATCAGAATTTTGCAGTGCTAAAAATTAAATATGCTATTCTCTGTTGAGAATTCTGACGTCCACAACGCCGTCAACAGAAGAAAATGCTGTTCTGATGTCATTTTCATTAAATTTTTCAGTAAGTTTCAGAGTTATTGTAACAGTAGCCACTCCATCTATCGGAATGCACTGATTTACTGTCAGAACATTTGCATCTGACGAATATATTGCCGAAAGAACGTTTGCCAGAACTCCGGGTTTGTCACGAAGAACTGCATTTATTGTAATCAGCCTGTTGGTAAATTTCTCATCATATAAAAAAACATGATCCTTATACTTGTAAAAAGCACTTCTTGAGATCTCTGCTTTTCTGCATGCTTCTGCCAGGCTTCGTGCTCCCTTGGCTGCAATAGTCTTTTTAACTTCAAGAACTTTGACAAATACCTCCGGAATCACTCTCGAATCAATTACAATAAGATTTGAAGAACGTAATGAATTATCCATTTCTATATACCTCAAAATAGTCCGTCCCACAAATACAACTGTATTTATGCCTATATTAATATATCATACTTAAAATCATTTGTCAACCCGAATTTTCCTATATTTCAAAACATTTGAAAACAAAAAAAACGTGGACTTTCACACTATTTTTATTTATTTTCCATAATAACTTTTTTGCAAGTGTTTTTTATTCTGAAATTATTGACAAAATGTTACGAATATACTATAATTAAAGTGTAGTATTTTTATTCTATTATAGTTGTTTTACATAAAAATATTTCAAAAAAAATATAGCATGAAACGGAGGATCGATTTATGGAAACCTACGAAATAAACGAAAGAAATATCAATACTAAATCCAGCAAAGGATGGGAAACTTTAGCCCTTATTATTTATGTCCTTGCACATTTCAGTGTCATTCTCATGAATATCATGATGGGAAAAAATCAGGGCGAAATTCAGGGGCAGGCAAAAGCGATTATTGGACAGCAGTTCGGGAACATCAGCCAATACTATTCATCATCTCAGGGATATTTCAAAGATCAGTCTTATCCTGAATCCGTTGAAAACTATATTGACTCCGTAGATAATTACATCGAATCAGTAAACACGTTTATACAAAACAGCAGATCCAGTGCAAACGTTGATGAAGGAAATCTTGAAGTTGTTGAATCAGCCAGAGGTGCACTTGAAGAAAGCCGCGGCGGTGTTACTAAAGCACAGAATGAATACAACGGCAGAACTCAAAGCTTCCAGGCATTCGGAAACCAGAATTCTGAAAACTATATTCAGCTCGGAGAGCTTGACTATAACATGTCAACTCCAAGAAATCCAAATGCTCTTGCAGATAATCTCTGTGCAATGCTGAAAGTACAGAATACTTCACAGGTTGCAACAGGAACACTTGCTCAGCTTGTACTTGTTCTATCCGCATTTATCACTCTTGCTGTTCATAAAAAAGGATATATTGCTTCTCTTATTATGAATCTTCTCAGTTCATTCTGCGGACTTATGGTACTTATTAAAACCCACTCCGTACAGCCTGTTCCGGGATTTATCAATACATTTTCCGCAATAGTGCTTATTTCGATCATTTACGGATTCTCGAATAAAATCATTGCTAAAAACAAAGAAATTTCGAAGAACTATCAGCAGCTCATTGAAACCAACAGACTGGTCAAGGAAACTGACGAAAAGCTTTCCTACCTTGCATATTTTGACATTCTGACAGGACTTCCGAACAGACAAAAATTTATTGAAAAGCTTGATGAAACAATTACAAATTCATCAAACAATGCGTTTACAACAATTCTTGCCGATCTTGACAATTTTAAGCAGATCAATGATACATACGGATTAAATGTCGGAGATATCGTTTTAAATACCTATGCTGAAAAACTTAGAGCTTACTGTCAGTCAAATGTATTTCTTGCCAGAATAGGCGGAGATGAATTCGGATTTATTATTGAAGGAAGCATGACAGAAGCAAACATTCTAAATCATATTGAAAAAATTCAGAACATTTTGTCTGAACCAATTCAGATCAACGATATTATGCTTACTTCCACATCCAGTTTCGGAATTGCAAGCTATCCGAACAATGCAGTATCATCCAGTGATCTTATGAAATGTCTTGACAGTGCTATTTACTATGCAAAAGCCAACGGCAAAAACAGACCTTGCTTCTATGAACAAAACTGATCCTGAAAAGCAAAAGACAATTCCTGACTTTTACTTCGGGTTATGTCAAAAAGTTCAGATGAATAATTCTGAACTTCCATATTAGATCCACATTTTTGGAGGACACTATGTCTTACGGTCACAAATCAAAAAAAAGTTATTTATCATTTGATATATTGGGAACAGTAATTTACATTCTGGTGTTTTCACTTCTTCTGTTCTACTCAAACAAGCTTGGGGAACCGGATGCGGATTCCGGAAATATCGGGATTGTTTTTCAGGGGGTCAGTATGCAGCTCAGGCTGCTGTTGTCAGCATTTATAGTTGTTGCAGTATCAGGCAAAGGATATCCGGTAGCAATTATAGTCAATATTTTTTCAGCGCTGAATTATATTATTTCTTTATGTGCATCAAATTCAGCATCAGCTGTAAACAGTCTGATAAGTACGATTGCTACGATTATTCTTATCACAATTATTTATGTATTCTATCAGAAAATCGTTAAAAACAACCGTGAACTCAGGAAAGCCAACCAGGTCCTTCAGGAAAAGGATGAAAAACTCACATTTCTCGTTCGCTACGATATTCTGACAGGACTTCCGAACAGACAGCTGTTTATTGAAAGAATTGACGAAGCCATTAATCTTGAGGCTTCTGTACCTTTTACTGTTATTGCTGCAAATATAGACAACTTCAAAATGATCAATAATGAGTTTGGCAACAATGCAGGTGATGCAGTTCTGTGCTCTTATTCCAAAAAGCTTAAACGTTTCTGCGGAAATTCAATGTTTCTCGCACGAATAGACGGAGATGAATTTGGAATCATCGTTTATGGCAAGGAATCTGAGATCACCATATTAAATTATATAGAAGCTATCAGAGAAATCGTAGCAGAACCGGTCAGATTTCAGGAAATCAAAATCAATGTAACAATGAGCTTCGGAATCGCTTCTTATCCTGCGAATGCCTCAAATTCTACAGATATCCTGAAATGTGTAAACAGTGCATTGGGATTTTCAAAAATGAATGGGAAAAACACACATTTCTTTTATAATAATGTTCCTGTTTCCCACAACTATATGTGAAAGGATGTCTAATAATTATGGAAATTTCAAAATTATTTGAAAAAGCATCTTCGTTATTTGATACTGCTCATGACAAATGTGCAAAATCAGGAATTGATATTTCCTGCATTACATTGATACTATCAGAAAACGATGTTATTTTTCACGGTGTTAACTGGAAAAGATTAAAAGATGATTTTACTGAAGAAGAGACTTGTTCAGAATATGAAGCTTTGATAAAAATGATTTTATCAGGTGAAACAAAAATCAAATCTATAATCACATTAAACAATAAAAAAGAAACTGTTAAGCCATGTCTCCAATGTGCTGAGCTTATACTCTCTTTAAATATCGAAAATAAAAGCTGTAACGTTATCACAGGAAAGAAATCACAGATCACACTTTCTTCCTGTGACAAAGAAATAGATGCTATTATTGAAAAATTTGAAAAAGAAATTTCAGCTGCAAATCCTTCAGAAGAAACTGAATCTTCCGAAACATCTGCTGCTGATCCAAACACATCTGCAGAAACTGAAATACCAAAGGCAGAAAATACAGCTGCAGAAAATACTGCAGGATCTGAGGCAGACACTGCAAATCCATCAGATACAGTAAAACCTGAAAATGATATTGCAAACAATGCTGAAACAGAAAAAACGGAAACGGCTGAAGTTAAGAGCGATTCATTTAATATGGAAAGTATTAATGTATCAGGAAATGAAATTCTTTCATCTGCTGCGGAGGATAAACTGGCACACAACAGTGATAACAGCAATTTTGCAATGGAAGAAATAAACCAAGACAATGCACCTGAGCCGATTGACAACATTCAGTTTAAAGGAAATATTAATCAGCAGTCAGTTCAGATGGCAGATATTAATGATAATACTGAACCTGACAAAGCAAATTCAGAAGCTAATCCTGTTTCACATCTCGGAATCGATAATTCCGGATTAAAAATGATATTTGATGACTGGGAGGCAATTGATGTTTCTGATAATTCAGAAGACAGTATTGCAAACAAACCATTTAATTTAAATTCATTGAACAGCGTTGAAGCATCGTCCGAAAAGGATACACCATCAGAAGGCGAAACTCCTGTTCAGCCTGATCAGAACGCCCAGAATTTAAACGGTATGTATCAGCAGCAGCCTATGAACGGCATGTACCAGCAGCAGCCTATGAACGGCATGTATCAGCAGCAGCCTATGAACGGCATGTACCAGCAGCAGCCTATGAACGGCATGTATCAGCAGCAGCCTATGAACGGCATGTATCAGCAGCAGCCTATGAACGGCATGTATCAGCAGCAGCCTATGAACGGCATGTATCAGCAGCAGCCTATGAACAGCATGTATCAGCAGCCTATGAACGGTATGTACCAGCAGCAGCCTATGAACAGCATGTATCAGCAGCAGCCAATAAACAGCATGTATCAGAAACCTATGAACAGTATAAATTCTCCGGGAAGTCTTTACGTGAATCAGATGCCTCAGACACAATCTGTAAGTATAAGCAATTATCAGAATCCTTATTCATCAAATTTGCAGAATTCATCAAACACAATGAGCAAAAACAGCAATCAGAGCATGTCTGTATACGGAACAAATATTAATTCAAGTGACAACAACGCTATTTTCAAAGACAGGTTAAACAACATCTTAAACAGCGGATCAAAAACAACTTCCAATCTTTCAGAAGAGCAGCAGTATGAAGATGCTATTCAATCAGCTAAGGACAGAAAAAAAGCCGCTAAAATAGACGCTAAGTTTCTTAAGAAACAAAAGAAAAACGGAAATCTTTAATTAAATATATAAATATAAGGATAGAACCCGACTATGACAGGAAGCGGGTTCTATCCTTTTCTTCGTTTAAAGCTCTGCTTTTAACAAGCAGAGGCGATTCGTAGAATCGCTGACCAAACAGTCGGAGATTATACTCCGACTGATCGGAAAGATAGAACCCGCCGCCTGCAGAGGCGGGGGATATCCTCTGTGTTGTTATAATAAAAGGACTGTTTGTAAACAGTCCTTTTATTTTATATATCTGTGTTGTTATAAATTCATGGATTTCTCTTCAAGCTGATGAAGGAGTTCTTCTGCTTCTGCCTCTGCTGCATCCATATCTATCTGACTATCGTCATCAATGTCATATGATTCTGCAGAATTTTCTGCTTCTGCCTCAGCTGCGGCAAGCTGAACAGCTTCTTCTTCTGTCATAAGACTTTCCATTTCCTGTTTTCTCTTTTGCTTTTCTGCAAGCATTCTCTTCTGAGCTTCTTCAAGCATAGCTTTTTCATAACGAATCTGCTCTGCACGTGCTCTTCTCTGAAGCTGCTTAGCTTTTTCCTCAGCTTCTCTTATAGCAGCTTTATTTTTATTAATATCAACCTGCATTTGAACGTTTATGAAATTCTCATCAAACATTTCCTTTTCAAAAATGATTGCAATCGAAATATCATCACGGCTTCCGGAATTTGTTCTTCTGACAAAATTTTTCTTTATTCTTGTCTTCAACAGTTCAACATCATCCAATTGGCTTGTTAAAAGACAATTATATTCTTCAAAACTTTCCTGACTTGAGAATGACGTAAATAAACCATCTGTTGATACGATCATAGAAAGCGGCTTATTGTAATCGTAAAAATAATTGAACATTTTGATGGCATTTGAATTGCACATCGAAGCCGTAAGATTAGCAGGACAGCTCTCATCATCGATAATCGGCATATATGATTCACCACATTGCTGAATAATACATAAACTGCCGTCACCAAGCTGAATTCCAAAACAAAGATTTTTAGTCAAAACAACCATAATAAAAGTTGTACCATAAATAGACTCAATCTTTATTGCTGACAACTCATCATCCGTAAGCTGAGAACGTTCTTCTTCTCGTACTTCATTCTGACTATAATGTTCATTTACTTTGTCATACCAGTTCTTAATTATATATTTTTGAATTTTTGTTATTATATATTCCGGTGATTCTTTGAATTTTTTTTCAAATTCATTAATATCTTTACAGAATTCCTCTATCGCCTGCATACCAACTTCAACAGCAGCTTTCGAGCCGACATCGCTTCTGAAATGTTTTTTGCTGCCATGTCCGTCAGCAACAGCGGCTACTGCATAATCATCTGTTGTTTTATAGGCTGAATAGTCCTGACATACGGTACCGCTGTCAATATGACTGGCACCTCTAACGGTTTCATTTAACCCGATAAACATTTACGCTTCCCTCTTTTCTTAATAAAAAGTCAGGCTATACCAAAACATTACCATCCGGAATCAAACGGAACATCCTTTGGATAATCATCAGAATCAACAATATTCTTAATCTGTTCTTTCAGCTGTTCCTGTTTTTTATCTGCAACATCATATTCATTCAGATCCTTCAGAACATCATCTGCAAGAGTCATACTCTTACTTCCGATCTGTGAAGAAGTAACTGCTATTTTCTTAATAAGTGAAGCAAGCTGTCCGCCTGAATATGCATGTACAACAGTATCAGGTGAAGTTGTAAATTCTGCAAGCATATCGTCATTTGCTTCTTTTCCTATACCAAGAGCAACTTTCAGACCATATCTGTACCAGCTGTTAACCTGGAGCTTTCTTAATCCGGCTTTATAATCATCAGTCGGATATCCGTCTGTCATCAAAAAGATAACAGGTGCAAAAGAAAGTGATGGAGAATTAAGAAATTCGTTTCTTGAAAGTTTTTTGTTTAATTCTTCAAATGTCATACCAAGATCTGTAATGCCCTTTGCATCAAGTCTTGCCCATTCAAATTCCTCAACAGAGATCGGCTCCGGATACATCCATGCGCATCCTGTTGAAAAAGTAAGAACTGCTATTTTTATTTCAGTATCAGCTTCACCTATGCTTCTGATTTCCGGCATAAGTTCTTCCATAGCAGTATTTAATTCGCCCATTTTGGTACCTTTCATACTACCGGATGTATCTATTAAAAAGAAAATAACGAGACTTTTTCTTGAAACACCAGTCGCACCAAGCGGATCGTCGTCCTCTAAATCTATCAGTTCCTGGGCCTTTGTGCTGAAATCTTCCATGGTAAATTAATACCCCTTTCTATATTTCTATATTAACTCCGCCAATATCGGCTGTAACGCCTTTCCAAAGCGGGAACCCTTTTCCGGGAGTTACTTCATGCTGCGTTCCATCAGGCATTGATACTTTCCATACTTTGTCCTCAGACATATTCTTTATACCAAGTACACCTTTCTGGATTTTATTTTCAAC
This sequence comes from Oscillospiraceae bacterium, assembly GCA_045628605.1. Lineage (GTDB taxonomy): Bacteria > Bacillota > Clostridia > Oscillospirales > Ruminococcaceae > HUN007. The sequence continues at coordinate 63,317 of JAZQPR010000084.1, forward strand.
TACTTCTCCGACAACTGTATTAAAATCATCAGATCCCTGAACAGCATCACACTGATAAAATTTTCTGCCAACATATATCGGAGTTCTGTAATCTTTATTACTGAACTTAAGAGTTGCATACTTTCTTGAACATCTCTTGCAGATCAATGTGTTTTCTTCACCCTGATCATAAGCAGATGAAAATGTTGTTTTTCCGCAGTAGCAAGGTAAAATCTCAGATCTTAATCTGACAAACAGCTTCTGCCATTCATTTTCTATAATTCGCTTATTTGCCTGTGCTATACCTGTTGTAAATGTAAATGTAAATGCCTGTCTGATATAGTTTGGATAAATACCCCAGAACTTGATTACATTATCATGGATTCCTTTTACAGGTCTGTTTGTATCATTATTCGGGTCAAATACAAAAACAGCTTCTTTGCCATAATGTTTTAATTCAGCAGTTTCTGTAAGACAAACCGTTTTAACAACTTTTTCTCCTTCAAGAGGATCACCTCTAAATAAAAGCTTGAACAAAACAACAGCCAGTGAATATTTGTCGGTCTGAACATTCGGACGGCATACACCTCTTACAATTTCAGGAGCCATATATCCCGGCTTACCGCCTATTCCGAAGTTATATCCATCAGGTGCGATATTATCGCAGTCGCAAACCAGAACATCTCCGTTTTCAACGTTTATAAAGAAACCGCCGTCGTTCAGATCCTGATAGCTTTTTCCGGCTCTGTGAAGCTGTCTGAATGCATTTACTATATTAATTGAAGCAGTTACAAGAGCAAAAAGATTTTTAAACTGAACAGTAACTCTTCTTGCCTTTCCTGTAGCAGGATCCACTTCAAGTTTATACATATTAAGGATATCAACAAATGAATCATATCCATCCGGTCTTAATGCCATAAGATAACCGAAGCTGTCATCTTCGCCCATCTTTGTAAGATACTTAGGCCAGAGGAATTTATCACTCGGAGGGCCATCCTTTATATTGACCTCAAGATTTTTTCTGAACGCCTGTGGATCACGCATCTTATCCATATCATACCATTTTAATGCGTATTTAAGATTATTGTATTCTACCAGATATACAATACCCTGTCCGCCACGTCCGATCGTCTTGATAACTTTTAATTCACCGCCGTATTCCATTGGGATCATCTGTCCCGGTTTAAATTCTACCATATCTGACCATTCCTTTTCATATTATTCTATTATCTGTTTACAAAACTAAACTGGATTCCGTTTGTCATACAGAACTTATGCACATAAGAATTTTCAACACATTTTATTACAATGTTTGAACAATATGCGAAAGCATTTGCATCAATATATTTAACGGAATCAGGAATATACAGTTCACTGAGTGATTCACATCCTGCAAAAGCCTGAACTCCAATATTGGAAACTGATGAAGGTATATCCACTTCCATCAGACTGGTACAGAATGAAAAAGTACCTTCCTCTATCTGAAGTATTCCGTATGGAATGCTAATGCTTTCAAGAGCACCACACGCACTGAACGCAGAACGCTCTATTTTTTTCAGACCCTGAGGAAGCTCAACACTTCTGAGTCTTTTGCATTCTGAAAATGCGTATTCTTCAATCATCATCACTGTACTCGGAAGCCTTACAGATCTTAAAAATCCAAAGCTGTCAAATACAAATTTTGAAATTACAGTATATCCTTCTGGGATTTTGACATTTGGAAGGATCTTATATTTCAATGCATCAAAAGCTTTAAAGTATTTATGCTTTATTTCCTTTTGCGGTTCATTTATTCTGTCGGCAGGAGCAGAATTCTGCACTTTTGGTCGGAAATCATTTCTGACAGTACGATTTCCGGAAGGTGCTGCCTGTACCTGAACGGCAGTTTCCGGCATTTCAGGAGTAAACGCCCATCCTAGCATATATGTAAAACAGTCAAGAACAAATTCTCCGGCAGTTTCTGAAAGGAACATATCATTGAGCATATATTCCCTTGCTTTAACTATTGCCAGCTTCTGATCCGGTTCGTTCATCATCTGGGATATCAAATCATTTGCGATAACATTTCTGATTAATCTTCTTTCTTTTTCATATTCAGGCATGTAATCATTCAGCAGTCCGGTAAATCTTTTTGAGTCCTTAAACAAATCAAGACCATGTTCATCAACAATGCTTTTTAATGCGTTTTTTACTTCAACTATATTTTCAAACTGGCCACTCATCAACGCCACAGGTTTGCCACAGCCCGGACAAACACTGCTATTATCCCCAATTTCTGTGTTACAGTACTTGCAGAGCATATATTTACCTCCCGATGAAAAATTATTATAGTGTATTATGCAAAAATTGTTGCTGGTATTATTACATTAATTATACCATGAAATGAGGATTCTTGCAAGTATAATTGAGTATGTTTTGTCTTAAAAATGTAACTTTTTTACGATTTTTATAAATCAGCTGTATTTAATGTTACCGCAAGGCACATAATAACGTAATTTGCCGATAAAAAAAATTTTTGTACAATGTTTACAAATACATTTTTAAAAGTTCTCCATTTTATGAAACATTTACATTTCGAATCACTATTACTGTATAAAAACACAAACTACATCAGATAAGCATCTTCAGAGTTAGGCAAAACATCTATAATTTAACGTGAATATACTCATTTTATTATTAATTTGCCAATTGCAAAATACTGTTGACTTTTTACTTTCATTTATAGTATAATGTAAAAAGGTTCTGCAGAAAACAATTTTTATTAACAATTTCTGCAGAACCTTTATTAAAAAAATCCGCTTGACAGGAATCGAACCTGCGACACATACGGTCGGAGCGTATTGCTCTATCCTCTGAGCTACAAGCGGAAAAATAAAGCAATAAAAAAAACAAATTGCTATTTTAGTATAACATCATTACAGATTTTTTTCAAGTGTTTTTTTTGTTTACTAACAGGAGTACACAATCATGACTGATGCCATTTATATCACATTATCCCAGACAGGAACCAATGTTGCAAAAATTATAAAATTTTTCACCAGAAAACCATATAATCACAGCTCAATTGCTGCGGATCTCTCACTGTCTGATATGTACAGCTTCTGCAGAAAATACACTCCTTTTCCTCTCCCTGCAGGTTTTTGTCACGAAATAGTTGGAGAAGGTACTTTGGGACGGTTTCCAAATATTCCATGCGAGATATATGAAATTCCTGTATCTGCTGAACAGAAGCAAAAATTTTACAGAATATTAAATCATTTTAAAGAATACAAAGATAATTATTCATATAACATTATCGGTTTCTGGTCTATTCCGTTCAGACTGCACATCGAACGTAAATATAAATTTGTATGTTCTCAGTTTGTGGCATATATTATCAAGGAAGCCGGAGTTAATCTTTCAAAGCCTTTTTGTATGTATTCGCCGGAAGACCTGAGACATCTTCCCGATGCACGTCTTGTATATCGCGGAGAACTAAACGAATTCTATCACAAGTATTCACTTGAGCTCAAAAATGAACCTGATAAAATTGCAATGTAATTTATTATTAATGATCCGATGTCTTTCATCGGATTATTTTTTATTATCATAATCAGAAAGGAACGCAGGGGCAATGAAAAAGAAAATATTTGTACTGACACTGCCATTCGCATCCATCATTCTCTTTGGAATTATTTCATATCTCTATCTTAAGTTCGTCAATGAATTTCCTGTACTATGCCTTTTTTATGTATTTACAGGCAAATACTGTCCCGGATGCGGACTTACCAGAAGCGTAAAAGCATTTATTCATGGCGATATTTTATTAAGCATCAGAAACAATCCCGCTTTTATTTGTATATTGATTCTTGCAGTTTTAAAATATGCCGAGCTTTTTTTATCAGCTTTTTTTACTGAAAAAAAAATTATTCCAAGAAGCAAAACTTTCTGGTTTTTGCTTCTTGGAATATCAATACTTTTTTACATTTTAAGGAATTTCATTCCTGTTTTAGCGCCTGTCAAAGGTTAATACTTATCTAGCAGAGTTTTTTTCATAGCTTTCAATAAATGCGTCCATAAACTCTTTCATGGTCTGCTCTCTCTTATCTCCGGTAAGATTTGACATATCTGCAAGTTTTTCAACGAACTCAGGATATGTTCCGTTTTCTTCATATTGTTCAATATAATATTCCGGATCATTTGCCAGCTCCATTATTGCGTCCTTCATAGGCATAAATGTTATTACAAAAAGAGAAATTATCAGACCGCTGATAATTGAAAGAACCATACCGATAATGGCCATAACTTTTCCGCCCTTGTTCTTTACAAGTACAATTATTGCCAGTATTACTGCTATAATTCCGCAAGGGAAACAGCAGCCGCATGTTAAAATTGCTAAGATTCCGCAGATCAACGCTATAACTGACATAGTTTTTGACTTGTTTTCCATAGTTTTTCTCCTCACTTTCTTTAAAACAAACAATTCTTTAAATCTTCCAGATCATATGGCGTTCTTTGATATACGCAATAATTCAGCCAGTTTGAATACATCAGATTTGCATGTCCTCTCCAGCTCCAGACCGGTTCGTTTTTCGGGTCATCATCCGGAAAATAATTATAAGGAACATGAATATCTATTCCTTTTTCTACATCCCTGAAATATTCATTTGCCAGTGTATTTCTGTCATACTCGCTGTGGCCAAAAATAAAATACTGCCTTTTGTTTTCATTTGAAACAAGATATACTCCTGCTTCATCAGATTCACTTGTTATTCTCAATGCGCTGACTTTTTCGATATCCTCTCGTCTGACTTCTGTATTTCTGGAATGCGGAACAAAGAAATCATCATCAAATCCTTTCATAAGCTGTGAATTTGATCTCAGAACCTTGTGTCTGAACACTCCGAACATTTTTTCACTTAAATCATACTTTGGAATTCCGAAATGATAATACAGTCCGGCCATTGCTCCCCAGCATATGTGAAGAGTTGAATAAACATGTGTTTTTGTCCATTCCATTATTTCACAGAGTTCACTCCAGTAATCAACATCTTCATAAGCAAGGTGTTCGACCGGTGCTCCTGTGATAATAAAGCCATCGTATTTTTTGTCCTTTATTTCTTCAAAAGTCTGATAAAATGTATTTATATGACTTATAGAAGTGTTTTTTGAAACATGCGTTTCCACATAAATAAAATCAATATCGACCTGAAGCGGAGTATTACTCAGAAGTCTCAGCAGCTGCGTTTCAGTTTCGATTTTTTTTGGCATAAGATTCAAAACTGCAATTTTCAGCGGTCTGATATCCTGATGTTCAGCAATATGATCAGGCATAACAAAAATATTTTCATCGATGAGGGTTTTATATGCCGGAAGCCCCTTCGGTATTTTAATAGGCATTATTCTTTACCCCCTTCATATTATGCAGCCGAAATAAACAGATATATTCCGGCTGATAATTATTTTCAAAGCTCTGTGTTGTTCAAAGCTCTGTGTTGTTATATATCAAACAGGATGTACCTTTGATGCAGCATCAGAATGCTTTCCGTCAATTCCAAATTTCTTGTTTCTGCGGTTTTCAAAGAATTTTACTGCAACCTGTCCGAACTGAGCATAGCTCAATACGTCTTCTTCCTGTTCAACCCACTCAGCACATTCTTCACGAATAGTATCAAGTTCAGGTTTGATAAGGTCTGCAGGACGGCAGTCGATAGGCTCTTCGTCTCCGATGATCTTCTTTCTGAAATCAGGGTCTATCGGAACAGGTGTTCTTCCGTATTCGCCTCTTACGATGCCTTTGAATTCCTTTGTAACTGTCTTGTATCTTTCACCTGTAATTACATTGAATACAGCCTGTGTTCCAACGATCTGTGATGAAGGAGTAACAAGCGGAGGATATCCGGCATCCTTTCTTACTCTCGGAACTTCCTTGAGTACTTCTGTCAGCTGGTCTTCCTTTCCTGCCTGCTTCAACTGAGAGAGAAGGTTTGAAAGCATTCCGCCCGGAACCTGATAAATAAGTGCATTTGCATCAACTGCAAGCATCTTAGGATCAAGAAGACCGGATTCAATATATTTTTTACGAAGCTTCATGAAATAATCTCTTATCTCTGTAAGAAGAACAAGATCAAGTCCTGTATCATATTCAGTGCCCTGGAAAGCTGCTACTATTGATTCTGTAGGTGCGTGTGATGTTCCGAGTGCGAGAGGAGACATTGCTGTGTCAACAACATCTACGCCTGCTTCAACAGCTTTCATGATACACATTGAAGCAAGTCCCGAAGTATAATGTGTATGGAGCTGAACCGGAATACTAACAGCTTCTTTTATTGCCTTTACAAGCTCACTGGTCTTATATGGAGTAAGAAGAGCTGCCATATCCTTGATACAAATAGAATCTGCACCTGCATTTTCTATTTCCTTAGCATAGTTTACATAATACTCTGTTGTAAAAATCTCGCCTGTTGTATATGACATTGCAACCTGAGTATCCTTGGCGCCTTCTTTTTTTGCAGCTTTGATAGCTGTGTTAAGATTTCTTATATCATTTAAAGCATCAAAAATTCTGATAACATCTATTCCGTTAGCAATTGATTTCTGAACGAAATATTCAAGAACATCATCAGCATAGTGACGATATCCGAGCATGTTCTGTCCTCTGAAAAGCATCTGAAGCGGAGTATTAGGCATATGCTTTTTAAGAGTACGAAGTCTTTCCCACGGATCTTCATTTAAAAATCTGAGACATGAGTCAAACGTTGCACCGCCCCAGCATTCAATTGAATGGTATCCGACCTTGTCAAGCTTTTCAAGGATCGGGAGCATATCTTCGATCGGCATACGAGTCGCAATCAGTGACTGATGGGCATCACGAAGTACGGTTTCTGTAATTCCGAGTTTCTTTGCCAAATTAATCAACCGCCTTTCATATTTTACTGAACAGTAGCAAGTGTATCAGAAGCGTTTACTGTATCACCCTTCTTGACAACAACACTTGTAACTTTTCCGTCGCATGGAGCAACTATATCATTTTCCATTTTCATAGCTTCAAGAACCATCATTACCTGACCCTTGGTCACAGTATCACCTGAGTTTACCTTAACGTCGAGAATTGTTCCCGGCATAGGAGCTGATACCTTTGTTCCTGCGCCTGCTGCAGCCGGTGCAGGTGCTGCTGCTTTCGGTGCTGCTGCAGGAGCTGCCGGAGCTGCTGCCTGAACAGGAGCATTAGGATCTGTAATTTCTTCAACTGCGACATCAAATGCTTTTCCGTTAACTGTAATATTAAATCTTTTCATAATTAAAACTCCAATTCTCCGCATGAATGAAATACTCTGCTGCGGACTAAATAATAATTTCTGTTTTATTAATTAAAGCGGAAGATTGCTGTGCTTTCTTGGAGGGTTAGATACTCTCTTTCCTGAAAGAATATCAAGAACACCGATAATTCTGTTTCTTGTTTCTTCTGCTGATATGATCTCATCAACACCGTTTCTTTCAGCTGCTTTTTCTGCAGTCGCATAAGTTGAAATGTACTCAAGAGAAAGTTCTTTTCTCTTTGCTGCAGCATCTGATGCGCCCTTAAGCTTGTCATGCCACAGGAATTCAACTGCTGCCTGAGGATCCATAGCAGAAATAACTGCATCTTCATATGCAAAAACAAAATCTGCATCTGATCCTTTTCCTGCAAATGCAGCAAATACAGGTCCGTATGCTTTTCCGGTAATTACTGTTACTTTTCCGGTCGTAGCTTCAGCATATGATCCGGCAAGCATAGTCATATTTCTTACTGAACTGCCATTCTCAAATCCTTCAGTATCAAGAATGGTAACAAGCGGGATACCAAAAGCATCACATGTTCTGATAAAACGTGATATTTTTGAACAGTCATCAGAAGAAAGTCTGCTTTCTGTTTTATTTGTTGCTATAATTCCTGCTGTTGAACCGCCTATGGTTGCAAGAGCAGTATATGAAGCATTTCCGAAATCCTTTGATAATTCTGTTACAGAATCTTCATCTGCAATATTATTAATTAAATCATCAAGCTTATTTGATGATTTAAAAGCATTCTCACTATACTCATATACCGGTACAGGAGTAAGATTGTTTTCAGGAATGAGTCTGAGAAGTTCCTTAACTGAATCCATTGCCTTTTCATCATCATCACAGATCAGTGATGCGTTGCCTGCTTTAGCAGCTGCATCAGAACCTGCACCGTTCTTTTCATAGAGAGAAGAAGGTGAAACAAAAAGCTCAGCATCACGAGTCATTACTACAAAATCAGCAGAACATGCGAAAAGTGCTGCACTTCCCGCACAAACACCTGCAATCACTGAAATCTGCGGAACAACGCCCGAGACTGCTGAAGCTGCACCTATCATATCACTGTATGAAGTAAGTGAATCGATAGTGCCGTCAACAAATGCCCCGTTTGAATCATGAATGCCGACTACCGGTCTGCCTGTTTTTGCTGCAAGAGAATATAGTTTTGCTATTTTCTGTGCATGAACAGGTCCTACAGCTCCAAGGCTGATTTCTTTGTCCTGCGAAAAAGCATAAACAAGAGAGCCGCCGACATAACCATACGCAGTAATTACACTTGCAGGATTTTCTTTTTCTGCGGAAAAAGAACCTATTTCAGTATAATTACCTTCATCAAACAAATACGAAAGTCTTTTGCGTGCAATACTGTCAAAATTTCTATCCATCTGCATAATTATTTCCTTCCTGATTTATTAAAAAGGAGAATATCTCCTCATTTTATCGTATACAAATTTATATTAACATATTTTCAGACATTTTGCAATAGTTCATCTCATTTCTTTGCATTTTGAACATCCGTCAAGAAATGAGCTGATCGGAGAAATTTTACCCGGTTCTGATGTTTCATATTTCATTTTTTCAAACAGATTTGTATCTCCGTCACAGGCAAGACATATTCCGCACTCTGTTCCCTTCAGGCAGGCCTTGAACAAGACCGCACGAAGGATCCCGTCGCCAAGTAAAATATCTTTGCCGAAATCAGCCTCATGAATTATTACAGCTTCAGGTGACAATGAATATACAGCATATCCGTTCACTTCATGATCATGTCCGAAAGATTCGACAACTCTGTATTCGTCGCTTTTTCCGCCGAGCCTTTTTAATACTTCACTATACTTCTCAGTATCCTGTAATTCTCTTATCTCAAGCATAAATTATTCTCCCATCGCATTTCGAAGTGCTCTGAGTTCTTCAGCAGTAAGTTCCCTGTATGTTCCCGGTTTAAGCATTCCGAGCTTCAAAGGTCCTATACTTATACGTCTCAGTCTTGCGACCTCAAGTCCGACACCCTCACACATTTTTCTTACCTGTCGGTTTCTTCCTTCCTTGATGGTTACAAGAAGAACAACTCTTCCGTTTTCCTTGGAAAGAACATTTACAACAGCAGGCTGCGTTTTATATCCGTCAATTTCCATTCCGGAAGAAAGAGTTATCAGCTGGTCATCTGTAATATCAGGTCTGACTGTTACCCTGTATGTCTTTGAAATATGTTTACTCGGATGCATGATATTATTTGCAAACTTTCCATCATTTGTAAACAAAAGCAAACCTTCAGAATTTCTGTCCAGTCTTCCTACAGGATATACTCTTTCAGTTACACCGGTCAGAAGATCCATGACACATTTTCTGTCCATTTCATCTGATACTGTTGTAACATATCCTCTTGGCTTATTGAGCATAAGATAGATATTCTTTTTCTTTTTTACTCTGACAAGTTTTTCACCCATTATTGTAATGTCATCTGCCATACCGGCTTTATCACCGAGCTTTACAGGGTGACCGTTCAGTCTGACCTTACCTTTTAAAATCAATTCCTCAGCTTTTCTTCTTGAGCAGTAGCCGCTGTCTGCAATTATTTTTTGTATTCTTACCTTTTCCATATAAGATTCATCCGTTTCTCCGCAAAATACATGTTACGTCATTTGAATAAACATCTGCGGAACAATTATTCAAAAGCCATACATACTTATTTATTATATCATGCCTGTCTGTACCATGTCAACAAAAAAACTGCAGTAAAATATTACTGCAGTTTTCAAAAATTGCTGTTATTATTTAAAGAAGCATATTTAGTGTTCTTTTTTTAATTTGCAGTTGCTGATGTGCTTTCAGTTACAGCAGCATTTGTCACGGCAGATGTGGTCACCTGCTCTTCAGTTTCCTTTTTGCTTGTAACTGTTACTATAAATCCATCTTCATTGTTTCCTGAAACAACTACTTTTTTATCAGTATCAGACAAAACCGGAACTGATGTACTGTCACCGGTACTTTTTACATAATATATCTCATAATCGTAACTGTACAGTGAGTAAGTAAGGTGTTCACCACTGACCTGATATTTTTTCAGCTCTGAAATATACTCCTCAAGAGAATAATCATTTTCATTCATAATATACGAATGCGGAATTCCGACATATCTGAAATGAGCAGGCTGATATGCCATATGCGTTGATTCTTCTTTATGTTCCGGATATCTTAAAATAAAACCATATTTAAAACAGTTCTTCTTAAACCATTCATAATCACCGGTTCCGTCAAATTTTCTTATATTTGATGCTGAATCAACAAGAATAAAATCTACTGCATATCCGGTATGATGTTCAGAAAATCCGGCCGGAAGATTATTGTCTCCGCTGAGAATCTCTGTGCCCTCTGCAGGTGCAGAATATGAATCGTTCTGAGCTGAATGTGATTTATATGCCTCATATACAGTAACATCATTGCTCTCATGAACAGAATGAAAATCTTTCATCATATTATTCAATGCGGACAGTGCTTCAGGGTCAAGCAAATATGTAAGATAAGCAAGTTTATAATGATCTCTGTTGGTATTGTCGGCCATTTTTACAAGTCCGTCTTCATTTTCAGGAAATACAAATTCATGATCCCGGTTTACAAGAGTCAGCGAACCAACACTTAAATCAGCTTTGTTCTTAACTACTGAATCATATGATTCTTCAGCAGCTTTATATGAATCCTGTTCATCAGAACTTTGTGACTCATCAGATATCTGAACCTGCTCGCCTTTACCCTTTTTTATGCATTTTTGAAGAGCTTCATCTGAATTCTGTTTAACAGTCACTCTTCTGAGAGAATCACATCCCCATATCAGCACCATGAGCAGTAATGCCACTCCAATGATTCTTACATAACTTATCCGTCTTTTTTTCAGTTTAAACACCTCCTGCTCACAAAAGTTTTCTGTCTATATATCAAGCATGTCTGTTATTCAAAGCTAAACCTTAAAACTACAAAATCCGGACTGCTAAATGACAATCCGGATCTGTAGTCAGTCAAGCTATTATAATTCTATCAGAAAATTACAGTTACATTACTGATTATTTCCATTAGGGTCAGCCATCGGACTTCCTGTCGGAGCACCCATCTGGCCTCCCATCATAGGACCACCCATTGGGCCACCCATCGGACCTCCCATAGGACCGCCCATTGGACGACCACCCATAGGACCTCCCATTGGACCACCCATAGGACCTCCCATTGGACCACCCATTGGACCTCCCATTGGAC